>DATJVZ010000395.1:0-22139 GCA_035501575.1 Terriglobales bacterium | reverse complement strand
GGCTTGAAGCTGGCCAACTGGTATTCGGAGACCCAGCGCAACATGGAGCGCTTCGCCCGGGCTGCCGAAGACATGCGCGTCGGCAAGTTCTCCGGGGCGGTCGGTACCTTCGCTCATCTGAGCCCGAAACTCGAGGAGAAGATCTGCGCGCAACTTGGCCTGAAAGCGGCCGCCATTTCGTCGCAGGTGATTCAGCGCGACCGCCATGCCTATTACTTGGCAACCCTGGCGGTCGTGGCCAGCACACTCGACAAGATTGCGACCGAAATCCGCCACTTGCAGCGCAGCGAGGTACGGGAGGCCGAAGAGTTCTTCAGCGAGAAACAAAAAGGGTCTTCCGCCATGCCCCACAAAAGAAATCCCGTGACGGCGGAGCAGATCAGCGGGCTGGCGCGGATCGTTCGTTCGAATGCCCAGGCCGGTTTCGAGGATGTCGCTCTGTGGCATGAGCGCGACATTTCGCACTCTTCGGTGGAACGGGTCATCCTGCCGGATTCGACCACCCTGGTCGACTACCTGCTGGCCAAGACCAGCGACCTGATCGACACCTTGATTGTGTATCCCAAGCGCATGGCCGCCAATCTGGAAGACTCCGGCGGGCTGGTGTACAGCGGCCAAGTCCTGCTGGACCTGGTGGAACATGGAGTAACCCGCGAGGAAGCCTATCGCCTGGTGCAGGGGCATGCCATGCGCGCCTGGAAAGAAGGGCACAAGTTCCGGGAGTTGATTCTCCGCGATCGAGCGATCACCAAACGAGTATCCCGCGATCAGATCGAGCGCGCCTTCGATCTCAAGCGACAACTGCGCAATGTGGACCAGATCTTTGCCCGGGTGTTTCGCGAAACCGACGGCCCTCCAAAGCGGCGAAAACCTTAAAGGGGCGCCCGGGCGGCGAAGAAGGCCGCGACCTCGCCAAGGTCCGTCGTCCTGCCGTAGTTGGGCAGGCTTTCGAGGAAAAGGCTGCCGTACTGCTTTTTCAGAATGCGATTGTCGAGCAGAGCCAGCAGGCCCCGGTCTTCGAGCGAACGGATCAGCCGTCCGAAGCCCTGTTTCAAGCTGATCACCGCGGCGGGCACTTGGTAGTCGAGGAAGGCATTTCCGCCTTCCGCATCGATCGCCTTCACCCGAGCCGCCACCACCGGATCGCTCGGAACCGCAAAGGGCAGGCGATCAATGATGACGCAGCTGAGCTGCTCGCCTTGCACATCCACTCCCTGCCAGAAGGACGACGTCGCAAACAACACCGCGTGCGGAGTGGCGCGGAATTTCTCGAGCAGCCGGCTCTTCGGAGCATCCCCCTGCAGCAGCATGGGGAAGCCGAGCTCCCCCAATAGTCGTTGATAGACATCCTTCATCTGCGCGTGGCTGGTGAATAGAACAAAGGCCCGGCCTTGGGAGATTTCGAGCAGGCGCCGAATTCGCTCGGCCGCCTTGGCCGAAAATTGCGGGGTGCGAGGATCGGGAAGATCCGGCGGAATGTAGAGCAGGGCTTGGCTGGCGTAATCGAAGTGGGAGGGCACGACCAGCTCTCGGCTATGCTCACAGCCCAGCCGGCGCCGCACGTAGGCGAACCCTCCACCCACGGCGAGGGTAGCCGAAGTCAGCACGGCGCATTCGAGCCGGTCGAAAAGACAGGCCTTGAGAATGGGGCCGACATCGATGGGTGTGGCCTGGAGAAAGACATTGGTCCTCGCTCCCCGCATCTCAGCCGGGGGCGAAGAGGAGTCCGGGTTCCGATGCTGCCCGAGCCGCCCGGTTCGCCGCTCGATCCAGTACACAATATTCGGATCTTCCGCTTCCATGAGAAACCCAAGCTGCATTTGCAATTCTTCACCCCGGCGAACAAAGTTGAAGATCTCCTCGGGTTTCGAGGGCAGCCCCTCGAGCTCGGAGGCCATCCGGGCCAACGATTTCTGGAGAGCGAGGAATTCCTCGCCATTCTCCTCCAGGAATTGTCGCCGATTTTCAAACGCAAAGCGGCCTTCTCCCGCAGGCAGCACGGAAAAAAAAAGCCCAGACCGTTCGCGCAATGCGCTCACCGCGGCCCGCACCCTCGAGGTAAGCAGATGCTCGCGCTCGAGCGAAGCTTCTACGTCGCGGCAAAGCTCCTCGACGCGCGCATTGCTCACGGAGACTCCAAAGTAGCTGCCCGCCACTACCTCCAGTTCGTGGGCTTCGTCGAAGATGACCGTACCGACCTCGGGCAAGATGCCGGCGTCGGGAGCATTCTCGTTCTGCTTGATGGCGAGATCGGCGAAGAACAGGTGATGGTTGACGATGATGATATCGCTTTCGATCGCCAGGCGGTGCATCTGGGTAATGAAGCAGTTTTCCCAGGAACTGCACTTTTGACCGAGACAGGCGTCCGAGCGGGCATCCAACCGGTGCCACAAGGCGCTTGACTCGGGCAAAGCCGCCAATTCGGCGCGGTCCCCGGTTGCCGTGGTCTTCTCCCATGCGGCGATCGCGCGATATTGCTCGATCTCGTCCAGCCCGCTCAGTACAGGCTGCCGGGTCAAGTCGTAGAGTTTCTTCCGGCACAGGTAGTTATTGCGTCCTTTCATGTAGCAAACGTTGAGCTTACCCTGACCATTGGGAAAGAGCGCCTGCTCCAGAAAGGGAATATCTTTGTAGAAAAGCTGCTCCTGCAGATTCTTGGTGCCGGTCGAAATGATGACCCGTTTGCCGGACTGAATCGCGGGCACCAGATAGGCGAGGGTCTTGCCCGTACCCGTACCGGCTTCGATGATCACGTGGCGTTTTTCCGCTAGAGCCTGTTCGACCGTCTGCGCCATCTGCAGTTGTCCCCGGCGAAACTCGTAGGCGGGATGCGTGCGCGAGAGAAGGCCGTGCGGACCAAAGAATTGGTGGAGCGACCCGCTCGGTTTCATGCCGGTCACCGCAGGCTGGGAACTGAAGGACACAGAGTCTCTATAATAAGCCACCATACGGCTGTCGATGCCTGGCACCGCCCTGGTTTCAGGGCACTGTCCAGCTATTCTCTGGGGGAAACACTTGCTCTCAACCGAACCCTTGACCAACGGCGAACCCAAATCGCTCCCGCCTCCGACCATTGCCATCGTGGGCCGGCCCAACGTGGGCAAATCTACGCTCTTCAATCGCCTTGTGGGTCGCCGCCGCTCGATCGTTGGCGACGAACCGGGAATCACGCGAGACCGCCTCTATCGAGAGGCAGAATGGCGCGGACGTCACCTGCGTTTGGTCGACACCGGCGGAATCATTTCCCAGACTAAGGACCCGATGGCGGCCGAGATCTTTCGTCAAGCCGAGTTGGCGCTCAAGGAGTCGGCGGCCATCATCATGGTCGTCGACGGGCGTAGCGAACTCGTTGCCCCTGATCTGGAGCTGGCCCGCTTGCTGATCCGCACCGGCAAGCCGGTGTTCGTGGCCGTCAATAAGATTGATTCCGAGAAGCAGCAGGCGCTTGCCTTCGACTTCCATCGTTTGGGTATTCGCCGCTTGTTTCCGGTTTCTGCCGAGCACGGCCGGGGGGTAGACGAGTTGCTCGATGCCGTACTCGAAGCCGTTCCCGCAGAGATCGCCGCGCGCGAGAAGGCTGAGGAAGAAGGCTCCGACACCGGGGAAATCAAAGTCGCGATCATTGGCCATCCCAATGTGGGGAAGTCCACGCTGCTGAACCGGCTGACCGGAACCGCTCGCGCCATAGTCTCCCCCATTCCCGGCACCACCCGTGATGTGGTCGATGAAGTTCTCGAACGCGATGGACGGCGCTTACGGTTCCTGGATACGGCCGGCATTCGCCGCAAGGGCAAGACTCACCTGATGGCGGAAAAACTATCGGTCGTGATGGCTCGCAAGTATCTGGCATCGGCCGATATTGCTCTGCTGGTGATCGATGCCACCGAGGGTGTTACCGCCCTCGACGCCACCATTGGCGGCTATGCTCACGAAAGCGGCCGGTCTGTCATTGTGCTGGTCAACAAGTGGGACCTTATGCGGAAGGGAGCCAACCAACCGGTCGGCCGATCAAAAGCCGCTCGCCTGGCAGACAGCCAGCGTCTCAATGACCGTTCTGCCTTCGAACAAAGACTTCGCGGGCGCCTGAAGTTCCTCGCTTATGCCCCGGTGCTGTTCATCTCGGCGGCGACGGGGGGCGGGATGGAGAAGGTCTTTCCCCTGCTCGTGCGGGTTGCCGAGGAGCGCCGCAAGCGCATCCCCACCTCGGAAATCAATCGCTTTCTCGAGCGCGTGGATTTCGAGCGGGCCTCCGTTCCCATGCGCCAGAGAGTCAAGATCTATTACATAACGCAAGCCGCCGTGGCTCCCCCGACTTTCGTTCTCTTCACCGACCGCCGGGTGAAACTGCACTTTTCTTTTGAACGATTCTTAGAAAATCAGATTCGCCACGCGTTTGGGTTCTTAGGCACTCCGATCTGGCTCAAGAACCGGGCCCGGGAGTAGCGGAGCAGGGACCATCGATCTGGCAGGTTCCCCTGCGGCTGGGCGCGTCGAGCTAGCCGCTCGTCTCGGGCAACGGGAAGATTGGTGGCGGTACGGCGGGCTCGGAGGGCGGAGGAGCCGGGGGCGCGGGATGAAGCGCCATTGCCAGCCCCGGGTAGCGGGATGCTAGAAAGTAGATAGAGTAGGCAGGGAAGAACACCATGATGGGCACGGCGGCGAGGGCAATTAAGTAAAAAAATACCAGCAATACAATCGACCCCACGACTACCGCTAAGGTGATGGTGTACACGTTCCATTGCAAGCCGACCGCCTTCCCGGCCAGCACCGCGAGTGCCCCAAAGCCTCCCACCGGGATGAGCACAATTAAGACGGCGATGGTCGCGACAATCGCCAAAAGAATTCCGGCTGCGATCGCCATCACGATCTTCATCAGCAGATAGCCAAAATACGGACCCTTCTCCGCGCTCAGCATCGGCAAGAGGCGGTGCCAGGCCTCGAATGCGTCCAGGTTCTCGAGCGCCATTTGCGGGATGACGAAATCCTTGGTCAAGACCTGTACGACGGCGCACACCAAAAAGAACGCCATGATCACCAGGAACAGCGCTATGCCGCAAAGAATCAGCGGCGCAAGGTGTTCCTTGGGCTTCGTGAGCCACCCGGCGGCGAAGGCGAAGATGGCGGGAACTCCAATCAGGAACGCCAGTCCCAGGACCGTTACCAAGCTGAAGGCAATCTGCCAAAGAAAGTACTTAAAGGCCACTCCCTGCCGCCGGTTCCATTGTTGTCCGAGCTCGCATCGCTTGGTCACGACACTGTCGAACAGAATGAATCGCATAATGCTGTGCAGGTAGAGCAGCAACATAGAGAACGCAAAGCCGAGCACGATCACGATGGCAATCAGCAGGGCCAGCACGGCAGGATTGATCGCCGGCAGAGTCACGGCGGAGTGGTCGGGGTGCTTGGGAAGATGAAAGTTGCTGTTGAAATGGCCGCAACTTCCGGTGGTCATTTCTCCCGCCAACAATCCCACCAGGGCGAGCTTGGCCCACTGCCCCATCCGGAACGGCTGAAATAGCTGCTGCTTGGTATGCTCAAAGGCCGGACTGATTGCATCGATGGCGGAAATTGGCAACGAGCACCTCGCCGCGCCGGTGCGGAATGGCAGCACGTTACAGCGAACAACCCGAGAGGTCAACTAAATTCGCCACCCGCGGGAATGATCGACCAGTATCTCAGGTAGTGACTATTTGCCTCTTGATCAATGACTTGCAAGTAGTTTACTTTCTGGCTCACGCATCGGCTTCGGCCCCCTGACCTCGGCCGTTACTCAGCGGCCACTGGCAACCAACGACCGTTTTTCGGAGATGTACTTCCCCACCTCCACATCCAGCAGTTCCAGTGGCAGCGCGCCATTCATTAAGACAGCATCATGAAAGTCGCGCAAATCAAACTTCGGCCCTAAGTCTTTCTGCGCCTGCCGCTCGAGCTTCACGATCTCGAGCTGCCCCGTCTTATACGCCAGGGCCTGCGCCGGCCAGCTGATGTAGCGGTCTATTTCCGCCGGATTCTGAGTCGGAGCATGGGCCCGCAGATAATCCTGGGCCTGCTCGCGCGTCCATCCCATGGCGTGAATCCCGGTATCGATTACCAGCCGAGCGGCGCGGAAGCGCTCGCTCGCCAACTGCCCAAATCGGTTATAGGGATCCTTGTAGACGCCAAGCTGTGAACCCAGCGACTCCGCATAGAGCGCCCAACCTTCCGCGTAGGCGCTATTGCTATAGAACTTGCGAAAGTCCGGCAGGCCGGGCAAGGAGTGCGCCAGCGAGATCTGAAAGATGTGTCCGGGCACTGCCTCATGCAGCACGAGCGCTTCCTTGTCGTACTTCACCTGCTTCTCCGGCTGATACGCCTGCAAATTGAACCATCCCGCCGTCGTCCCATCCGGAGACGGAGCCTGTGCGTTCGATGCCGTCACCTGCTCCCGGTCTTCGGGAATTGCCCGCACTCCGTAGAGCAGAAGGGGCACATGTTTGAACTGGTTCGGCAGCTCCGGCTCGACGATCTTCGCCACATTGCGGCAATATGCCAGCATTTCGTCCTTGGAATGAAACTTCTGCTCCGGATCATTCGCCAGCTTCACTTCCAGTTCGCTCACCGTTCCCTGAAATCCCCTCTGGCGCGCGATCTCGAGCATTTCGGCCTCGATCCGGTCCACTTCGGCCAGCCCAATCTTGTGGATTTCCTCCGGTGTCTCATGGGTGGTCGTCAGCCGACGGATCAGGATGGCGTAATACTGTTTCCCGTCGGGCAGGCTGGAAATCCCAATCTGTGGCCGCACGTGTGCCGCATAGGTCGTCTGCATGTAACCCAGCACCTTGCGCCAGGAAGGACGAAAACCGTTCTCGAACGCGTCAGTTGCTTGACGGCGCAGCCGCTCGCGCTCCGCGTCGGGAATACTCGCCGGCATCTTCTTCAAGAGCGCGAGCAGCGCCGTCTGGCTTGCATCCTGGCTTGCCTGCTTGGTGAGCTGCTCGATGACCAGGTCGGAAACGATCTTCGGCTGGGTAATGCCGCGCGCAATCGCCTCGTTCATGATGTCGATGTTCTGATCGACATAGGCAGGAATAGCCCGCAGCCGCGCGATGATATTCTCGCAATCCTTCACCGTAAAGGCCGGCATTCGGTCGATGTTCACGTAGATGCTATTGTGAAAGCCGAACATCTGCCCCACGCGGAGCAGGTAGGTCTGCAGATCGAAGGCATCGAGCTGGGTACGCAGATCGTAGCGCAGCAAATCGAGGCTGAGCCGGTCGTCTGGCGAAAACCGCTTGGAATCGGCACCGCTGGAAAACTTCTCGGCCTGCGCCAGAGCTTGTTCCAGGTGCGAGCGGTGCAAATCGCGGCCTTGTTTCGAGAGATCCGACCAGCGGTCGTCATACTCGTGCCGCCCAATCGAAGTCGCATATTCCGGCGAATCCCGCAGGGTTTGCTCGAAATAATCGGAGAAGAACTTCGCCAGCTCGGGCGATGACGAGGAAGCAGACGCCTCGGCCTTTTGCCCCACTCGAGCACGGACTACCATCGGCAAGATCGCAACGATGACCGTCAAAACCACAACCCATCGGGCATTAGCACGCAGGATCTTGATCATAAGGTTGCGATTATACCCACTTGTCAGATTCAAGACGCAGGCGGATTCCATCACCGAGAGTCGTATAGAGGACTTGCTGTAAGGGCAGCCGTTATTTCTTCAGCTGTGCCTCCCAGTTGAGGACTAGGTTGATGGGCTGAGGTGGCGGTACGTGGTCCACCGAAGCGACCAGAAAGCGTTGGCCGTCTGCGGCTACATCGTAGGGACTCGCTTGGGGGTTGCCGGGGGAGGACCCCGGGTGCACGTCGAACAACTTCTTGGGAGTGCCAATACGTGGGGCGGAACTGCTCAAATCCACATCCGCCGCCATCAGAACCGTGTCATTCTCCGCGAGAAAGAACAATTCCTTGCCGTCACCCCGCCAGCGGGGGTATTGCGCGCCGCCGGCCGACACTTGCCATTTGCCCGTGTTGCCCGGAAATGGCGTGAGGTAAAGTTCCAGCCTACCCTGGCCGTATTCCGCATGGGCCAGCCACTTTCCATCAGGAGAGAACTTTCCTTGCGCGGGGAAATTTCCTAATTCTCCTCCGACGAACACCACAGGTTTGCGCTCGCCAAATAGGGGTAGCAGCCAAAGCGTGTTTACCGAAGAGTTCGGTTCATACATGATGTACTTACCATCCGGAGACCAGTCGTCGGGACGATCCTGCCCATGGGAATTCAGCAGCAACTCGTCTTTGCCTGTGCCATTCGAAGCTTTACGGTACATTTGAGGAAATGACGTCAGGCGGGTGGAAAAGAACACGATCTCCCTGCCGTCCGGCGACCAGATGGGCTGGCTGTTAACCGAGGGATCAAAGGTGAGCCGGGTTCTCGTGCCGCTGCCCAGATCGTAGATCCAGATATCGCTCGCGCCGCGTCCCAGGTCGCCAACGGTG
Source organism: Terriglobales bacterium (assembly GCA_035501575.1). Classification (GTDB taxonomy): domain Bacteria; phylum Acidobacteriota; class Terriglobia; order Terriglobales; family Acidobacteriaceae; genus JAFAGX01. Next base: position 13,667 of record DATJVZ010000395.1, on the reverse strand, counting down.
ACGGCCAGCTTCTTACCGTCGGGAGACAAACGAGGAGCCGTGTACACATTGTTCCCGCCGGGTTCGCCCACCTCTCCAATTTGCTTTCCGCCACGATCAAACCAGAGCAATCGGGAAGGCTCGGCCTTGCTGGCAACGCCCCCATAGGCGAGGATCCCATTGGTCGACACGGACACTATCGAACGGCTATAGGAAGGATTCTCCAGAACGCCTTCGAACAGGGGGACGGCGTCTCCCTGCACGCTGCGATCCTGCTCATCGAATGGTTGGGCCATCAAGGTGCCATCTCGGACAAATAGCAGATACCCAGCCTTCGCATGAACCACGTTCGACCGGCTGCGAAAAACCAACTTCTTCTCTTTGTCATTGAGCGAGCCCGCGTAGGTGCTCGAAGCCTCGCCCTGCGAACTCCGGGTAAAGTAAAGGAAATGCCGACCATCGGAAAGAAATTGCGGCCAACGATGCGTGTTCTCATGCGGATCGAGTTCCGTCACCGGTACGGGCGTACCCCCAGTGGCCGTCACCTTGTAGAGTGAACCGTTGTAGTTGGGGGCAAAGATGATGGTGCCCTCACGGTTCCAACTCCCGCCGCGGCCATCGGGAGCATCACAAATTATCTGCGAGGGCCCGCCGGTAGCTTCGATCTTTTTGAGTTTGCCTTCGGCAAAGAATGCGATGAACCGGCTGTCGACGGACCAGAAGGGATAGGTTGCGCCGGCGGTTCCGGGCAGTGGCTGGCTGGTGGAGGTATCGAGGGCGCGCACCCAGAGCAATCGCCGACCCTCCATATCCGTCGCCCCGAAGACCAACCGCGTTCCGTCGGGCGAGATTTCGAGTGGTGCGGTCCGGTCACCCACAAAGATAAACTCGGTCTGTTCCGGCGCCGGAATATAGGCGTGCAATCCATGAACCACCTTCTTCGGGGGCAGGAACGGAATTAGCGAAAAGGCCACCAAAGCTCCCAGCAGGATTCCTGACGCGAGCCAGAGAATTCGTTCGCGACCTTTGCGTGCGGAGACTACCGGCCCGGATATTCCCGTCTGCGATCCACTCTCGGCGATCCCCTTCAGCTGCAGCTTGACGTCGTGCACGGTCTGGAACCGCTCCTCCGGGTCCTTGGCCAAGCAGCCTCTTACCACCCGCTGCAGTTCCGGTGGAGACATAGGTTGCAGGCTGGAAAGCGGTGGCGGATCCGCCGCGAGAATGGCCGCAATGGTCGACGCCGTCGTCTTTCCCTGGAATGCGTGCTGTCCCGTAATCATTTCGTACAAGATGGAACCCAGGGCGAAAATGTCCGAGCGCGCATCGCCGTCTTTCCCCTCTAATTGTTCCGGGGACATGTACTGAAAGGTCCCGACTAGCATTCCCTTGGACGTCAGCGGCTGGTCTCGGGAGGGGCCGGAGAAAGTCATGGTCAAGCTGGATGAGGCGGCGCCTACGGCAGTCATCGACTTCGCCAGACCAAAGTCCATCAGCTTAGCTCCGGTCTTGGTCAGCATGACGTTCCCGGGCTTCAAATCGCGATGCATTACACCGGTGCGATGCGCGTTCTCGAGACCTTCGCAAATGTCAATCCCGTACTTCAAGACCTGATCGAGTGGGAGCGCACCCTTACGCAGGCGATCGGCCAACGTCTCGCCTTCCAAGTACTCCATCACCAGATAGTCGGTCCCTTCCTGATGTCCGACGTCGTGCAGGGTGCAGATATTGGGATGGTTCAGAGAGGATATGGTGCGAGCTTCTCGATCGAAGCGCTCGCGGGCCTCGGAGTTACCCGAGAGGTCCGGAGGCAAGATCTTGATGGCAACGATACGATTGAGCCGCGTGTCCCGTGCGCGATACACCTCTCCCATCCCGCCAGCACCCAACGAGCACTGGATCTCATAGGGACCGAGTTTCGTACCGGACACAAGACCCATGTGTGTGCGCGAAACTATAGGGGGAGAGACATGCCGATATGATATCGCGAGTTGTCGGCAAACCGGGTGATGGTTCTTGGTGAAGCCGGGCAGGCGATCATTCGCAGCGCAGCGCCTCGACGGGATCGAGTTTGGCGGCACGAAAGGCCGGAACTAGACCGCTGATCACGCCGACAGCCAGCAGCACAAGCGTGGATATGACGAGAGTCACGGCCGAGATCTTGAGGTGGATATCCGCCTTGCCCGAGTCATCCTCAAAGAGCGCGCCCATGAGTGGCAAGGTGCCCACCGCCGCGGCGATGCCGTAAGAGAGCAGCACCCCGAGAGCTCCGCCCAGCAGCATGATGAGCAAGGTTTCGGCCAGAAATTGAAACCAGATGTGTCGCTTGCGGGCACCCAGGGCGCGACGCAGCCCAATTTCCCGGATCCGCTCCTCGACCGAAACCAGCATGATGTTCATGACACCCACGCCGCCAATTCCTAAGGTCAAGGTTCCGATGAAGGCGAGCAGCACTTCCAGTCCGATGGTCAGGGCGTCAATGATCGGACGAAATTCGTCACGTCCAAACATCTGCAGGGCCTTCTTGTCGGTGGGAGAGAATTGCTGGCGCGTGGCAATCGCCGCCAATACCTGGGCCATGGCTTGCTTTTCAAACTGCGGGGCAATCGGCTGGAAGAGCAGCACGGCGGCATAGCGGGTGTTCCACAGGTCCCCGGCCGTCGTATAGGGGATCCAGACCGACTCGTCATCACTCGAGAAATAATTGCTCAGCTGGATCTTCCGAGCCATGACGCCGATCACGGTAAAGCGGACGCCTGCTATCAGCACAGTTTCCCCGACAGCGGGACGGCCGCTGAACAGCTGCTCGCGAATTCGTCCACCGAGGAAGGCTACCCGTCTGCGTTCAAGAAAATCGGTGGCATCGATCCAGCGGCCTTCCCCGGGTACCTCGTTGCGCATCTCTCCGTACTCCGGACAAACCCCCCGGATCGCCGCTGTCCCCGCCAGGCGGTCGCCGTAGGAGATGCCGGGACGATTCACGGTTTCAAGGCAAGCGTTCTTCACCAGCGTCGCGGTTTGTTTGACCAGGTCGAGATCGGCTTGCTCGAGCACCACTTTCTTTCCTGCTCGTTGCCCTCCCGGCTGTTCACTGGTCTGCGCTGGCCAACAGATCACCACGCTTCTTCCGAATGCATCGAAGCCGTTTACCAGGATCGTTCGAAAACTGCTGCCGTAGGCGATCAATAGAGTAACCGTCGAAATGCCCCATACAATGCCCAGCACGGTCAGAAAGCTGCGCGTCCGATTCCGCTTCAGTGCAATCCAGGCTTCGCGAATGATCTCTACCAGCATGGCCCCCGGGGCAAGCTTCAAGGATTCGAGCATTGCGTCCTACGGCCTAGCAGCGCTCCTCCCGCCAGGCTTCACGTTAGCTTCCCGCCTCAAATCGAAGTGCTTCAATGGGATCGATCGAGGCTGCCTTTCGTGCCGGGTAGAGAGCGGCAACCACCGCCGTCACGCCTAACAACCCGCAGGCAAGCGCACTAGTCGTCCAGGTGGGCAACAGGCCGGCAAAGAAATCCGGCATGGGAGCGAGATCAACCAGATAGCAAATTCCGTAGGCAATCCCCAACCCGGCGCCCCCGCTCAGCAAGGCAATCAACAGGGCTTCGAGAAAAAACTGCTTAAGAATGGTGCTGGCTGGCGCGCCCAGAGCTTTGCGCATGCCGATTTCCCGGGTGCGCTCCCGCACCGCCACCATCATCACATTCATCACCCCCAGCGCTCCCAGCAGAAGCGTGACAAATCCGACCGAGCCTAAGAAGTATTTCATTCCGTCCGTCATTTGCCGGAACGCTTGCGCTTCCTCGACGGTGTCCCAGATTGGGCAGGCTTCCTTATCGTTGGGATCGAAGCGGTGCATTCGTCCCAAGGCCGCGCGCACTTCATGCTTGCATGCCGGGTGCTGAGCTACGGACTTGGGCGTAACCAAAAGCATGTCAAAGGTCGTCGAAGTACCGGGAGGCTTGTCGGGAAAATCCCTGCGCATGGCTGCAAATGGTACAAAGACCTTGTTGACGTCCCAACCGTCGTAGCTGGAGTCCTGCTTCTTCTCGGCCATCACCCCAATGACCGTATAAGGAAAGTCATTGAGATACAGGTTTTCGCCCACCGGATTGCGGCCGGGAAACAGCTGCTTTGCGGCCTCAGTGCCTAAGAATGCCACGCGACGCCCCAAGTTTTGGTCTTCCCAGTCGTAGAAGCGACCCTGGCCGATATTCAGGCTGCGAATATAACTAAATTCGGGAAACGAGCCGGTGACCAAGAATGCTGCATTGTTATAGTTGCTGTGGGTTCGGACGGTCTCCTGTTCGAGCTCGGGTATGGCGTACTGGCAGTCGGGTGATTCGGAGACGACCACCGGCACATCCTGATCTTCCCAATGGACAGCTCTTCCCGCCCGCGTTCCTCCGGCCTGAAGGCTGGTGCGCCCATGAAAGACGATCATGACGTCTTTGCCCAAGGTTGCCGCGACTTTGGCCTGACCCACGCGTAAGCCTTCTCCGGCTCCGACCATGAGGACGATCGATACCACCCCCCAGGCGATGCCAAACATCGTCAAAAACGTGCGCAGCTTATGCGCCCACAGGGTCCGGATCACATCGCCGATGAGGTCTCCGAAGATCATCCGTGGCATTGGACGGCTCACTCCGGCAAATGTGAGCCTGGGGTCGAGACCAACTCCCTTTCTGCAATCTAGATACGCGCTCGCCCGGCATTCCGTTCCCCAAACATTGGAAGTCACAGAACAGGACGGGGTTTGAAGCCAAGAAAGATCAGCTTTGCCTATATACTCTCTGGGAATGACCCTATCGTCCCGCTCCTTATCACCTTGGCTTCTCAGTAAGATCGCCGTTCTGCTGGTTTCGAGTTCCGTGGGCGCCCTGGCCCAGGCTGCCCCGCGCTCGCGCGCCGCCGACATCATCGATTCCATGCCCTACGCGCGGCTGATCGATCAAGCTGTGATTTCTCCCGACGGAACCGAAGTCGCGGTTGTCGCCGGGGGAGAGCTTTCCATAAACTCGACCCGCGGCGGAGCTCCACGTCCAATCGAGCTTGAGAGCAGGCTTCGGTTGCGCAACGCCTGCTGGTCGGCGGATGGCAAACAGATCGCGTTTTTCGCCGACCTGCCCGGCGAGGTTCCCTCGGCTCAGGTGTGGACGGCGGCTCCCGACGGCACAGCTCTGGTGAAGAGAGCCGAGCTGAAAGGCTACGCTTCCGCCGCTCGGTTCGCTCCCGATGGATCGAAGTTGGCCCTGCTGTTCATTGAAGGTATGCCGCGTGTAGCCGGTCCGCTGCAACCCATGACTCCGCTCGCTGGGGTCATCGACCAAAAAACTTACGAGGAACGACTCACGACCATCGATCTCCGTACCAATACGGTCAGCGCAGTCACGCCGGCCGACATGTACATCTACAAATATGAGTGGACTCCCGACGGAAAGAACTGGGTGGCCACAGCTGCCCGCGGCGCGGGCGACGCCAACTGGTATGTTGCGCGGCTTTATCTGGTCAGCGCGCAGTCCGGCGGAATGCGAGAGCTCTACGCTCCAAAATGGCAGATCGAGGAGCCGCGGGTCTCGCCCGACGGCAAGTCCGTGGCGTTTATCGAAGGGCTGATGAGCGACGAGGACGTAACTGGCGGTGAGATCTTCGTCGTTCCCCTAGCGGGAGGCCCGGCACGGAACCTCACTCCCGGCCTCAAGAGTTCTCCTTCGTCGCCGGCCTGGAACGGTCCTGATCGAATCGTGTTTGCCCAGAATGTCGATGGGAAATCGGGATTTGGCACGATCAGTGTATCGGGCGGCGCGGTCGAGACGATTTGGACCGGAGAAGAATTTGTAGGGACGGCCGAGATTTCCTCGCCCAGCGCTTCCTTCTCCGCCGACGGACTCCTGACGGCGGTCGTGCGCCAATCGGCAAGCACTCCCCCCGAGGTCTGGGCCGGGCCGATTGGAAAGTGGAGGCAGCTGACTACAATCAACGCCGGTCTGAAGCCCGCTTGGGGCGAGATGCGCAATTTCCATTGGACGAACGGGAGCACGTCTCTCGAAGGCTGGCTCATGCTGCCCAAGGATTTCGCTCCGGCCAAGACTTATCCCCTGGTCGTCAATGTGCATGGTGGACCTTCCGCGGCGTGCGTCTCCCACTGGGATACCCGAGCGATGGGACCCGCGTCGGCGCTCGGCTTCTTTGCCTTTTGCCCGAATCCGCGCGGCAGTTACGGGCAGGGCGAAGCCTTTACGCAGAGCAATATCAAGGACTTCGGCGGCGGCGATTATCGCGACATCATGAGCGGAGTGGATGCCATCCTGGCGCAGTATCCGGTCGATCCTCACCGCATCGGCATTCGTGGGCACAGCTACGGCGGCTACATGACGATGTGGGTGGAAACGCAGACCGAGCGCTTTGCCGCCGCGGTCGCGGGCGCCGGGCTTTCTGACTGGCAGAGCTATTACGGGGTAAACGATATCGACGAGTGGATGATCCCATTTTTCGGGGCCTCGGTGTACGACGATCCGGCCGTCTACGCGAAAAGCGATCCCATGCATTACGTGAAGGCCGTGAAGACGCCAACCTTGATCCTGGTGGGAGACCGTGACGGCGAAGTGCCGATGGAGCAGTCGGTGGAGTGGTGGCACGCGCTCAAGGATCTCGAGGTGCCCACCCGGTTGGTGGTGTATCCGAACGAAGGCCACGTGTTCGTCATCCCTGGCGATGCGCGTGACTACTATGTGCGCACCTTCGATTGGTTCGACGAGTGGTTTGCCAAGGCTGAACGGCTGGATACAGGCAAAACCCGGCCAGGAGATGGGGCTAAGCCCGCGATCCATTGATCGAATTCTTCGAGCGCAAGACGGCATTGGCGGCGATGTCGCTCCTGGCGATCGCGAATGTTTTCCGCGAGAGGCAGGAGAAGATCGAAGGTAATGTTTGCCGGTTGAAAATTGCGGGGATTGGCGTGGGTGATGTAATGAACGAGCGACCCGAAGGCAGTCGCCCGGGGAGGCGCAACCACCTGTTGCCCGCTGGCTAAAGCGGCGGCGTGCATACCTGCCATCAGGCCGGTTGCGATCGATTCCACGTATCCTTCCACGCCGCAAATCTGCCCCGCGAAAAAGATCTTGGGGTGGGACTTCATCCGCAAGGTTTCCTCCAGCAGGGTGGGTGCATTGATGTAGGTGTTGCGATGGATTTGCCCATAGCGCAGGAAACGGGCATTTTCGAGGCCCGGAATTAGGTGCAGAACCTTCGCCTGTTCCCCGAACTTCAGATGGTTCTGGAAACCCACCAAATTGTAGGAGTCCGCCCGCAGATTTTCCCGGCGTAGTTGTACCACTGCGTAGGGGATTCGCCCGGTTCGCGGGTCTTTCAATCCCACCGGCTTCATGGGGCCAAAGCGCAGGGTGTCACGTCCGCGGCGGGCAATCTCCTCGATCGGCAAACAGCCTTCGAAATAGTTCAGCTTCTCCCAATCCCGTTCCTCGACGGATTGGGCGGCGACCAGGGCGTCATAGAATCGGTCATATTCTTCCTTGGACAGCGGACAGTTGATGTAGTCGGCGGTCCCTTTGTCGTAACGCGCAGCCCAATACGCCTTCGCCATGTCGATCGATTCAGCCTCCACGATGGGGCTGATCGAGTCGTAGAAATGCAGATGGGCGCTGCCACTGAGGCGAGCGATCTCGGCGGCGAGTCCGTCGGATGCCAGCGGCCCGGGAGCAACGATCGAGATCTGGTCTCGATCGACCTCGACGACTTCTTGATGGCGAACCCTGACATGAGGCTCGCGGGAGATGGCCTCGGTAACCTTGGCGGCAAACGTCATCCGGTCGACCGCCAGAGCGTGTCCCGCCGGCACAGCGCATTCCCGGGCGATGGCCAGCAGCAGGGACCCGGAGCGTCGCATTTCCTCCTTGAGCAGCCAGGGTGCAGTGTTCTCGCTGTCCGACTTCAAGGAGTTCGAGCACACCAGTTCGGCAAAATCCCCGGTCTGGTGAGCCGGCGTCAAGCGCTGGGGACGCATCTCGAACAGTTCCACGGCGATGCCGCGCCGGGCACACTGCCAGGCCGCCTCCGATCCCGCCAAACCAGCTCCGATGATTGAAACCCGGTTTTCCATGAACGCCACTCGATCAACAAGCACGGACGATCATAAGATTACTCTTTCGTCCCCCACTCGACGGGTAATGCGCTCCCGATCCAGATACTCGAGCAGGGGAATCGCATACTTGCGCGTGACACCCGTCAAGTCCTTGAAACGGGCGACGTTGATTTTCGAGGACTTTGCCTTTTCCTGGGCCATGAGCCGGCGAAGGTCGTGGAGCGCGTCTCGGTGAAAGAGCAAATCGTCGGAGACCTTCACCAGCACTTTGTCGCGCAACAGCAGGGTAACGATCTTTTGGGCACGCGCTTTGTCGACCTTCAATCCGGCCAGCACCTCTTTCATGGCCGGAACCTTGAGCCCCGCTGTCTGAAAGGCCGCCTCGAGAATTTTCTTCGACTCCGATTCTTCATCTTTCATCACCACGTTGCGTCCCCGCAAACGGACGAGATCGCCGGCAAGTTCGACCTTGCCGCCTCGGGCCGCGCGCTCGAGGACTCGGGAGAACACTTCGGGCGAGACACCGGGGAAACGACCGCGCAACTCCTGCTTGCTCATTCCCGCCACCAGCGGATTCTGGTTATGGAAAGCATCGAGCGTGGACGATAGCTGCTGCTCGATTCCGTCCAGGCCAAGCGTAAGGATCAGGTACTCGCCCACGGCGGTGATCTCGGGGATGCCGGCGAGGGTCGAGGCCAGTTGTTGGCGCGTCCAACCCGTGCGGGCAATCCCATCGCTCATGGTCAGGCCGGCTCGGCCGGCGGCGGCGACTCGAGCCCGCAGCGCCTCCTTACCTGGGGTCGTGACTTGCCGCAGGAAGGAGATGTATTCGGATCGGTTCCCGATTTTGCGGAAAGGTGTGTTTTCAACCACCACACCTCCGCCGATGGTCATGACCGGAGACAACTGGCGGAGTATGAAGCGGTCCCCGGGCACAAGCAGAGTCGGATGAGCCAGCCGCAGTTGAGCGAAGGCGGTTTCTCCCGGGCCCACCTGTTTTTCTCCGTGCAGAGTGAGCGTGGCCATGATCTCCGAGGTGTACGAGTGGAAACGCAGGCGGGTCCTTTCCTTTAGGGGTTTAGCGGAGGACAAGAGCGACAACTCCACATCCAAATGAGATGTGGGCCGGAATACTCCGGGAGCAGCCAGCATCATGCCGCGGGCCAGCTGTTCTCGGGTCACACCGCCGAGGTTGAGCGCGGTGCGCTGGCCGGCCCCTGCCTGGTCGGCTCCTCTTCCGTGCACTTCGACGGCACGAACCCGGATTCGCGCGCCGTTCGGAAAGACCTCAAGTTCGTCTTCCTTTCGCACCGTGCCCGAAATCAGTGTTCCCGTAACCACCGTGCCAAAGCCTTTCATGGTAAACACACGATCAATCGGCAAGCGCGTCAACGCCGTGGAATCGCGCGCCGGAACCTCGGCAGCTACATCGACCAAAGCCCGCCTTAGATCCTCGATGCCGGCGCCGGTCCGGGAACTCACGGCCACGATGGGCGCTCGAGAGGCATCCAAGAATGAGTTGCGCAGGAATTCCTCTACCTCCAAGCGCACAACCTCGAGCGTTTCTGGATCCACGAGATCCGACTTGGTCAGCGCGGTAATGCCACGGCGTACCGAGAGCAGACGGCAAATGTCGAAGTGCTCGCGGGTTTGGGGCTTAATCGATTCATCCGCGGCGATGACTAATAGCACGATGTCAATGCCGCCCACGCCCGCGAGCATGTTGCGCACGAAACGCTCATGACCGGGGACGTCCACGAAGCCCAGCCGGAAGGGGTCTCCCTCGGGACCGGGCAAATCGAGATGCGCAAATCCGATGTCGATGGTAATACCGCGCCGTTTCTCTTCCTCCAGTCGATCGGCGTCGATGCCGGTCAATGCCTTGACCAGTGCGGTCTTCCCGTGATCGATGTGGCCGGCGGTACCGACAATGGCGGACTTCATCGGAAGGGAATCATACTAGATGAGAGTACTCCTCGGCTGCCGAGCCATGCGGGAGGTCGCTGCCCCAACGATTCTAGAAATTCTCGATAGATTCCTATTCATCCCTGGCCTGCCATGCGAAAATAGAATTTCCCATGGAGACGCTTGTAGTCCCAGCCATCACTCCCGAACTGGTTCAAGAACACAATCTCACGCCCGAAGAATACGAAAAGCTCAAGCAACTGCTTGGCGGCCGTGAGCCTACCATCACCGAACTCGGCATCTTCAGCGTGATGTGGAGCGAGCACTGCTCCTACAAGTCCTCCCGTGTTCACTTGAAGCGTTTGCCGACGCACAGCCGGCGCGTGGTGCAGGGTCCTGGAGAAAATGCGGGAATCATCGACATCGGCGACGGATGGGCCTGCGCTTTCAAGATCGAATCCCACAATCACCCCTCGTTCATAGAACCGTTCCAGGGAGCGGCTACCGGAGTGGGTGGCATTTTGCGCGACATTTTCACCATGGGCGCAAGGCCGGTCGCGGTGATGGACTCGCTGCGCTTCGGGCCCCTACGGGCGGGCAAGGGTACGAAGCCATCCGAGATCCGTAAAAACCAGGCGCTTCTGGAAGGAGTGGTGAGTGGCATTGCTTCGTACGGGAACTGTTTCGGGGTGCCGAACCTGGGTGGTGAGACCAAGTTTGAATCCTGCTACTCGGCCAATCCCTTGGTGAACGTCTTTGCTCTTGGACTGGTCAGGCGAGAGCAGATTTTCTATGCGCGCGCCGCCGGGGAAGGGAACCCGGTCATTTATGTGGGTGCCAAGACCGGGCGCGACGGCATCCACGGGGCCACCATGGCGAGTGCGGAATTCGATGAAGGCTCTGAGGCCAAACGTCCTAACGTGCAAGTGGGGGATCCCTTTCTGGAAAAGCTTTTGCTCGAAGCTTGCCTGGAAGCCATGCAAACGGGAGCGGTGATCGGCATTCAGGACATGGGCGCGGCCGGCTTGACCTGTTCCACCTCGGAAATGGGCGCGCGCGGACAAGTCGGGATTGAGATCGAACTCGATCGCGTGCCGCAACGCGAGAGCGGCATGAGTCCTTACGAGATCATGCTCAGCGAATCGCAGGAGCGCATGCTGCTGGTCGCCGACAAGGGCCGGGAGCAGGAAGTGCTACGCGTCTTTGAAAAGTGGGGCCTCGATGCCGTCGAGATAGGACGAGTCACCCGAGACGGCAACCTGCGGGTACTCGAGCACGGAAAGCTCGTCGCCGAGATCCCCAATCAAGCGCTCACCGAGGATGCACCGGGGTATCGCCGCCCCATGGAGCGCTGGGAGCCGCCCGTAGCGCGAGAAATGCCACCCACGATCACCCTTAGTCGGAAGGCCGATCTCACGAATGATCTCAAGCAGTTGTTGGCCAGCCCGAATATTTCGAGCAAGCGCTGGGTGTGGCAGCAATACGACCACATGGTGCAAACCAACACGGTTGAGGGGCCGGGCGCCGGCGACGCGGGTGTAATTCGCATCAAGGGTTCCGGGCGCGGTCTCGCGATGGCGCTCGACGGAAACGGCCGCTGGTGTTATCTCGACCCGCAACTGGGGGCCATGCACGCGGTAGTCGAAGCCGCTCGCAACCTGGCATGTGCCGGGGCGACCCCCGCCGGCGCTACCAATTGCCTGAACTTCGGCAATCCCGAGAAGCCGGAAATCATGTGGCAGTTCTCGCAGGTCGTGACGGGGATTAGCAAGGCCTGCGAGGAACTGGATATACCGATCACGGGAGGCAACGTTAGCTTCTACAACGAGACCCTGGGGGAAGCAATCTATCCCACCCCCGTACTGGGGGTGGTGGGAATCCTCGAGGATGTTCTCCAAGCCTTGCTCCCGCATTTTCGCGAGCCCGGGCGGGCGATAATTCTGCTGCGGGCCTCAGAACCAGGGGATCTTACCGATGCACAGTCCGAGTTTGGTTCTTCCGAATATGCCCAGGAAGTATTGGGCACCGTGTGGGGCTTTCCTCCTTCGCTCGAACTTGAACGAGAGGCTGCGCTTGAGAAGGCGATCCTCGAGATGATTCACTCAGGTCTAATCGACTCTGCCCATGACTGCTCCGAGGGCGGAATCGCCACCGCTTTGGCCGAGTCGACCTTCGCCCACGAGGTGGGGGCCGCAATCCAGTTGAACGCCGAGGGATTAGCTCCGGAATTTGTTCTGTTTGGGGAAGATGCCAGCCGGATTGTGATCTCCTGCGACCATGCTAACGTTTCCCGAATCAAAAGCTTGGCGAGTAAATACGGAATTTCCGCGGAGTCGATCGGCGAGACCGTTCGGGAAAAACTGGAGATTATGGTCGATCGCCGTCCCGTGGTATTGTCCCCGGTGCGGGCCCTCCGAGAGTGCTATGAGAGCGGGTTCGAAGCGGCGTTGCACACGGATCCGGAAGCACGCGCCGCGGCCTCCGGTGGATTTGAGTCGGCCTGACACAGCTGGTCTTTCCGAGATGCGCCGGGGTTCTCGAAGAGGATATCGATTGCGAAATGCCGAAGCATGACAAATTTCGCGAAGAATGCGGGGTGGTGGCAATCTACGCCCACCCGGAGGCGGAAAAGCTCGCCTACTTGGGGCTGCATGCCTTGCAACATCGCGGCCAGGAGTCGGCGGGCATCGCTACTTCCGATGGAGAGGCCCTGCACATGCACAAGGGCATGGGCCTGGTGGCAGACATCTTTGGAGAGGAAGTTCTCAGCCAGCTCCGCGGGCGGCTGGCCATCGGGCATACGCGTTATTCGACCGCTGGCGATTCCGCCCTGCTCAACGCGCAGCCCATTCGGGTCCAGTCTAATAAAGGCACGATCGCCCTGGCTCACAACGGAAACCTGATCAACGCCGCCGAGATACGGAGCCGGCTGGAAAGCCAAGGGTCCATCTTTCAGACCAACAGCGATACGGAAGTGATCGTGCACTTGATAGCCCGGTCACAAGAGCCAACCTTGCCGGAAGCCATAGCGGACGCTTTGCGGCAGGTAGAGGGCGCTTTCTCGCTCGTCATGATCGGTCCCGATCGAATCTATGCCGCACGCGACCCGCGAGGCTTCCGGCCACTCGCCTTGGGCAGAATCCCCCCGGGCGCGGGGCACAAGCAGGACACCATCGTATTTGCATCGGAAACCTGTGCTTTCGACCTGATTGGCGCTACGTTTGAACGCGATGTGAAGGCGGGAGAACTGCTGGTGGTAGGTCCCACAGGCATAACCTCGCGTTGTTACACTCCCTCCCTCCCCCAATCGAGCTGTATCTTCGAGCACGTGTATTTTTCGCGGCCCGACAGCCTGGTGTTTGGACGCGCCGTCGAGGAAAGCCGATCGGAGCTGGGTCGGGAACTAGCGCGCGAGGCGCCCGCCGAGGCAGATATCGTGGTTCCCGTGCCCGATTCCGGAGTTAGCGCGGCCATGGGTTATGCCGCCGAGAGCGGAATCCCGTTTCGTTTCGGACTGATCCGCAATCATTATGTGGGCCGCACCTTCATCGAGCCTAAGCAAGCCGTACGTGATTTCGGGGTCAAATTGAAGCTGAATCCCGTGCGCAGCCTGCTCGAAGGTAAGCGGGTGGTGTTGATCGACGATTCGATCGTGCGCGGCACCACCAGCCGCAAG
>DATJVZ010000394.1:0-4885 GCA_035501575.1 Terriglobales bacterium | reverse complement strand
ACGCTCGAGTTCCTCGAGCATCGTTTTGCGTAAACGGGTCACAGGGACACCTCCTTGTGACCCGACACTATCCCACGATCACCTGGCTGCTGACCTACCCATACGCGAAGCGTCCGCCGCGCGGGCGGCTTCGTTCAAATCCCCATACAATTCACAATCAGATCGTGTGTAGTGACCAGCGGACCCGTTTGTTGAATTGGGCACCTGGCAGGAGCGATCGTGCTTGCGCGCGCCCCCCCGAAACGGCCCGTTCAATCGAGGTGGAAGACCTCCGGGAGGGGCCGCATCTGATCGTCCGCATGGGCGCCGTTGGGGATCTCGAAGAATCCAGCCATCTGGTCCTGCCAGCGCTTGTTGACTTCCCGGGCGGCCATCCCCGTGCGTGCCTTTTCAAAATCCGCGGTCTCCACATAGCCGACCAGCAGCCCGTCATCACGCAGGAAGAGGGAGTAATTGTGCCAGCCCGTTTCCCGGAGCGCCTGGAGCATCTCCGTCCACACGCTCTTGTGGCGCTCCTTGTACTCGTCCAGCCGATCTTTCTTCACCTGCAATATAAAGCACACGCGTGTGAGATTCGTGCTGCCCAGCGCGGAACCGGCCCTTCCTGCCACCAGGGTTGCGCCACCTGCAATCAAGGCTCGCCGGCCAACCTGCTTGTCGCCCGATGCTCTCATTCCGTAATCGCCTCTCTTAGCAGATTCTACCTAGGATTTGCATTTTGAGACCCCGACCGGCAGAGTATGCCAACCTGGCAAGCGTCAGTTGGATTCTGTTTTTGTGGTGTTTCCATCCCAAACGAATTCAGCTGTGCAGGTCGCCGCCGGTTGACCAACTATCGCGTGTCTTCCCGAGACGTTCCCGGAGTGGTTGCAAACGCTGATTTCACGCATCCACCGTTCAGGCCCGATTGGATCTCACGGGTTATGGCTTGCGGCCGAAGAATTCGTAGCCAAGGCGCTCTGCGACGCGGCGAAGGCCTTAACCGGATTAATCAGATGCCGGCGCCCGTCTTCGGTCGCATCCGCGGTGTCGCGGATGATGCGGATGACTTCGGCGGGCTTCAAGCCGGGATTCGCGGCCAGGATTTTCGCCGCCAGATTGACCACGTTGGGGGAAGCCATGGATGTGCCGGAAAACTTCATGCGCTCTCCGCCGGGCACGTAGCTGTCTACCTCGTAGCCATTCGCGTGGACCACGACGGTGGGGCCGTAGCTGGTGAACGGCGCTTCATCGCCAGCCTTGTCGACCGCACCGACGGTAATGAGGTTGGGAAACCGAATGCTGGAGGGGATGAATTCGTTAAACGTGGCGTCGTTGTTGGCATTACCACCCGCCGTGACGAATAGAATTTCCGGGCCCAAGCGAAAGCCTTCTCGAGCCCACGCTTTTCAATCTCGGACAATCGCGAGCATGCCTCGGGGGTTCGTTCCGAAAGTTCACGCGTGGGACAGGGATCCGGGATCAGCTTGTAGTCGAAAGTGATACGGGCCACCGCGAGGCGTGCGTATGCGTTGCCTTCCATGATGATGCCGGCCACATGAGTGCCGTGCCTGTAATTGCTCACCTCGCTGATCTGCTCGATGTAGGGCCGCACCTGGTCCGGCTTGAGTGCCGCAATTTCCTTCTTGATGTCACTGGCCTCTGGGCTGTCGATATTCGCCTTGCATGTCGAGCAGGCCCTTAACGCGCTGTTTTACCTCTGAAATCATCCGAGCGCGTTCTTTAGGAAACGGGTATAGCTCGCCGGTAGTTTTGCGGGCGTAGAGATCGTATGCGATCACGGCGGGCTGGCCATCTTTGTCACGGACGAGTTGATCCTTGAAGATGGCCGTCTCCACGCCACTGTCCCACACCGCGACATTGACCGGGGTGTAGCTCTTGCCGGGCTCGAGCCGCACAGCGCGCACCGCCCAGATATCGGGCTTCTCTTTGCGATTGGCCGACAGATACGAACCGAAAGCCTCTACCAGCGACTCTTTGAGCGGGGCAACTTCCACCAGTGTCAGCTTGATGGCGGGCAACTGATCGGCAAGCTCGTCGCTCAATGCTCCGTTTTTTTTGCACGACGGGATCGAAAACCGACCGCAACTGGCCGATAATGACTCCCTCGTTGAAAAGCTCATATCCCCCTTTGGCGGTCTGGATCCATGACGCCAAGCACAACGCCCAATCCGTGTTGCGCACGGTATTCGAGGCGGCCGTGCAAGCGCATGCTTTGGCCCAAGGGCTCGAAAAACGGTTCAATCTGCTCGGTCCCATTTTGATTGGCGCCGGCGTCAACACCGGCGTCGCGTCGATCGGCAATCTGGGGGGCGGCGCCGGCTCCGATCACATCGCTCTGGGCGATGTCGTGAACAAAGCCTTCCGGCTGGAATCGAGCACCAAACACGTGAACGGTGAGATTGCATTCGGCAAAGAAGTGCGCGCGGTGCTGGGCGATTCTGCGCCTGTCCTCAAAGCGGCACAGCATCATTTGTTGCGCTTGAAGGGCTACACCGGGCTGGCTGACGTGTATATGCTACCGATTGACCAGCTTTCCGCGTTGCTGAAGTAATTCCGCCAGATTCCGCCAGCTTAAGCCGGCACTGCATTCCCTCAGATCGAAAGGTTGCACCCCTCCACGGCCGCTTCCGTATTTTCAAACTGAGAGCGCGCCTGGAGTACCAACTCTTCCATGAACTGATCGCCGTGCGACGGGTCGTGGTGAAAGAGAATGAGCTTTTTTACCTTGGCTTCACGGGCCGTCCGGACGGCTTCCAACCATGTGCTGTGTCCCCAGCCTTTCTTACCGGTGTACTCCTCGGGCGTGTATTGCGCATCGTAGATTAAAAGGTCTGCATTCTGAGCATGGTCTAACAGAACCGTGTCCAGTTTCTTGTCCCCATGCTCAAGGTCGCTTGCATGAACAACAACCGCTCCGTTCAGTTCCAGCCTGTAGCCCGTGGCGCCCTGCGGATGGTTCAACGGAAACGAGTGGACCCTCAAGTCCCCAATCCGGAACTCGGATTGGATCTGGAACATTCGCCTGCGGGCCGCCAGGCGCTCAAAGGCCAGTGGGAAGTAAGGACACGACATCTGCCCCTGCAGAAACCTCTGCAACTGCTCAGGGGGATAGTCCGAATAGAAATCTACTTGGTTCGATGGTGCATAAAGCGGGGAAAAGAAAGGAATGCCCTGTATGTGGTCCCAGTGGAAATGAGTTATCAAGAACCTAAGGAACAACGGCTGGTTTCCCTGCTCCAGGGTCAGCGCGATGCCCAGGTAGCGCAGGCCCGTGCCGCCATCGATGATCACCACCTCGTTGTTGGGAAGCCGCACCTCGATACAGGTGGTGTTCCCGCCAAACCCCAGATTCTCCTGCTGGGGAGTGGCAATTGAGCCGCGCACTCCCCAGAACTTCACTTGCAAGCGGAAGCGGTCATCTCCCGGTTGTTCCCCCCCAGTCACGGTTCAAATCCTAGCATATGGCTGACACGAAGGCGCTTGCACCTAACCGGACCGATGGGTCAGCGTCAGCGGAGTCGTTGCCGTGCTTACAGCGAAAGCCACAGTGTTGGACGCCATTCCGCTCTGTAGCACTTGAGCCGGACTGCGAGTTGGAGGCGACCATTGTGGTTATCGTAAATTCCGTTTGCCCCTGGGCGGCAATTAACTTCCTCGGATGAGTTGGACTGTTCTCGAAACGGGAAATCGGTTCTGGCGATCGACTGGAAACGTAAGGGCGTTCGCGAATGTGCATTGCGTGCGACGGGCAGTCTCGCAGAACCATCTGAGGGAGACTTATATCGCTTGGGTCTCTTCACGCAGCGCATCGTTCGTAAGAGTGGTGTAGTCCTCCGACCTCGCGCCGTGCCCACGGCGAACCTTCCAGGCCCAGAACAACCGGAATCCTTTGCGATGCCAAGCAATCACTGTTTCCGGCTTGACGATGGCCAGTGCCGAGCGCCAATCGCTCCAAATTCGGGAGAGAATCACCCACACCAGACGGTCGGCCGGGGTCAGCTTTGGCCGTTTCTCGGCGGAGCGCTGCAGGACACCGATCTGGTGCCGGAGCGCGAAGTTCTCGAGACCCACAGCGGCTCGGGACCGGAACATGGACCGCCGGTTAGCGAGCAATATTGACAGAAGGCTGAGCATCGGAACGGAGTTGGCGGGGAGGTCGTAACCTTTATGATCTCAAACAGATCGGAATTTGCGAGATACACCGTTGTTAAAGGGCTGCAGCGAGCGGTAGCTGCGTAAGGCTTAGTTGCCGAACATCACGCTGGAATCCACTTCGAAACGGCGGTAGTCGCGGAAATCGATCCGGTTCAAGAAGCAGGCATACGAATTCCGGAAGCAACCAAACCAGTATGCCGTGGTGGGAAGAAGGTACTCGGCACCGCCTATCTGAACGGTCCTGAAGTCCACGGAACGTTCCGCGCGATCCAGCGGAAACGCCGAAGGAATTTCGCTGGCACTCAACTCGACGTGAAGCACCTCGCCGGTTTTTGCTCGGACCTTCATCGATCCTTTGTAGGCGGGATACGTGATTTGAGACTTGAATGTCACACCGATGCAACCGGACGAGCGCTTTCCGCTGAATTCGTACACCACCAATGTCTCTCCGTTCGATTTCTCGGTACCTGTTTTACGAAAGTCCGCGTCTGCCAGCTCGGAAAATACGCAGTGCGACAAGGTCTTGAAATCACCGGTGCTCCATGCTTTGTTCCAGGAGGAATGCATGTAGGCGGCATCCGCCGTGGCCGGCGCGTCGGCGAGTTGCTTGCCATCCACGCGAATGCCACTGTAGGATTCGCGTTCTTCTTCGTAGGCCACTTCGAGAGTGACCACACCGTCGGGGATCCATTTGACCGGCTTTGAGCTGCTTCCGAACATGCTGGTA
>DATJVZ010000393.1:0-4434 GCA_035501575.1 Terriglobales bacterium | reverse complement strand
TCACCGAGCCCTCCGCCGCCAATTAGATGTTTCGGGACGGTCGGGTCCTTAACTTAAGGTCCTAACCCGAAATGATCTCTGCCCCGCGCTTGCGGAAGGCGGCTTCTCCGACCTCGGATACCTCAACCCATTGGGCGTTGGGCGAGGACTCCGCTTGGTAATTGTCGTGCCAGTTCCACCACTTGTACGGCGGGGTCTGCGGGCAACCCTCCGGCGAGTCCTCCCACGTCTCTTGACGCCCGAGCGGCGTGATGTCGAGGTAGCTCCAGGTACTCCCCATCGCCTCGTCGCCGCGGCTGTTGACGAAATATGTGCGGAACACTCGCTCGCCGTCGCGGAAGAACACATTGTGGCCGTGCCATTCATCCACGCCGAAGTCTTTGTCGAAGCTGTCTGTCATGGTGTACCACGGCATCTTCCAACCCATTCGTCACGGGCGCCCATCCCACCCGACCCGATAGGCGCGAGGATCTCACAGGGACCAAGGCCCTTACCAGCCGGAAGAGGCATGAAATTGGATTGATTTTATCGCCCGCAGGGATGGAACGTAGCATTTGAGAGTTTGGCCGCCCATGAGTCCGCCCGATCCATTCCGCCCGCCGGCTTGATGTATAGTTTCTCTCGGGAGAATCTGGATGCCCATCCGACCCGTAATGACGAATCTGGTTTTGGGATTCGTCGCGTTCGCGACGTTGCCCTTGTCCGCGCAGTGGCAGGATGTAAAGACGCCTCGCGTGCCGCGGCGCCCGAACGGAACAGCAGACCTCACCGCGCCCGCGCCGAAAATGGCCGATGGGAAGACTCCCGACTTCTCCGGTGTCTGGAATCCGATTCGAGTGCCCTGCACCCCCTCCGGGATCGGCGCCGATTTCGGTTGTTCGGACGTTCCGTTAGGTGTTCCCATCGGCCTGTTCGATGTGACCGCCAGCGGTGTGGAGGACGGACAACCGGGAACCACATCGAAGCTTCCCTATCAGCCTGGCGTCGAAGACTCTGTCGCGCAACACTTAGTCGAAGATCGAAGAGGCGACCCGACCACCCGCTGTCTGCCGATCTCGCCGGTCCGTCAGTGGGCCGATTTCTTCCCACAAAAAATCATCCAGAGCGCCGATTCGGTAACGATCCTGAGTGAGTACATGGCACAGTTCCGGCAGATTTTTTTGGACGGCCGCGCGCTCCCCAAGGATCCCGTGCCGAGCTTCAAAGGCTACTCAGTAGGACATTGGGACCGCGACAGCCTAGTGGTGGAGACGATCGGCTATAAGGACGGCTTGTGGCTTGACCTCAAAGGCGACCCGCTCACCTCGTCCGGCCACACGACGGAGCGAATTCGCCGGCCCAATTACGGGAACCTGGAAGTCGAAATGACGGTCGATGATCCGAAAGTCTATACTCGCCCGTGGCATGCCAAGCGCTACCTGCACATCATGCTCGATACCGAGCTGATCGAAGACATCTGCAACGAGAACGAAAGATCGTTCACTCACATTTTTGGCAAATAGGGTTGCACGATCTCTCGAGCGCGGCGAAATGGTGCGGCTGCCGAACGGACGAACGCCCGCTCCCGAACGCGACCGCTACGTTACCTTGTACCAGGAGTAGTCGTCCAGCAGATCGGGATAGACCAGGTTGAGGTGATCGGTTATTTTCGTCACGAACTCGACCATCCCCATTTTGTACATCCCGAAGTTCGGATCGAAGAAGTAGTAGTCGCTGCCCAGGACCGCGATCGCCATGGCGTGACGGCCGCCGGTGCCGCCGGTGGAGAAGTAGGTGTAACCCTCGTTCATCCGCATCTCATTGAGCAGCATGTACGGAATCGTGGGGGCGCCGATCCTTTCTTCCTCGACGGTCAGCCCTTGGGACTCAAGGATCCACCTGCGGTCCTTACCGCCCACCACGCGAGCGCCCATCACGATCGCAATGTTGTGCTGGGTTCCCAGCTCCATGCGGTTGTCGAGAGGCGAGCCTTTATGAATGCTACGAGCGATCCAAACCGCCGACATGGCGGAGCAGATGCCGGCCTGTGTGCCTTTGGCTTGGATTCCGCCGGCCGGGCCAATGTGCCAGGTTACTTGTGTTTTCGTGTTATTGCGCGTTGAGAAGACACATTCCATAAAGAATTCCCACGCGATGTTACCACGAAAAGTCTTGGGGGCGACGTGGTTTCAAAAAATCGGGTACCAGAATGCGAGGCAGCGGGCCGCGGCATTCGCTGGCCGTGCCGTACGCGGTAGGTGACGAGCACGCAACCGTTCTGAAACACGCGCGAGTTGACCAATTCCAAGTTGATCTGCCGGCTCATGGGAGGCAGCGCGGGGATCCCGGAGCCCAGCAATACCGGATGGATGTTGAAACCGACCTCGTCGATCAGGTCCGCTTCGAACATGGATTTGGCCAGCTCGCCGCCGCCCATGAGACAGATGTCTTTGCCTTGCGGCTGCTTCAATCTCCGGACAAATTCTGCCGCATCGGACGAGACCAGGTTGACGTTGGAATCGGAAAGAGTTCTTAACGTTCGCGAGAACACGTAGGTTGTGATGTGGGGGTCCGGGGCGGCGCCTCCGCCATGGCGCAAGCTCACTTCGTAGGTCCGGCGGCCCATCAGAATGGTGTCGATGGTCTTCCAGTAATCACTCATCACAGACGCCAGTTCCTTGCTCCAGAGCAACCAGTCGACGGCGTCGTCTTTGCGGGCGAGATAGTTGTCGAGGCTGCTGGCCCCACCGTAGGTGACTTTACGCATGGCGAACCGCGGCTTGTGATGAGCCGATTTTACTGCGAAATCGCCACGGTCACGCCGCTGGGCGCAGTCGCATTGCCCACTTGTAGTGTCACCGGTGCGGCGGCGTTGGCCTGGAGACCAGCGGGGACTTGCACCGTAATTTGCATCAAACCCTGGACCACACCCGGCACACCGCTGGCGGTATTTTGCACGGGAGCCGGTTGCCCGCCGATGGTCACGGTGACGGGCAGGGTTGCCGTGGGAGGGGGCGTGGCGGCGAGCTGCCCGTCCGTTCCCGGAGGCGACGTCTGGCCGAGGCCGGTTGCATAGAGCGTAAGCGTGCTGCCGACGGGCGCTGGAGTGGCCGCGCTGTTAGCCTGGCCGTTCTGATTGAACGCGACCGCCTGTCCGTTGCCTTCTTCGTTGGTGGTGAAGAGAGCCGGCACGGCGGGGGCAATGGCAATCGAGGATGCCGAGGAACCCTGATTCAGGTATTGCACAAACACCTGAACGTTCGACCCGGTGATTTCGAAAGGCACAATCGCGCCCACTTGCGTCAACGACGTGTAGAGGATCGGCGCCGGAATGCCGTCGAAGAAAACGCTGGTGCCGGCGAGATTCGTGGGCACGAGCCCGTTGGCTCCCAGTTGGTAGGTCACCAAGTTGGGCGGTCCAAGCCCCGAGCCGTAGAGCACCACCACTTCGCCAGGCGACACGGATCCAGGCAGGTTCGAAGCGCCGTTGGTTAGCGTCAGGCTGAGTCCCGTGCCGGTGGGCTGCAGCAGGCGGATGGCATTGTTGCCCGCGTCAGCCACGTAAATGTTGCCGGCGTTATCCACGCTCAACCCCGTGGGCTGGTTAAAGCTGGCCGATACCGCGCTCCCGTTATCTCCGGAATAGGCAGCGTTCCCATTGCCTGCGATGGTTTTGATGTAGCCGCTGGTATAAATCTCGCGGACGCGGTTGCCATCGGTGAAGAAGACATTGCCGAAGCTGTCGGTGGCGAGCCCGCGTACGCTTTGGATTTGCGCCTGGAACGACAGGCCGCCGTCTCCCGAGAAACCGGAGATACCGTTGCCGGCGATCGTATTGATGATGCCATTGGGGGAAATCTCGCGGATGCGGCGATTGGCGCTATCGCCGATGTAGAGGTTGCCGGAGGAATCCACGGCCACCGCCATCGGAAAATTGAGATTGGCCTGGGTGGCCTGTCCGCCGTCGCCGGCAAATCCGGCGGTTCCGTTGCCCGCGATGGTGGTGATGGTGCCGTTCGAGACTTTGCGGATCGCGTGGTTGGCGTAGTCGGCGATATACAGATTGCCGGACGAATCGACGGCAAGACTGGTGGGCGCGTTCAACTCGGCATTGGCCGCAGGGCCGCCATCTCCCGAGTAGCCTTGGGTGCCGTTGCCGGCGAAGGTGGAGAAGCTTCCATCGGTACCGATTCTGCGCACGAGATTGGCTGGCGGGTCGGCCACATAGACGTTGCCAGACCCGTCCACGGCAACGCCTTGCGGATGCGTTAATGTAGCGCCGGTGATGGAGTTGATGACGCCACTGGCCGAGATCCGCCGAACCGCCGCGTTACCGGAATCGGCGATGTAGACATAACCGGCCCCCGACACGACGCCCTGGGGTGCATTCAGTTGTGCCAACACTGCGAGTCCGTTGTCGCCCGAGTAGCTCAGCAAGCCATTGCCTGCGATGGT
>DATJVZ010000392.1:0-6560 GCA_035501575.1 Terriglobales bacterium | reverse complement strand
AGATGCACAGACACAGCGACGAGCGCCGGCTAGAACTGGAGAGGGAACGGGATCGCGCTTTAGAAGAACTGCAAGAACGACTGCGGGAAAAAGACTGGGAATAATCCAAATCTAGAGTCAGCGCTCGGAGGCAGGTTCGGCGGATTTCGCCCGGGCGCTTGCGGGGTGCACCAAACTGGTGGCTAGGCAGGCGCGATTTCTCCCCGCCTGTTTGGCCACATAAAGGGCTCGATCGGCGGCCTCCACCAGCTCGTCTCGCGTCGCCCCGTGTTCCGGATAGTTTGCCGCCCCAGCACTGATCGTAACCGGCCGAGGCACTCCGGGGAATTGCCAGTTCTCCACCATACGAAGTAACTTTTCCGCCACTTGCAGCGAGTGCTGAGGGCTGGTCTGCGAAAGCAGCACCACGAACTCCTCGCCGCCGAAGCGGCAAACGACATCGAGTCTTCGCACCTGCTGATGCAGGATGGACGAGACCTGACGCAGCACCTCATCCCCCAACAAATGTCCGAATTCGTCGTTGAGGCGCTTGAAGTTATCGATGTCGATCATGATCACGCCCATACCCGAGCCGAAGCGGCGGACACGTTCGATCTCGTCCACCACCCGCAACTCGAAATAACGGCGGTTGAAGATTCCGGTCAGCCCGTCCAGATAGGCAAGTTTTCTTACCCGCTCCACGTAAAACGCATTCTGGATAGCCGTCGCACAGATGTCGGCTACCGATTCGAAAGGCTGGGCGTCATTAGTGTTGAAGGCACCCTTCCGATCGCTGGTAAGCACGAGCACCCCGAGCGCTTGTCCATAAGAGACCAGCGGAATCGACATGCGGGAGGCGCTTTGGGGAAACAACCGCCCATGCCGGCTGAGGCTGACTTCATCTTCGATCAATGTCTTGCGTGATTCGAAAGCTTGTCTCCAGGGTGTGTTTTTTAGCGGCAGGCTTTCGACTTCCAGAGTTCCACCGGTTAGGGTTCCATGACTGGCTCGCATGGTCAGTTCTTCCTCATCGCGGAGCAGAAGGGACACCTGCGGCACCTGGAAGGCTTCCTGAATCAACCGGCACACTTTCGGGAGCAGCTCGGGCAGGTCGAGAACGTTGGTCATCTCCTTAGCAATGACATTAATGGCCTCCAGCTGCGAAGCTCGGCGGCGCTCTAAGGAGTAAAGGCGAACGTTTTCGAGAGCAATCGAGGCCTGGGTGGAAAACAGGGTCAGCAGATCGACGGTCTCATAGTCGAAATGGTTCACGTTTTCACTCTGGCAATCGAGCACGCCTACTACCTGGTCGCGAACCATGAGCGGAATGGCCAGCTCGGAGCGGGTAGTCTGGGCTGATATCACATAACGCGGATCTTGCCGGACATCCGGCGAATAGACGGGGCGCTTCTGCAGGGCCGCAATCCCGGTGATTCCCTTGCCGATCTGCAAACGGATCTTGTCCTGGCCCTCATCCCAACCGATTTGGCGACGCACGTGGAGATCCCCAGCCTCATGATCCAGCAATAAGATAGCGACATTTTGTAGGCGAAAATAATCGCGGGCGATCACCAAGATCTGCTGCAGTACCTCATCCAGGTCGAAGGTGGATAGAACCGCCTGACTGGCGTCATAGAGGATGGCGATTTTCTGCATACGCTGCTGGCCAAATTCTATCGGGCTTCGGCCATTGGGCCGAGGTTCCGAAAGTAACCTGCCGGGGACGAAAACCCGGGTTTCCAGCCAAGCCATCCCCCGGCATCGCCCCTTTTCCCGTCTAGAAGCGATCTTGGTTCAGAGCTTCCGTGCTCTCGACCTCCAACCGGCGATCGTCTTGCTGACCCCGAATACGACCAAACAGAACCAGAAGTCGACCACCATCCCCAGATCGATCTTGAACCGCGCATGACGGGCACTGGCGGGCAGATACTTCTCGGCAAAGAAATAAATGGCATTGCCGACCACCACGGCGGCGAGAGCTTGGAAGAAGTTAGCTGTAGACTTAGACATGGTTTGGCTGGCCCGGACCCGTTACCCTAGTACCCTTTGAGATGCTTGAGCCTGGAACATCCGTACAATACGTCAAAGGGATCGGCCCACGCCTGGCTGAGATCCTAGCCGACAAAGGCATTCACACGGTCGACGATCTGCTCCACTACCTTCCCTTCCGCTACGAGGATCGCCTGAACCCCCGCACCATCCCGGAGTTACGTCCGGGGGAGATGGCAACAGTCATTGCCGAGGTGCGTAGGGCAAGCTTCGTCTCCGCCCGGCGCATGCCGATTTTCGAAATGACCGCTGGACAGGGCCGGGCACGTCTGAAGTGTATCTGGTTTCACGCTGGTTATCTGCAGGATCGATTAAAGCCCGGCCAATGGGTGGCTTTGTACGGAAAAGTAGAAGAGGACTATCGCGGCAGCGGACTGCGCATGACCCAGCCTCAGTTTGAAGTCTTAGAGGATTCGTCTTCTGCGGAGGGCGCGGGCGACTCTCGAGAACGCAAGCTGGCCAGTTCGCTCGAGATCGGCCGCATCGTGCCGATCTACGAATCGGCTGGCCAGGGGCGCCTGACGTCTCGCTGGTTCCGTCGCGTCATTCACACGGCCCTCGAAAACCTCACGCCGGACTTGCCGGATGCAGTCCCGGCTGCGGTCCGCCGCCGCCTCAACCTGATTCCGCCCCGTGAGGCGTTCTCCAAAGTGCACTGGCCCGAGCCGCATCAGAACCTGGCCGAGCTCGCATCCTGTCGCAGCCCGGCTCACCTGCGCCTCATTTTTGAAGAACTTTTCCTTATCGAACTCGGCTTAGAGCTGAAACGGCGGGCGCAAAGGGCGCAGACCGGAATCGCCTTCAAGCTGGACGAGCCGGTGCGGTCCGCGATCAAGAGAATTCTCCCCTTTCATCCCACGCCGGCGCAAAAGAGAGTTCTCAAGGAAATCGCCGCGGACATGGAAAATCCCTCTCCCATGCGTCGTCTGCTGCAGGGAGACGTAGGTTCCGGCAAGACCATCGTCGCCTTCGAAGCCGCGGTGATCGCCATGGAAAACGGATATCAAGCGGCCCTGATGGCGCCTACCGAGATTCTTGCTCAGCAACACTACTTTTCGGCTCGTCGTACGCTCGAAGCTGCCGGCTACCGCATCGTGCTGTTGACCGGGTCGCTCGAGGAAGAACGCAAGCGCGAGACTCGCCGTCACATTGTCCAAGGCAATGCCCAACTGGTGATTGGAACCCATGCCTTAATCGAGCAAAGCGTCGAGTTCCACAATCTGGGGTTAGTCATTGTTGACGAACAGCACCGCTTTGGCGTGCTCCAGAGATCCAGATTGATGAAGAAATCGCAAGAGCCGGGCAGCTCGGATATGCCGCCGCCCGAACCCGACGTTCTGGTGATGACGGCTACCCCGATTCCCCGCACCCTGGCTTTGACGCTCTACGGCGACTTGGATCTCAGCATCATCGATGAGATGCCACCGGGGCGCACGCCCATCGTGACTCGCCGGGTTCGGGACGAGCGCTCCGATGAGGTATGGGATTTCGTTCGAAAACAGGTTGCCTGCGGACATCAGACCTACGTCGTGTATCCGGCGATTGAGGAGAACGAGGAAAATGACCTCAAAGCAGCCATGAAGATGTACCGTGAGCTGAGCCGGAGGGTTTTTCCCGATTTGCGGGTCGGCCTGTTGCATGGCCGGATGGACGGGGAACTCAAAGACCAGGTCATGCGGGGATTCCAAAAAGGGCAGCTCGATATCCTGGTTTCTACCACCGTGATCGAAGTGGGCGTCGATGTGCCCAACGCCAACTTGATGGTGGTTGAGCATGCCGAGCGTTTTGGGCTGGCGCAGCTGCATCAGCTTCGGGGCCGCATCGGGCGGGGAGCGGCAAAATCGTATTGCGTTCTCATGACCAGCGGGAAAGTCTCGGAAGAGGGGGAGCGCCGGCTCGATGCCATGGTGAAGATCAACGACGGCTTTCGCATCGCCGAACTGGATCTCGAACTGCGCGGGCCGGGCGAGTTCTTGGGCACCCGGCAAGCTGGCCTGCCCACTTTCCGTGTGGCCCACCTGATCCGCGATGGGCAGTTGCTCGAGGCTGCAAGAAGCGAGGCGGCCGCCGTTTTGGCGGGGCCGAATGGGGAGATCTCACAGGCCGAAATCGACCGCGCGGTGCGCCACATGCGGGCGCGCTGGCAGACGATTTACGGGCTCGTGGAGGTCGCATGAGCAACCGCCCTACAGAGGGAGTAAACTTCGCACATCGCGTGCTTCTGAGGAGTCATGCGGAGTCTGCTCTATCATTCTCTCTGGAACTGACCAGCTAACGGAGGAAGTTATGGCACGTCACTGGTCCTCGCTAATCGCCCTGTTTGTGCTGTTGACCGCGTCTCTACAAGCTAAGGACAAGAAAAAGATTTTGCCCGCCTATGTTCTACAAGCGCGGACTGTGCTTGTCGTGGTAGATCCCTACACGGGAATTTCTCCGGCAAACCCCAATGAAAACCGCATGGCGCGCGAGGATGTCGAGAAAGCTCTGATGAATTGGGGACGATTCAACCTGGTGATGGACGCGCAAACGGCGGATCTGGTCATTTCCGTTAGGCGCGGGCACGGAAATGTGGTGAACCCTACAATTGGCGGTGTTCCGAATGATCGTCCCGTGATCGTTCAGCCGAACGACTCCGGGATTCGTCTCGGTGGGCAGCAGGGGAAGAACACTCCACTCCCAGATCCCAGCGTTACACCTCCAACGGGTCCTCACCCTCAAACCGAGGTCGGTCCATCGCAGGATACCTTAACCGTCTATCGTGGGCAGGTGGAGTACCCCTTGGATGATCCGCCCATTTGGCGCTACGCGGCCAAAGATGCGCTGAGCTCTCCCAAGGTTCCCGCCGTGGAGCAATTCCGGAAAGCGATGGAGGAAACCGAGAAGCAGCTTTCGCAAAAAAAGCCATAGTCCTTGGACAAAAAATGCAGAACGGACACCGCGTACAAGTGTTGATCAGTCGCCATTCGACGAATTGCCCCCAGCGACCGATTTTGAATGTGGGACTGAGCACGGTCGGGCTGGGTAAGTACCCGGCTAGAAGCCCGGGCTCTCCCAGGTCCGATCCTTGAGAGTCTGCTGCACGCGCAACTGGTACAGCTGGCCGGGCTGCCAGTCGCCTGAGTAATGGAACCCGATACAGCCCCAAAAGACGTAATCCCACCCGTGTTGTGCGGCGATCTGGTCGACCGTCTGGCCGAGGTAAAGCCAGTTCCCACCATCGTAGAAGTCGCCATCGTAGCAGGAACGGATGTGGGCGGCGTACCAGTCGACGTTCAACGCTGTCGCCTGCATCGTGTCGGGGTAGCCGCCATGAACGAGCGTGCCGGTACAGTCTTCATTTTTGATCTGCATGAGGCCGTAAGAAGCCTCGCCCACGGGCCCGCATACATCCCCCAGCGTGCTCATGTGCCAGTAGGATTCTATGACGGCATCGGCGCGAATCGTGTCCTCGTCGATGCCCCATTTGCAGGCCGCCCACTGGATGATCTCGGTGGTCGTGCCCGTGAAATTGCCGGTGACTTTCGCGCGCTTGTTACGCCAAAGCGTCCAATAGTTCTCCACCGACCAGTGATACGGAGGAGAAGCGACGGTGTGGTTGGCCTGCTCATTGTCGGGGCGCGGTTCCCAGGAATTGGGCTGGATCGCCGATGCGCAATAGGCATCCGAGCGGGGGAGGTAGGTGGCGTGCGAGGGCTCTGTACCGAAGTAGCCGGGTTTCGTGGCCTGCGAGGCAGTCCCAGATAGACCTCCACAGCCCAGTAGGATCGACGACAACAGGAGCGTACCCGAGGCCGCGAACTTTCCCCTCGATCGGCCGCTGAACCAGTGGGTACACCGTGTAAACACTGTGATCGCCTCGCACCCGATGTCGATTTGAGACTATCCCACCCGGAAACGATGGCAACGTGCCGAAAGGACAAGCGAAATTACGATCCCGTGCCCCTCCGCCATGGAACAACTTCCACAAACAGGAATGGCCAAAATTCGGCTTTTTGACCTCCTGACCTGGGTGCCAGTCTCGATTTCCTCCTACTCTCGGCGAGCCAAGCTGGTCCGCTCAGCTTTGGCCTCTAGCGACCGTGGGTGGGATAATCAACGCCAGTGCAGACAGACTCCAAAGTTGACTTGTACAAGAGCCTGCCCTCGGTAGACGAACTGCTGAAGCGAGAGCCTCTGGTCTCGCTCGCCGCCAAGCAAGGCCAGCCGGCCGTAACCGATGCGGTCCGCACCGTGCTCGGCTCGCTGCGCAATGAAATTGCCGCCGGCCGGCTGGATGCGGAGAAGTTGCGACTAGCCCTAACCCGCCTGGTGGAGGCCGTCGAAGAGGAGCTGCGCCGAGCTTTGAGCCACTCTCTCACCAAGGTGATTAATGCCACGGGGGTGATTCTGCATACCAATCTCGGTCGTGCCCCGCTGGCGGCATCTGCCTTGGAACATATACGCGAGACTGCGGAAGGTTACTCGAACCTGGAGTTCGACGTTGAGGCCGCCGAGCGCGGCAAGCGCGACGTACATGTGGACCGTCTGTTTCG
>DATJVZ010000391.1:0-6531 GCA_035501575.1 Terriglobales bacterium | reverse complement strand
CGCCGAGGTGATTGTCTCGCGTGGGGAGTTGGTGGAGATTGGCGGATCGTTCCGCATTCCCGACGTGATGGCGAAGTCGAACGCTATTTTGCGGGAAGTTGGTACCACCAATCGTACCCGGATCTCCGATTATGAACGGGCGGTTACGGACAAGACCCGCCTGTTGTTACGGGTGCACCGCTCGAACTTTGAGATCACCGGCTTTACCGAGCAAGTCGCGGTACAGGAACTGGTCCAACTGGCACGCCAGCGTAATATCCCACTGATCGAAGATCTGGGCAGCGGACTGCTCGATCTCGATTGGTTGCGGGTGGATGGCGAACCCGCCGTTCTCGACAGCCTGGGCGCGGGCGTGGACGTGGTCACCTACAGCGGAGATAAGCTGCTGGGGGGGCCCCAGGCAGGCATCCTCAGCGGGCGGGCCGATCTGATAGAGAGAATGCGATCCAACTCGTTGTTTCGAGCGCTGCGCGTGGACAAGCTGACCTACGCCGCCTTGGAGGCCACTTTGATGGCCTACGTGCAGGGCGACCACGAGCGAATTCCGGTTCTGCGTCTGCTGCGGCTTCAAAAACAGGAGATCGCCCGGCGGGCGCAAGCAGTTGTCGAACGGCTGGGCCCGTCCCGGTTGTCGATTGAACCGATCGATGGCGAATCGCTGATCGGGGGTGGAGCGGCCCCGTCCGCCGTGCTTCCTACCTGTCTTCTCGCTCTCCGGTCGGATGGTTTCAGCGCCGAGGAAATCTCGGCCCGGCTGCTCGCTTCTGTGCCGCCGGTCGTTACCAGGGTCGAGGAAGGATGCGTTCTCCTGGACCTGCGAACGGTATTCCCCGAGCAAGACCAATTAGTGGTGGAAGCCCTTCGCCAGATTGCGAATTCCTGAATTCGGGCCCCACCCTTGCCTCTCGGGTTGCGGCGGTCCTTGGCTGGTCGAAACCATCTGTGGCGACTTTTTACACCGTGGGTCATTCCACCCGGAGTTGGGACGAGCTGCTCGAGGTTCTCAAAGCTCACGGCATCCAAACTCTGGCCGATATCCGCGCCTTTCCCATGTCCCGGCGATTGCCCCACTTCAATCGGGAGGCGCTCGAGGACAGCTTAACCAAGGCAGGAATTCGCTATCTCTGGCTGAAAGGGCTGGGCGGCCGCCGCAATAAAATGCGCGAGGATTCTCCGCATTGGGCTCTGCGCAACGCGAGCTTTCGTAATTATGCCGACTACATGCTGACCGAGGAGTTCGAGAACTCGATCGGCCAGCTCATCCCGATCGGCGACCAGTCGCGCATTGCCTTGATGTGCGCGGAACGGGTGTATTTTCATTGCCACAGAATGCTGGTCTCGGACTGGCTTGTGGCCCACGGCCACGAGGTTCTCCACCTGGATGGAACCGGACCGGCCAAGCCACATCGATTGACGGGGGAAGCGCGATCGATCGATGGACAGGTGATCTATCGCGGCGATCGTTTGTTATAGAGGAGACGCTTTTTCGTTGAAGTGCTGGCGATCTCGGATGTGTTATTTTGAGCGCATGATTGTCGGTAGCGGGATTGACATCGCGGAGGTGCCGCGGATCGCGCAGTCGATCGAACGATTCGGGGAGCGTTTCCTCGGCAGGGTTTTCACCGAAGGCGAGATTGGCTATTGCAATCGAAAGGCGAATCGCGCCCAGCACTATGCCGCTCGCTTTGCCGCCAAAGAGGCCGGCATGAAGGCGATTGGAACCGGCTGGAGTCGCGGTGTGCGCTGGCGTGATATCGAGGTGTGCCGCATGGCGGGAGGCCGCCCGACTCTCGCCTTTCACAATAAGGCCGCGGAATTCGCCGCCCGCCTGGGCACTAAGCAGGTCGCGTTGTCCCTTTCCCACACCGAACAGTACGCCATCGCCCAGGTCATTCTCGAGAACTAAACCGTTTCCGTTCTCAGCCGCCGCAACCTCGTTCTGTTAGACTGTTGCCTTCTAAAACCCACCATCCATGTCGGCTGCACGCCACACTATTCTCGCGCCTCCGACAATCCCTGTCGAAGACATCCAGACCCGGACCTTGGTAGCCGGGGTGGCCATCACCAGTTTCGCCGCCCTCCTCGTGGAACTAGCGCTGACCCGCTTGTTCTCGGTTGTGCTCTTTTATCATTTCGCCTTCCTGGCCATCTCGATTGCCCTGCTAGGGTTGGGCGCGGGCGGAGTGTTTGCCTATGTGGGAAGGAGGTGGTTGGCAAGATTCGAGACTCGACCCCTGCTGAGCCGGTTGTCGCTCCTCAATGCCCTGATAGTGCCTCTCGTACTCGAGGTCATCCTTCATCTTTCCGTTTCATTGGAACTGTCATGGGGAAATTTTCGTCGGCTTACGGCGATGTATCTGGCCTCAGCCGTGCCCTTCTTTGTGACCGGCCTGGAACTGGCGCTGGTATTTGCTCGCGAACCGCGCCATATCTCGCGACTCTATGGGGCGGACCTGGTGGGCGGATCTCTAGCTTGCCTCGCTACCGTTCCGCTCCTCAACTGGGTTGGGGGACCGAACACGGTCCTGTTCGCTGCCCTCATGTCGGCCCTGGGGGCTTGCGTGTGGGCGAACACGGCCTTCGCCAGGAAAGTCGCTCTCGGGTTCGCGCTGGTTCTGTCGCTGGTGGTGGCGGGCAATCATTCCGGAAAACTCTTGGACGTTGTCTACGCCAAAGGCAAGTTTCGCGACCCGTCCTGGGTAGAGTTTTCGCGTTGGAACGCGATTTCCCGGGTGGAGGTTGATCGCTTGGGAGACGCCAAGGCGGTGGTGATCGATGCCGATGCTTCAACCTACATCATGAACTCTGATCCCGAAGAGTGGGAAGATAGCGACTGGCAGAGCGACCTGATGTCGGTCCCTCCGGCCGTGGTAAATGTCTTGCGGCCGCATGGGGCCTACGCAATCATCGGTCCCGGAGGCGGGGTCGACGTGCTGCGGGCCGTGGCCAATGGCAGCCCCAGTGTAACCGGGATTGAAATCAACCCCATCATCGCCAACACTGTGATGCGCGGGCGCTACGCCGATTATTCCTACCATCTCTACGAGCGACCGGAAGTTCATATTCACATTGCCGACGGACGATCGTTCCTGCGCAACTCCCGCCAGAGTTTCGACGTGATCGAGATGACGCTGGTGGATACCTGGGCCTCGACCGCGGCGGGGGCTTTTGCCTTGAGCGAGAACAGCCTGTATACGGTAGAGGCGTTTCGCGCCTATTTCGATCACCTCAACCCGGACGGCATCCTGGCGGTAACTCGCTGGGAATTTCGCCAGCCGCGCGAAGCCTTGCGGGTAGTTTCGGTCGCGATCGAAGCGCTGCGGGAGCAGGGAGTCGCCCGTCCGGTCAGGAACTTCATGGTAATTGCCGGTGGACCGTTGACCGTAGACGGCATTCCGGTGGCGGTCCTGGCCAAGAAGACCCCGTTCACCGTGGAAGAAGAGCATGCGGTGCAAGAACATCTGCGCAAGTATTCCGGCTTGACCGCCCTCTATCTGCCGTCGGAACCCGAGGCGAATCCGTTTGCTTCGCTCATACAGTCGAACGATCCCGCAGACTTTGCCGAGCACTACCCCTATAACGTGGCCCCGGTGAGGGACGATGCACCGTTTTTCTTTTTCACGCTGAAATTTAGCCAAGTGCTGGCTGGAGGCGATCCGGAATTGGGAATCGATTGGAAGGTCACCTTGGGGGTAGTGGTGTTAGCGATGGTGCTCGCGATCTCTCTGGCAGCGATCTTGGTATTCCTCATCCTCCCCCTGGCCTTTCGTAGCATCCGTGGCTCACAACGGACAACTCCTCTGCTCTATTTTGTGGCGATCGGGCTGGGATATATCTTGGTGGAGATCGCCTTCGTCCTGCGATTTGTGCTTTTTCTCGGTCATCCAACCTACGCCTTGACCGTGGTGATCTTCCTGCTGCTGTTATCAAGTGGACTGGGCAGCTTCGCCTCGCGCAGGTGGACTCTTGGGGCCGACTCCGCTCGGATTCCGCTGCTTGGGATCGCCGCTGCGCTGGTGGTCTATGCCCTGCTCCTGACGCCAATCTTCAGCCAGTTTGGGGGGGCCCCGATTTTGCTGAGGCTGGGGATCAGCGCCGCCTTGCTGGTACCGCTGGGATTCGTCATGGGGATACCTTTCCCCTCCGGCTTGCGGGCTCTCGCCGCTCGGTCGCTAACGAATCCACGCCGGGAAGAGAATGCAAGCCCACTCGAATGGGCCTGGGCGATGAATGCTGGCGCGAGTGTTCTGGGATCGGTGCTGGCCATGTTGATCGCCATCCAGTTTGGACTGAATGCAACTTTGCTCTGCGGATCGGCAGCTTACCTCTCCGCCATGCTGCCGCTGCGAACCTTGGCGTTGCGTCCCGAGTTATATCGAATCCGCTAGTTCCCTGCTATGATGCAACCATTGCTCGTCGGTTCTCGACTATTGGTGGAGAATGCTAGCGAAAAAGACCATAGGGAGAATCAGTGCCTAGCCAGAAGCAGTTGAAGTGGTCTCAACTGAAGGTCGGCATCACGGTAGTAGCAGGAAGCGTCGTCCTAGGGGTGCTGATTCTGCTGATGACGAGCACCGGCGGTATTCTTACCCCCAAAATCCTACTGAAATCTTATTTTGATAACGCCAGCGGCTTGCAACCGGGAGCGGTGGTCCGACTGCAAGGGGTGGACATCGGCAGTGTCGACAAGGTCCAAGTAGTATCGGATTCTGCCCGTCAATCGACACCCGTCGAAGTCACCATGAAGGTCAGCACGAAGTTTCACTCTAATTTACGCCAGGATTCGTTGGCCACACTGGCCACGGCCGGCGTGCTCGGCGCCACCTACCTCGACATCGATAGTTCTCAGGCTAAAGGCCGGGAGGCGCGGGACGGAGACGAACTGCCCACGAAGGAAACCCCCGACATCCAAGACGTGGTGCGCGCCAGCCAGAGCAGCCTACAAAACTTCCAAGCCCTGGAAAAGCGAGTGGACCGGATCCTCTCCTTCGTCGAAAGCGGGCGGGGATCCTTCGGCAAGTTCATTTATGATCCCAGCCTTTACAATCAATTGAACTCCACCGTGGTCCAATTTCAAAACCTGGTTGCCGATGTGGCCAATGGGAAGGGCAGCATCGGAAAGGCGCTAGTGAGCGACGAACTGTATCGCAACGCCAACGACACCATTACCAAGCTGAATGGGATGATCGATGACATCAATTCGGGCAAGGGAACAGCAGGTAAGTTCCTGAAGGACCCGACTCTCTATAACAGTCTCAACGACACGGCTACCAATGCGAAGAAGCTCACCGACGACATCAACGCCGGCAAGGGTGGCATCGGTGTCTTCGCTCGGGATCCGGAGTTTGCCGCCAAGTTGAAGAACACCATGAACAACGTCTCCACTCTGACCGACCGACTGAATTCCGGGCAAGGCACGGCGGGAAAGCTGTTGCAGGATGAGACTCTCTATAACAACCTCAACAACCTCTTAACCGAGACGCAAGACCTCATCAAGGCAATTCGCCAGAACCCCAAGAAATACCTAACCATCCATCTGAAAATCTTTTAAGTTTTCGTCGCTAGCCTGGATTCGCCGAGACGCCGACGGCCGAGGAGGAGGCGGGCACATGTTCGTGGGCGTGATAACTTGAGCGCACCAGCGGCCCCGACTCGACGTGGCGAAAACCGCAGCGCAGAGCCGCCTCCCGCAAGAACTGAAACTCCCCCGGGGAATAAAAGCGCGCGATCGGCAGATGGTCCCGCGAAGGACGCAGGTATTGTCCGATAGTCAGGATATCCACTCCGCGAGAACCGAGGTCATCGAAGACTTCCATGAGTTCATCGGCGGTTTCGCCCAACCCCACCATCAACCCGGACTTGGTGACCATCGCGGGAGAAAACTTCTTGGCCTTCTCGAGCAGTTCTAAGGAGCGGGCATAGCGGGCGCCCGAGCGCACGACGCGATAAAGCCGGGGTACGGTCTCGGTATTGTGATTCAAGACGTCAGGAGCAGCCTCGAGCACAGTACGGAGAGCTTCCTCCATACCCTGAAAATCGGGGATGAGCACTTCGACGCGGCAGAGCGGAGAAAGCCTTCGAATTTCGCGGATGGTCTCGGCAAAAATCCGCGCGCCGCCGAGATTATCGTCGTCGCGATTCACGCTGGTCACAACCGCATGCCTCAACCCCAGCTTTCGGACTGCCTCGGCCACGCGGCGCGGCTCTTGCCAATCGATGGCCTGCGGCTTCCCTTTGGGCACCGCACAAAAGCCGCAACGCCGAGTGCAGACATCTCCGAGCAGCATGAATGTTGCTGTGCCGTGGTTCCAGCACTCGCCGATATTCGGACACTGGGCGGACTCGCACACGGTGTGCAACGCAAGGTCGCGGGCCAGTTTCTTGAGATGGTGAAAGGTCTCGCCCCCAGGGGCCTTGGCTTTCAGCCAGCTCGGTTTAGGCTGCCGGACCTGCGGTCGCAGATCAATCTGCACAATTTGAGAAGCCACTGCCATCGCTGAGTTTGATTTTACACGTAGGTCCCAAGGAAGG
>DATJVZ010000390.1:0-9900 GCA_035501575.1 Terriglobales bacterium | reverse complement strand
AGACCCGGCATAAGCCCGCGCACCTCGGCGGGGGAGAGTTCGTTGAGGTGCGCAGGAATAATGCCCCATGCGCCTTGTACTCCGGTTTGCATCAGGAAGGCTCCGACGACGAGCAGCGTGACGGTGCTGCCAAAGGCCCATGCCGGAATGACGGCAAGGGAAAGCAGGAGAGCGAAGATCATGCCTCTCCGTCGACCGAGGGTCTCCGACAGATGCCCGAAGGCAATCGCACCCAGTACTGCCCCAACGTTGTAGAGGATGGCAATCAAGGAGACCCCGGAGGGACTAAACCCGTGCGCAGATTTCAAGAAGTCCGGATACAGATCCTGCGTGCCATGAGAGAGAAACATCATCAGCGTCATTAACAGCACCAGATAGGAGAAGATTTTCCAGTGGCTGCTCGCCGCGCGCACAATCGCCCCCACCGTAGCAGCACGATGCTGCTTCCAGGCGGGGGACTCGCGCACGCGCAGACGAATATAAAATGCCAGCAAGGCTGGCGCGCCGCCCACCCAGAACATGGCTCGCCATCCCCATGCCGGCAGGACGAATCGCGCCGCTACGGCGGCCAGCAGATAACCGATGGAATATCCCGATTGCAGCACACCCGAGAGAACCCCCCGCCATCGCCGCGGCGCACTCTCCATGGCTAACGATGCGCCGACCCCCCATTCTCCACCCATGCCGATGCCATACAGGGTACGCAAGGCGAGAAAGACCGCGTAGTTTGGGGCGAAGCCGCAGAGAAGTTCGATCAGGGAAA
Organism: Terriglobales bacterium; assembly: GCA_035501575.1. Lineage (GTDB taxonomy): Bacteria > Acidobacteriota > Terriglobia > Terriglobales > Acidobacteriaceae > JAFAGX01. The sequence goes on along the minus strand of DATJVZ010000390.1, from coordinate 9,137 downwards.
AGAAAACGACATTGGCAATCAGCGGCTTTTGACGGCCGTAGCGGTCGGCGAGCAAGCCGAACAGCAAAGCGCCCACCGGCCTCAAAGCCAAGGTAGCGGTCAAGGTCCAAACGATCGCACCTTTTGTAACCCGGAATTCAAGGGCCAGCGTGTCTACCAGGAAGACAAGCACGAAAAAATCGAACGCATCGAGCGTCCATCCCAAAAAGCTGGCAATTACGGCATGCGCTTGGTCGGAGCGTGAAAGCGGAGCGGATGAGAGGTGAGGGACCGAGTTCATGAACCTCAGGGCCGTCATCAGAACACGACCAGGGGAAGAACGCAAGTGGGGTTGCTCGAACCGCGCGCTCAGAACAGCCAGTTCTCGAGGAACCCGCGGCAATCGGTCTTTCGATCATCGCAAGGTCTTTTTTTTAACGCACGATGGTGAACGCTTGGCCACCTTTCGGACCGAAACGAAAGACCGCGAAGACGTTGTCAAGCGAAGCCACGCGTTCGATGCCGAGCCGGCGCATCACCGCAAAACTGGTTCGAGCCACGATCGAGAAACCCTGGGTCCGCTGGGAAAGTCCGATTTGCCAGGCGGCTTCGAGGTCCGCCATACCGACGGGCTCAATTGTGGCCACCCCATTCCGCATTCCCTCCCAGAACCGTTCCGCCGCATCATTTCGGATTCGGTGTTCGAGCAACATCCAGGTTTCGACCAGCACGTGATCGGTCGTGACCAGTGGCTCGCCGGACTTGAGGATCGCCTTAGCACGAGGGTTGCTGGCGTCGGCAGAGTCCGCCGCGGCATACCAAATCGAGGTGTCGACGAACAGACTCATGGCGGACAGCGTGTCAATGGTGCGAATGGTCTTCAGTGGCGGGAGGGAAAGCCTGGGCAATCATCGCGTCCTTATTGCGAGCCACGTCAGATTTCTCGGAACGACCAAGGTCGAACACCGATGCCACATCCGCTGGAATTCGAGGACCGTCGAGATCGCGGGCGACCAAACGGCGCACGTATTCCGCAAGCGATACACCGAGCTCACCGGCGCGCTGGCGAGCGCGCCTCTGCATCTCGGGCTCTAGGGTAATCTGCGTTCGTGACATCATGATGGCAACATCATAGCATAAGAAGCGCCTGATTTAACCCGGCAAGGTCTGCGCGCAGAGACGGGGTACGGGTTTCTGCGTCACTACCTAACGGTGCCGCATCTGATATACCGATAGGCTGTGACAGTTCTTCACCTCCCAGCTTGAAGTCACTGACTGGAGAAGAGTTTCCTGGTGCCGGCAAATCGGCCTATGGGGCGCTGCCTGTGCATGCTTTGCAGTTGACAAGCCGGGAATTTCGGGCGAAACTCCGCTCAGTCGGCCTGTTCTGGGTGGCAAGTCGGGAGACTTACCGTGGCACATAGGCTGTTTTCCCGTTCCGGGACTTCGAAGGCCCGTGGTGCCGCTTCCCGGCTCATCACCCCCACACCTCGCGAGCCGCGGCACGCTCCCGGTGTTCGGGAGAACACTCGAACCGACCGTGAAGAGGATTCCAGTTTCTTCCGGTCCCTGAACGCCTTGTCTGCCTTGACCGATGTTTCCTTAGCCGCCGAGATCGCGCTGGACGTTGCGCTGTATGAGCTGCTGCAACAGGCTTGCACGGCGACGTTAGCCACCAGCGGCGCGATAGGTTTTTGCGATTGTGGTGAGATCGTCTGTCGCGCCCGAACCGGCGAAAGTGCTCCCGACTTGGGGGTACACTTGGATCAGCATTCGATCCTAGCCGCTGCCTGCTTCGAAACCCGGGATAGTCAACGTTGCGATGATACCGAGGCCGATCCTCGCGTGGATGCTGAACGTTGCCGACGGCTCGGGGTGCGCTCGATCCTGTTGGTACCAATTCTAAGAGTCCAAGAGTTGATTGGCATCTTAGAGGTTCTCTCACCTCTCCCCAATGCTTTCGGCGACAAGGAGGCTGAGGTGCTCCGCATGTTTTCGCAACGGGTCATCGACAAACTGGAGCGCACCCAGCAGGTGCAAGCCTCCGGTGGTTTCGATTCGGCTCGAGAGCCTGGAAAGCTGGGCTGGGAACCCGCAACTCAGACTGAGAGTACAGATGGGAAAGAGGGCGGAGGCAAACCTCGAAGGCGAGATTTTTCGACCGATGCTCTGCTGGTGTCCCTCGTATTGCTGGCCGTGACCCTGGGCTGGATGTTGGATCGCGCCGAATGGCACGCGCACCGGTCCAATACCGGCAAATCTCGTACCCAGCTCAGCAAAGGCCCGCCGATTGCGCGATCTTCGGACAGCGCAGCGGGGACGAATCCGTTTGTCGATATTACCCTGGACTCAAAGGCCACCGACAAGAATGAGAACACCGATGGAAGTCTGGTGGTTTTTCGCGACGGTAAGGAAATATTCCGCCTGCCTGCCGGAGAAAGTCCCCCTCAGAGCGAGGTCCTAGGCGACCAAATCCAACCCGCCACCGAGAAAGAAGTGACTACTCCACGGAGCGTTTCTTCTAAGGTCGCCGAAGAGCATCTGGTGAGCCGGGTTGAGCCCGTGTATCCGCCAGCCGCAAGAACCAAGGGGACTCAAGGGCCCGTGGTGCTCGATGTGTGGGTGGGGCGAGACGGCGCAGTCCACAAGCTCGTGCCCGTCAGCGGTAATCCGCAGCTGATCGCAGCGGCCACGGCAGCCGTGCAGCAGTGGCGATTCCGCCCCTTGTTCTATGACGGCCGGCCGGAGGATTTTAGGACTCGGATAACGGTTACTTTCAGATTGCCTTGACTTACGAGGTAGTGTCTTTTCTATCGAATCCCTCAATAATTCCTCGAAGTTGAGTTCTGACCGCTTGGCCTTTCCTTATCGAGGACCTACACACGTACAGATTCCGACCGTCCCGAGTGGGGTTAGTTTTTGGCTCAAGCCTGAGGCAGGGAACTACCCTTGGCGGTGCCCAATCCCGAGGGCTGCGGCAAAGGAGCCGATGGCTGAGATTTTCCGTTCCTGCGGTTCGCCACCATAGGGAGGTTGGCAGTGCCACCCAGGCTATAGGCGTAAAGAGCTACTTCAACCCTTTTCGACACCCCTAGCTTGTCGAAGATGCGGAAAAGATAGTTCTTGACCGTGTGTTCAGTGAGACCTAAACGCTGGGCAATCTCCCGGTTGGAAAGTCCCTCGGCCACCGCGCGCACAACGTCCTGTTCGCGCCGCGAGAGCAGCTCTCTGCCCCGGGCGTCGACCACTCGCAGGGGCAAAGCTTCGCCTAGCCCATTGAGCAAATAGCGAAGTTCTCTGCTATTGGCCCAAACTTGGCCTTGGCTCACAGAGTAAATGCACTTGGCCAAGGATTTGAGGGAGTCATTGCGGGAGAACACACCGCACGCCCCCGCCCGAAAGGCCTCGAGAACCGGGTCACGATCGCAGGAATCGAGCAGCATCACCACGTTAATTTCAGGTCGGACAGCGTGGATTTCCCGGACTAACTCGAATCCTTTGCGTGGATTTCCATCGACCTCGGCGCTAATCACAACCACCGCCGGGCTTTCCCTGAGGACCCGGGCAAGAATTTCTTGCCCATCGGCAGGAGAATCAAGCACCTGGAAACGCTTGTCGCGTTCCAGGGCAGTGGCCAGCAACTGGCTGTTCATCCGGGTGCTGTCGGCGGCCAGAACTCGTATTACGGCGGAAACTTCAGGTAAGGTGATGGTTGAACTCACTAAGCTTCTCCCCGACATTGGGCAGCGGTCAGCGAGTCATCTTATACGGCGAAACCTAGGAGACCGAGCTAACCGGGAAGGAGGATCGACTCCTCCACAGCCGCTAATTCTTAGGGACTTTATTCTCATACCCGGCCAAAAGTAAATGGCACTTTGGTGCCTCTTGCTCTTGGCCGCCTTGGTCGCCATGGCTGACAGCTTGACCGGCTTGGGGTTAGGGGCGCCCTCCCGCAGGCGCTCGACGGCTCATTCCAGCCGGAAGGCTTGTGTGGCCGAACGCATAATCTCCGCTCCGATCGGAAGCGATGCGGTTGCCGCAGGAGAAGGCACGTTCAAGACCTGCATGAGGTTGCCGTTACATACGAACTGAAAATCATCGACTAGGGATCCGTCCCTCTGAAGGGCCTGGGCGCGGACGCCCGAGCCGCCGACCGCGAGATCGGAGTCGTTAAGTTCCGGTATCAACTTTTGCAAAGCCTGGACAAAGGCAGATTTCGAAAAGGAACGATAAAACTCGCCCGCCCCCGCCCGCCAGTACTTCGCCGCCATGCGCCAGAATCCGGGAAAGCTCAGGGTTTGAGCGAACTCTCGAAGGTTGATGTCGGTTTTTCGGTAACCTTCGCGTTTGAATGCCAGGACTGCATTGGGACCCGCATCGACTCCGCCCCCGATACGCCGCGTGAAATGTACTCCCAGGAAGGGAAAACGGACGTCCGGCACGGGATAGATCAAGGCGCGGACCAGATGGTCTCGCGGGGGGATCAGGTCGTAATATTCGCCACGGAAGGGGACAATCGACACCGTTGGTTTGTGACCACACATGCGGCTGACCTGATCGCTCTGCAGCCCGGCACAGTTGATCACATAGCGGGTCCCGAAAGACCCGCGATTCGTCTCGATCACCATTTCTCGGTCGCGATCCACCACGCCTTGCACTTCGGTCGAGGTACGGATCGAGCCACCCTGTGCCGCCACCAACTCGGCGTACTTCTCACAAACCTTTGAGTAGTCGGTAATGCCGGTGCCGGGCACGAGCAACCAGGCTACGCCGCCGCAGTGCGGCTCACGCTCGCGCACCTCGGCTTGGTCAAGGAGTTTCAATCCCTGGATTCCATTGGCTGCGCCTCGTTCAAGCAAAGCATGAAGCTGGAGTGTCTCCTCCTCACTGGTGGCAACGATGACCTTTCCCGAGATGAGGTAGGGGATGCCATGCTCTTGACAGAAGGCCGCCATTCGAGCCGCGCCTTCTACGCAGAGCCGGGCTTTCAGCGAACCCGGCTTGTAATAAATTCCGGAGTGGATCACTCCACTGTTATGTCCGCTTTGGTGGCGGCCTACACCCTCCTCCTTTTCGAGCAGGATCAGGCGAAGGTTGGGAAAGGCCCGGACCAGATGCATGGCCACGGACAGGCCGACGATTCCGCCTCCAATCACCAGGAGATCGCAATTTTGATCGGGCATGGTCGCCATCTATGGTCTTAAATTTGGCGAACAATGTCGAGGCTCCGGACCTGGGCCTGGCAACTCCTTGATCAGACGGTAAGAGATCGGGGAACGGCGCCCTCGACCGGAAGAACCGATCTCCGTTTTCTCGATTGGGTATACTGGCGCAGCTGAGAGATGAGAGGCATGGACTGGCAATCGTTCTGGTTGACGATCCAACTGGCCGTACTGGTGACCGTCATTCTGCTCATCCTGGGCCTGCCCCTGGCCTACTGGATCGCCTATTCGCGGTGGCGTTTGAAATTCCTGGTGGAATCCCTGGTAGCGATGCCGATTGTGCTGCCTCCCACGGTCCTGGGGTTTTACGTGTTGCTGGCCCTCGGATCGCGGAGTCCGTTGGGGAGGGCTTGGCAAGCCATGACCGGACATACCTTGGCGTTCACCTTCGCGGGAGTTGTCATCGGGTCCATCCTTTATAGTCTTCCTTTCGCCGTGCAACCTTTTGCCGCCTCGTTTTCGCAGGTTGATCCGAGATTCCTGGCCGCCTCCGCAACCCTGGGTGCTTCGCGGTGGCGAACCTTTTTCCGCGTGGTGCTGCCTTTGTCAGCCTCAGGGGTTCTGACCGGAATGGCGCTAAGTTTCGCCCATACTATGGGCGAATTTGGGGTGGTGCTGATGGTGGGCGGCAATATTCCTCGCGTGACGCGCACGGTTTCGATCGAGATCTACGATCAGGTGCAGGCATTCAACTACGCGGCCGCCAACCAGACGGCGCTGGTATTGCTGGCCTTATCGTTCCTCTGCTTGTGCCTGGTCTACGGAGTGAATCGGAAGAAATGGGCCTGGCCCTGGAGATAACGTGAAATGCTCCGTCGCAAGGCGCAGCCGGGTTCCCGGCCTTGGCGCGTTTGGTCGGCTGCCTGGGTTTTCTAGGTGATGGCAAAGCCATGGTCCCGTTGATCGAGTCCCACATCACGCAGACGGCACCGCTGGTCGATCGCGCCGATGTCCTCTGGGCGCGCATTTATAAGCGCATTTTTGAAGAGCCGGGGTTCGTTCTCGATGTCGATGTCGCCTTGGTTCCGGGATTCACCATTGTGTTCGGCCCCTCCGGGGCGGGGAAGACCACCCTGCTCGATTCGATCGCCGGCCTCGGGAAGCCCGATATCGGAAGGATCGCCATCGGAGACAAAATTTTCTTCGACTCCGAAGGAGGCACGGAGATGCCCGTAGAGCTGCGAAGGATTGGCTACGTTCTCCAGGATCTCGCGTTGTTTCCGCACATGACGGCAGAGGAGAATGTCGCCTACGGGTTGGAGGGACTGCCGCGAGGGGAACGGAAACGGCGAACGGCTGAGATTCTCGAATCGTTTCGCATCGCACACCTGGCCCCACGCAAGCCGGCCGAAATCTCCGGAGGAGAGCGCCAGCGAGTCGCTCTGGCTCGCGCGCTCGTGATTGTGCCTCGCGTGCTGCTGCTGGATGAACCGCTAGCCGGCTTGGACGCGGCCACGAAGTCGAAGATTATCGGCGACTTGCGTGCCTGGAATGACGAGCATCGCATCCCCGTCGTGTACGTGACTCATCATCGCGACGAGGTGTTTGCGCTCGGCGAACGGGTCATCGTACTCGAGGAGGGCCGCATCGCCGCACAAGGTACTCCCCACGAGGTGATGACCGCACCCCGGCAAGAAATGGTCGCGCAGCTGGCGGGCTTTGAGAACATTTTCGAGGCCGTGGTCGAAGTCCTGGACGAAGGTCGGGGCACAATGACCTGCCGCATCGCCGACAGCCGGGTCGAACTGGAGACCCCGCTGGTGCGGGCCGAAGTCGGTTCCCACGTGCGCATCGGGATCCGGGCAGGCGATATCTTGCTCGCGACCGTCGAACCTTACAATCTGAGCGCTCGCAATGTCATCCCCGGCAGGATCGTCTCCCTGGACGAGCGCGACGTGATCGTGTCGGCCAAAGTCGATTGCGGCGTGGAAATGGAAGTTCATCTAACGCTGGCCGCCCGCGACGCCTTAGAGTTGCACCCGGGAGGAGAAGTTTGGCTGATCCTGAAGACCCACTCCTGCCACCTTATGGTGGGGTAGCCCTCGGCGGTCGGCCTGTAGCGCGGGCTTGTTCGATTCGCTCCAGGACGATAATGCCCACCCACTGCCCTTTTTGCTCGTCCTCGTAGACGAGGCGTCCGCCTAAGATCTGGGCCGCCACCGGCGGCGGGACATCGCGGTGGTAGCCGAAGAACTTCGTCTCCCATTGCTGCCAGATTCTATAGCGCTCCAGCCAACGATAAGGTGATTGGTACTTGGTGGAGAACACGAGCGCGATATCGAAGCCGTCGGGGATTTCGGTGGCCGCAAACAATTGCTCGGCGGTGAAATCCTCGATGCGGAGGACGGGGAGAGGCCGGGTAACGTATCCGAGATATGGCCGCGTCAGCTCGTCGCTGGCCGGCCACGCAGTCAGCACTCGCGCCGTGGGGTAGCGCATCTCCAGCCAGCTTTCGGCCCGGCGATGGAGCAGAATGTAATCGCGATAGGCGAGGTTGTCCTCGATCGAGAATCCATAGGGCGGGTTGAAAAGCAGTGCCAGCACCAGTCCCAGGGCGACAATGGCCACCGCCCACGGCCAAGCGCGCACCCGGCGGCGCAGCGTCGACATCGAGAGGATCATGAGCAAGGGGATAGCCGGCAGCAGATAGCGCGCCAGCACCGCACCCCCGAGAACGGACATGGCAAGGACGTAGGCGACGATCACCGAGAGAAACGAGAATTGCACGTCGAGCGCGATCCGCGGGCGCTGGCGTCCCTGATCCGATAGCGGGGGAAGCTGCCACGCGAGCAGTGTGGCTATGGTGAGAACATACAGATTCATGTATCCCAGGACTTGCCAGAGTCGCAGTCCGAGCGCCAGCAGAATTCTGGTTGGCTGCAAGGTGGCGGTGAGGTTGTACCGCAAGAATTCAGGATTGCCGAAGATGAACCCGGTCTGGTGCCAGTGATAGGCATACCAGAAGACGAGGGGAACAATCGGAAGCCAAAGCGGCCAGCCATCGCCTCGCGACAGGCGGATCTCAGGGAAGGGCCCGTCTGGGGCTACTGGAGGGTCGCCAGGAGCCTCTGTGGCTCTGCGGCCGAGCCCGAGGCGGCACAGCCATAAGGCCAAGGGAGCCAAAAGTGCGGTTTCCTTGCTGAGTACGCCCAGGCAGAACCACAGCGCGGTTCGCCATCGCCGTCCTTCCAGATAGGCGAGAATGCCCCAGAAGGTGAATGCAGCCGCTGCCAAGTCCAGCTGTGCGAACGAACTCTCGGTGAAGAGGACGGGATAGAGCGCGGTCGAGATTGCCGACGCGATGGCCACCTCCAGGTTGGCGACCCGCTCTGCCAAGCGGAAAATACCGAGAAGAGCAAAGGCTGCCACGGCGAGCATGGCCGTACGAGTTACAGTTGGCGTCGACCCCAAGAGCTTCCAAACCAGCGCCAGATAGGCCATCACCAACGGAGGATGAGCGTTCGAAATGCTGGAGTGGGGAATCAGCGATCCATGGAGCAGCAGGTCGCGGGCCGCCGGGATGTAGTATCCCGCCTCGTCCCAAAAATAGGGCAGGCGCAGAAGCGGAAAATGGAGTGCCAGGAGAACGAGGAAGAACAGGAGAAGTAGAACGAGCACGATGGGGTAGCAACGGAAGTCGGCAGGCGCGCTCACCTCGCCAGCTAATGGACCGGTCCGCCCGTAGCCATTCGCGGATCCAGTTTGATCTCGCCAAAAGCGCTCTCGTAACCCGCCACATTTTGCTGCAGGATTGCCATCAAAGCCTTCGCCTGTTGCGGGCTGAGATAGATGCCGGCAAAGTTCCGTACTTCTACCTGGCTCTCACTTTGCTGTTGCAGGGTGCCGAATATCAGGAAGAAGTCCCAGACGTTCACACGCACTTGCACGCTATTGGCGTAGTGTTCCCGGTAATCGGGAGTATTGACGATGTTGACG
>DATJVZ010000389.1:0-35141 GCA_035501575.1 Terriglobales bacterium | reverse complement strand
ATCCTGTCGCACCAATATAAGGAGCGCATTCGGCTAAGGGCGTGGGTGGACAGCGCCGATCCGTCAATCGAGTCGATCACCTCTCTCTGGCCGGGCGCGAACTATTATGAGCGCGAAGTCTTCGACCTGTTCGGAATCCGTTTCGACGGCCATCCGAACCTTCGCCGCATCATGATGCCCGAGGACTGGGTGGGCCATCCGCTGCGCAAAGACTACCCGGTGGAGGGCTATCGCTAGCATTCGCCATGCCCGAACTCACCGCCACGCCTGTATTCGATGCCGATCAGGATCGCACCATGATCCTGAACATGGGGCCGCAACATCCGTCGACCCACGGCGTGCTGCGCCTCATGCTGGAGATCGATGGCGAAACCGGGGTGCGCATCATGCCCGACATCGGTTATCTGCATACGGGAATCGAGAAAACCTGTGAAGCCAAGTTTTATCAGCAGGTCGTGCCGCTCACCGATCGCATCGATTACCTGTGTCCGCTCACCAATAACCTTTGTTACTGTCTGGCGGTCGAGAAGTTGTTGGGTCTGGAGATTCCGCCCAAGGCTCAATGGCTGCGCGTCCTGCTCAATGAGCTGACCCGCATCAACTCCCACCTGGTCTGGCTGGGGACGCATGCCCTCGACATCGGCGCCATGACCGTCTTCCTCTATTGCTTTCGCGAGCGGGAGGACGTTTTGCGCCTGTTTGAAGCGGTCAGCGGCCAACGCATGATGACGTCGTATTTCAGAATCGGAGGGCTGGCGCTTGAGCCGCCGCTCGATTTCCTCGACCGGGTGCGCGACTTCGCCCGCCGCTTCCCGGCAAAAATCGATGAATACGAAAATCTGTTGACCGCCAATCCCATTTGGGAGATGCGAACCAAGGGGGTGGCCCGTCTCACTGCCGAGGATGCCGTGGCTCTCGGGGCCAGTGGGCCAACCCTGCGTGCCAGTGGCGTGGATTTCGATCTGCGCCGCGACCTGCCCTATTCCAGTTACGACCAGTTCAACTTCGAGGTCCCGGTGGCCCAGGAAGGTGACGTTTTTGCGCGTTACATCTGTCGGGTTCGAGAGCTGCGGGAATCGAGTAAGATCATCGACCAGGCGCTCGAAGGAATGCCGGAAGGACCGATCAAGGCCGAGGCTCCCAAAGTCGTGCTTCCCGACCGGGAGAAGATGAAGACCCAGATGGAGGCGCTGATCTATCACTTCAAAATCATTACCGAGGGCTTTTCCGTGCCCGCCGGTGAAGTCTATCAAGCGGTGGAATCGCCGCGCGGTGAAATGGGCTACTACGTAGTCAGCGACGGCACCGCCAAGCCATACCGAGTGCATATGCGCGCGGCGTGTTTGGCCAATCTGCAAACCTTGCCCGCCATGTGCGAAGGCCGGCTGATTGCCGATGTGGTGGCCGCCATCGGGAGCATCGATATCGTGCTGGGGGAAATTGATCGCTAGCAATTTCCCTCACATCATTTGGTCATCGTCAGGCAGGGTTCGACCGCTAAGAGCTTTCGATCACGAACATGCGATTTTCAGAATCATTCGAGCGGCGCTTCCGGGAGATGGCGACCCACTATCCGACCAAACGCTCCCTGCTGGTTCCCACGTTGCTGTACGCCCAGGATGAGACTGGATTTCTGAGCGATGCAGTGGTTGCCGAGATTGCGCTACGCCTTGAACTCAGCGAACTCGAGGTGCGCAACGTGATCAGCTACTACTCCATGCTGACCACGAAACCCCGCGGCAAGTACAACATCCAAGTGTGCACCAATATCGCCTGCTTGCTGACAGGCGGGGAAGAGATTCTCGACCATTGCCGCGCCAGGCTGGGCATTCAAGAAAAGCAAACTACCCCGGACGGACGATTCTCCCTCGAAGAAGTCGAATGCATTGGCGCCTGCAGCTGGGCTCCGGCCGTACAGGTCAACTACGACTATCATGAGAATCTCACGCCGGCAAAAATGGACGAAGTCCTCGACTACTATAAGAAGAAGGGAGACGAATCGAGGCCCTGAGCGTCCACCACTTCCTCCTTTCATGGTTCACAGAAAATGGCTGAGTTAGTATCCCATCCCGACGAAGTAAAGGTCGTCTCCAAGCGCTTCGGCCTGGGTGCGACCGATATCGACCGCTATCTCGAACTCGATGGCTACAAGGCAGTGAAGAAGGCTCTTGGAATGCAGCCGGATTCGATCATTGCAGAAGTGAAAGATTCGGGTTTGCGGGGACGAGGAGGGGCCGGATTCAACACCGGGCTGAAGTGGTCTTTCGTCCCCAAGCAGTCGACCAAACCGAAATACATTCTGTGCAATGGCGATGAGAGCGAGCCTGCAACCTGCAAGGACCGGTTGATCTTTGAGCATGACCCCCACTCGGTCATTGAAGGTGTGATGATCGCCGGGATAGCCGTGGGGGCGCATACCGGATACATCTACCTTCGCGGGGAATATCGCTATCTGTCGGAGATTATGCAGCGGGCGATCGCCGACGCCTATGCCCGCGGCTTTCTCGGCAAGAACATCTTCGGCAGCGGATTCGACTTCGAGGTGTACTGGCACGGCGGCGCCGGCGCCTACGAAGTGGGAGAGGAATCCGCCTTGATGGAATCGCTCGAAGGCAAGCGTGGGATTCCCCGCATTCGACCTCCCTTCCCCGCCGTGGTTGGACTCTGGGGCGGCCCTACGGTAATCAACAATGCCGAGACCCTGGCCAGTGTGCCGCATATCATCCTAGGCGGGGCGGAATGGTTCGCCAGGCTAGGCACCCCCAAGAACGGCGGCACACGCCTGTTTTGCCTCAGCGGTCACCTGAACCGGCCGGGAGTGTACGAACTGCCGATGGGGTACAACCTCAAGAAAATGATCTATGACGTGGGAGGCGGCATTCCGAACGGCCGTACGCTGAAAGCCGTAGTTCCCGGAGGTTCGAGTACGCCCCTTCTGACCGGGGAGGAAATCGACGTTCCCATGGATTTTGATTCGCTCACGAAAATAGGGTCCATGCTGGGCTCGGGCGGGGTGGTCGTGGCCGATGACTCTACCTGCATGGTGAAATTTGCCCTGCGCATCATGCGCTTCTACCGCCACGAGAGCTGCGGGTGGTGCATCCCGTGCCGTGAAGGCACCGACTGGCTGGAGAAAACCCTGACGCGATTCCACTCGGGCGGGGGCGTCAGAAAAGATATCGACAACATTCAATACTTGTCGGAGAACATATTGGGCCGGACCTTTTGTCCCTTGGGCGATGCCGCGGCCATGCCCACGATTTCCATCGTACAAAAATTCCGCAAGGACTTTGAAGACCATTTAGAGGGCAAGCCGTGCCCCTTTGAGAAAGCAGGAAGACTCGAGCGACTGCCGGTAATGGCGTAGGAACGGTCGTCAGTTGGGCGGGAATATCCCGCCCCGATAGCAAGAAGATCTTATGGCGGATGTTCATCTCACGGTCGATAACAGGAAGATCACTGCACCCGCGGGCACGCTTCTGATCGAAGCTGCGAAAAGCGTCGGAATCGAGGTCCCCTCGTTTTGTTACTACCCTAACCTGTCGCTGTGTGGCGCATGCCGCATGTGTCTGGTGAAAATCGAGAGGATGCCGAAGCTACAGACGGCGTGCACCACGGTGGTCAGCGAAGGCATGGTGGTGACGAGCGATAGCGACGAGGTCCGACAGGCGCGGAAAGGAACCGTCGAGCTGCTGCTTGGGAATCATCCGCTCGATTGTCCGGTATGCGACGCTGGCGGCGAATGCGAGCTGCAGGACATGACATTCTCCTACGGCGCCGCAGAATCCCGTTACATCGATATCAAAAACCATCGCGACGAGCAGCAATGGTCCCCGGTGGTCTATTTTGACCGACCCCGCTGCATTCTGTGTTATCGCTGCGTGCGAGTCTGCGGCGAGGCCATGGATGTCGCCGCCCTCGGCGTCCATATGCGGGGCGTCGCCTCGACGATCGTGCCCAACCAGGGGGATCACCTCAATTGCGAGGAGTGCGGCATGTGCATCGACATCTGTCCCGTCGGTGCGCTCACCTCGGGCGCTTACCGCTACAAGACCCGGCCGTGGGAGATGAAGCACGTGGGCACTACCTGCACCCATTGCGCCGATGGCTGTAAGACCACGCTGGGGGTGCGCCGCTCTTTGACCGGAAGTCAGATCGTGCGTGGCGACAATCGTGACAAGAGCGGCATCAACGGCGATTTTCTGTGCATCAAGGGTCGCTACGCCTTTGATTTCGCCGACCACGAGAATCGGCTCCGCCAACCTCTGATTCGCCGGAATGGCCATCTCACGGCTTCCACTTGGGAAGAGGCATTTCAGCTGATTGGCGATCGCTTTCGCCAGATCCGCGAGCGAGACGGCGGGGACGCCATCGCGGTCGTCGGTTCGACTCGGACCACCAACGAAGAGAACTATCTTCTGCAAAAATTCGCCCGCACGGTGCTCCGCACCAATCACATTGATCATCACCGTACCGCCGACTTCCCTGCCTTAGCCGCCTGCTTAACCGGGCATCGGGAAATGACCGCCAGCATGCGGGAGGTATTCGAGGCGCCGGCCCTGCTGCTCATCGGGAACGATCCCACCAACCAGCACCCCCTTCTGGCCTGGCAAATTCGCAACAACGTTCGCTTGCATCGCGCCCGTTTGTACCTCATTAACGCCGAGCCCATCAAGCTGCGTCGTCAAGCCACCCGCTTTCTCGAGATTCCTGCCGGCACGGAATCCGCGGTGGCTGCCTTTCTGGCCGGCGAAGATTCCGCCGTCGCCGCCATTGCGTCGGGCGCGGTCAGCCCGGAAGATTGGATTGCGTTGCGCGATACGCTGCGCAGCGAGCCTAAACTGGTTCTTATGTTTGGGGCGGAGATTCGGGGTGAGGCCATCGCTTCCCTGGTAAAGTTCGCCGCGAACCTTCCCGACGCTAAGTTGATTTGCCTCGCCGACTACGCGAACTCGCGCGGAGCCGCCGACATGGGCCTCTATCCCGATCTCTTGCCGGGATATCACCCGGTCGCCAAGGTCGGCAGGTTTCATGAAGACTGGGGTGCGATCCCCGAACGGGTTGGACTGAGTTTTCCGCAAATGGCGGAGAGCGCCCAGGCGGGCGGGTTGAAAGCCCTTTATGTGGTCGGGGCTAACCCGGTCGAGGAATTCGCGCTTGATCCCTTTGCCTTTTCGCAGAGCTTCGTGGTGGTCGAGGACATGTTCCTGACCGAAACCGCGACCATCGCGGAGGTGGTACTGCCGGCGGCGAACGCCTACGAGAAGTCCGGTACCTTTACCAACACCTGTGGCGACCTGCAACTGCTAAAAAAGGCGGGGGAGGTCACGGGAACAAAATCAGATTTTGAGATCATCGTGCGCATCGCCGACGCCATGGGCTTTGATGTCCACAAGCTCGTCCCTTTTGGCCGTGGTTCACCGTCCGACATGGGACAGTCGCGGGGCGCGCATTCAGGGGAAGCCGACCGGCACAGTGTTTGGCTGGAGGCGCACGGCCTTGAACCCAAGATGTCTCCCTTTGACCCCATGGCCATACTGGATGAGATTCAACGACTCGTGCCCGGCTACGACGTTTCGCGAATGCATCTGCTGGCCGGCAACGATCAGCACACAGCTTTGTCGGGAAGCGGAGGGGGGATTCGGCACGATCCGGCTCTAATCGCGCCCGCCAGAGACGATCTGTTCAGTTCTGGCACTTTGGGCCGATACTCCCGTACTTTGAATGCGGTCATTGAAAACGATCCAAAAGTGGCGGCCGAAGAGGAAGTAGCTGCCGAATAAAGACGCTGCTTTCGTCGGGCTTCCCGTCCTTCGCGGTCCTAGACCAGCCGTAGCGGGGGACGAAGCAACGATTGCGAAAGCAATCTCAACCGCGGTTCCGGGAAGCGAGAGACGTTGAGCATCACGCAATTCATCCTGGTCTCTGTCGTCAAGATCGTGCTCGCCACGGGCGGGTTGCTGACCGCCGTCGCCTACACGGTCTGGTTGGAGCGTAAGCTCGTCGGCCACATTCAGAACCGCTGGGGTCCAACTCGCGTTGGTCCATTCGGGCTGCTCCAGCCTCTTGCGGACGGGTTGAAATTCATCTTTAAGGAAGACCTCACACCGCCGCACGTGCATAAACCACTCTACATTGCGGCGCCGGTGATCGCTCTGGTTTGTGCCCTTACTTCGATCGCGCTCATTCCGGTGGGCGGTTGGGTTCGCGTAGCCGGACTGAGCACACCGCTCGAGATCACCGAGGTCAACATCGGGTTGCTCGTGATTCTTGGGCTGGCGTCGCTCGGGGTCTACGGCGTAGCCCTGGCGGGGTGGTCGTCCAACAGCAAATATTCGCTGCTGGGCGGATTGCGCGCCAGCGCGCAAATGGTAAGCTACGAAATTGCTTTGGGGCTTTCCTTGGTCGGCGTGCTGATTTTGGCGGGAAGCTTCAATCTGCGGGAAATCGTAGATGCGCAGAGCGGCACTTTCTGGGGCTTTATCCCGCGCTGGAACATCTTTCGCTGGCCTTCGCAGATTGTGGGCTTCTTAGTGTATCTGACTGCAGCCTACGCCGAGACCAATCGCCTGCCGTTTGACTTACCGGAAGCTGAAACAGAACTGGTGGCTGGTTATCACACCGAGTACAGCTCCATGAAGTTTGCCATGTTTTTCATGGCCGAATACGCCAACATGATCACCGTAGCTTGCCTGGCCTCTTTGCTGTTTCTTGGCGGATGGCATGGACCGGTGGCAGGACCCGCGATCGTCCAGGCGGTCCTGCCCGTGTTCTGGTTTGGGCTGCGAGTATTCGCCTTTCTCTTTCTCTACATATGGATTCGCGGCACCTTGCCGCGCTTCCGCTATGACCAACTGATGGCTTTCGGCTGGAAATTCCTGTTGCCGGTGGCCACCGCCAACTTGATCATCACGGCCTTGATCGTCGCGCTGCGGTCGTGAAAAAAGGGGCGCCTAGAGACATGCTCCATCTGCTCCTATTCCTGGTGTTCGGTTTCGCCTGCGTGGCGGGGGCCGTCAACCTGCTGGTGCAACGTCATCCCATCAACAGCGCGCTCTCGCTGGTGCTCGTCATGGGCTCGCTCGCCGGAGAGTATCTTCTGCTGGGGGCGGAATTTTTGGCCGCGATCCAAGTGATCGTATACGCCGGCGCCATCATGGTGTTGTTCGTGTTTGTCATCATGCTCCTGAATGCCGGCGAGGAGGAGCGCACGGCGGGCAGCCGGGTGGCTCTCGTGCTGGGGCTGCCGGGCATGTTTATCGGAAGTGCGCTGGTGGCCTGGCTTCTTCTGGATCGCTCCCCGACCCGGGCGGTTGCCGCCGGGGCTCTTAAGGGCGATCCGCAAACCATCGGGTGGCTTTTGTTTCACAACTACTTGTTGCCTTTTGAAGTCACTTCCATTCTGGTGCTCATCGCCATCATGGGCGCCGTAGTCCTGGCGTCCCAGCCACGAATGGACGCGTCGACCAAAAAGGAGGGATGATGGTCCCGCTTTCCTTCTATCTCGTGCTCAGCGGCATTCTGTTTGCCTGCGGTGTAACCGGCTTCCTGATCAAGCGCAACATCATTGCCATCTTCATGTCGATTGAATTGATGCTGAACGGAGTGAATTTGTCCTTCGTCGCCTTTGCGGCGCAATGGGGGGCTCTGAGCGGCCAAGTCTTCGTATTCTTTGTCATGGTGGTAGCGGCCGCCGAGGCCGCCGTGGGCTTGGCCATCATCATCGCCGTCTTCCGCACTCGGGAAACCCTGAACGTGGATTACGTCAATTTGCTGAAACTATGACTGCCAACCTCCATCTCTGGCTGATTCCCCTGCTGCCCCTGGTCGGGGCGGCAACCAATGGTCTTTTGGGAAAGCGTTTCCGCCGGAATCTGGTCTGCGCCATCGCGTTGTCATTCTCTGGAGCCGCTTTTGCTTTAGGGCTGTGGGTTGCCCTCGAATTCCCTTCCCTGGGGACCGGTGTCTATCGAGAAACCCTGGCGGCGTGGATGCGGGCCGGCGATTTCCGCGTAGACTTCGCCTTTTATCTCGACCACCTTTCGCTCGTCATGCTGCTCATCGTTAGCGGGGTCGGATTCCTCATCCATATCTATTCCGTCGGCTACATGTGGGAAGAGGGTGGCCTCTACCGCTTCTTCAGCTATCTGAATCTGTTTTTGTTCTTCATGCTGATGCTGGTTCTGGCCAGCAGCTATCTGGTGATGTTCATTGGTTGGGAAGGCGTGGGGCTGGCCTCCTACTTGCTTATCGGATTCTGGTTCACCCGCGATCAAGCGGCCTCGGCCGGCAAAAAAGCATTCATTGTGAATCGGGTGGGAGACTTCGGCTTCCTGATTGCATTATTTTTGCTCATCAAGCACTTCGGATCACTCAACTTTGACTCCTTGTTTGCGAGCATCCAGGCACTCGGTCCGGAAACTCAGGGCAGCGGCCTGCTCACCTCGATCGCTCTGCTGCTCATGGTGGGGGCTTGCGGCAAGAGCGCCCAGATTCCCTTATACGTGTGGCTTCCGGACGCGATGGAAGGTCCTACTCCGGTCTCCGCCCTGATTCACGCCGCCACCATGGTGACGGCGGGCATTTACATGATCGCTCGCTCGCACGTGATTTTTGATCGCGCTCCGGCAGCCGGAACTATGGTGGCGATCCTTGGCACCCTGACCGCCTTCTTCGCGGCTACGATTGGAATGGCCCAAACCGACATCAAAAAGGTGCTTGCTTACTCCACCATTTCCCAGCTGGGCTATATGTTCCTGGCTTGCGGCGTGGCCGCCTATACGTCGGGCATCTTTCATTTGATGACCCACGCATTCTTCAAAGGTCTGCTGTTCCTCGCGGCCGGTTCGGTGATGCACGCCCTCGGCGGAGAACAAGATATGCGCGAGATGGGCGGACTTCGGCAGAAAATCCCTTGGACGTTTTGGACCATGACAGCGGCCACGGTTGCCATCGCTGGCATTCCGCCCTTTGCCGGCTTTTTCAGCAAGGACGAAATCCTTTGGCAAGCCTATGCCAGCTCTCGTGGCAGTTGGGTGTACTGGCTTTTCGGCCTCATCACGGCCTTGCTGACCTCGTTCTACATGTTCCGGCTCTGGTTTCTGACGTTCTTTGGTGAGTACCGCGGGAGTCGTGCGACGGCGCACCCCCAACTTGCGGGTCAGACCGGCCACGCCGGGCACGACGCTCAGCACGGGCATGGGCAGATTCACGACAGCCCGAAGGTCATGCTGGTCCCCATGGCTATCCTGGCGGTGCTGTCGGTGGTTGGCGGCTGGGTCAGCTATCACCATACCTTCGAAAACTTTCTCGCGCCCGTATTTCAGGACGCCCTGGCCGCTCCCCTCCCCGACGCCCACCCCGCCGGCCCGTCAGGGGAATCTGCCGCTGAAGAAGGTGGAAGGGAAATTCTATTCATGGGGATCTCCGTCGCTGCCGCGGGCACTGGTCTCTTCCTGGCCTGGTTGCTCTACCGTCGTCGACCGGAGTTGCCCCAGAGAATCGTCCAGCGAATTCCCAGTTTGTATCAAACCGTCCTCCACAAGTATTACGTGGACGAGCTGTATGCCGCCCTCTTCGTGAAGCCGCTGCTGGAGGGCTCAAGCAAGCTCTTGTGGCACGGCATCGATCAACATGTGATTGATGCTGGTGTCGACGGAAGCGCCGACGCGGCCCGCCGGGTTTCGGACACGATGCGCCACATGCAATCCGGCAACGTTCGCTCCTATGCCGGTTGGGTAGCGTTTGGTGCTGCCCTGGTCATCGCTTACATGGTGTGGATAGGAGTTCCATGAGCCCGGGTTTGGATCAATGGATTCTTACGTTGGTCACCTTTATTCCGCTGGCCGGCGGACTTCTCTTGCTTGGGTTCCCGCGCCGCGATCGGGATATTCGGGCTTTCGCGTTGGTTGTAACCTTGCTCGATTTTCTCCTCTCCCTGCACTTGGCCGTGCACCTCAGGCCCCAGTCGTATGCCAAGGATGTAGTCGGGTTCGTCAACGAGAGGATCTTCCAGTACGAGCTGGACCAGCCGTGGATTCGAGTTCCTAACATTCACTACCACGTAGGTGTCGATGCAATCTCCACTTGGTTGGTGATCCTCACCACATTTCTCACCCCGCTCTGCGTACTGATCTCCTGGAAGTCGATCGAGCAGCGCACGAAAGAATTTTTCATCCTGTTGTTGGTGCTGGAGACCGCTTTGCTTGGGGTGTTCGTCTCCTTGGATCTGTTCCTGTTCTATTTCTTCTGGGAAGCGACCTTGATCCCCATGGCTTTGCTGATCGGCATGTACGGCCACGGCCGCCGTGTCTATGCTGCGATCAAATTTTTCCTCTACACCATGATCGCTTCGATGTTCATGCTGGCCGCCATCCTCTGGCTCTATGCCAAGACGGGCACCTTTGACTTCGTCCAGATCGAGAGTGCGATTCACAACGGACAGGTCGAAAATTTCACCTCGGCGGCCCCCTGGCTCTTCCTCGGATTCTTCGTCGCCTTTGCCGTCAAAGTCCCGCTCTTCCCGGTGCATACCTGGCTGCCGGATGCCCACGTTGAGGCCCCAACCGCTGGCTCGGTCCTGCTGGCCGGGGTTCTGCTGAAGATGGGCACCTATGGCATGCTGCGCTTCAATCTCGGTCTGTTCCCGGAAGAGTCGCGCCGCAACGCGTCCTGGATCATGATCTTGGCCTTGATCGGCATCATCTACGGCGCCCTGGTGGCCATGGTTCAGCCGAACCTGAAGAGGCTCATCGCCTATTCTTCGATCAGCCACATGGGGATCGTCGTGCTTGGCATCTTCAGCTTCACCACCTTCGGCCTGGATGGTGCGACCTTCCAGATGCTGGCTCACGGTGTTTCAACCGGGGCGCTGTTCATGTTGGCCGGCGTTCTTTTCGACCGCCGCCATACCTACGAAATCTCGGAATTCGGCGGCCTGGCTACGCCCATGCCCATCTATGCCTCATTCTTCTTGTTTATTGTTTTATCGTCCTTGGGACTGCCCTTGTTGAACGGATTCGTCGGCGAGTTTTTGGTGCTGAGCGGCGCCTTCCGCGACCGTGCCGTTTACGGAGTTCTGGGAGCCACGGGAGTGATCTGGAGCGCTTGCTATTTGCTGTGGATGTATCAGCGGGTATTTTTTGGCAAGGTCGTACATAAGATTAATGATTCACTCCCCGATCTCAACCCTTGGGAGCGGGCAGCGCTCTGGCCTCCGACGATCCTTGCCTTGCTCATGGGTGTGGCCCCGCTTCTATGGCTAAAGACGATTGATGCCGCCGTGCAGGCCGCGCTGGTACCGTTGGCGCAGATCATGAGTAAGGCAATAATCCCATGAACGACGCGCTCGCCATTCCCCAAGCCTCCGACTACATCCGGGTTTTGCCGGAGATCGTGCTCTCGCTGTTCGGCATGGCCATCATGGTCCTGGATCCCCTGCTCAAGGAGCGGCGCAGGCAATCGACCCTGGGCACGATCGCCCTGTTGGGTTCGCTCGCGGCCCTGGCAGCCACCTGGTTTCAGGCCCAATCTCCAGGCTTTGCCTTCTGGAACATGATTCAGGTCGATGCCTTCACCACCTTCTTCCATTTCCTGATCGTGGCGGTTACCGCCGTCGTCATCCTGACCTCGCAGGAGTATCTGAAGGTCGAAGAGATCCGAGCCGGTGAATACTACGGCTTGATCCTGTTCGGCGCCGTGGGCATGTGTTTGATGTCTTCCGCGGTCGAGTTGGTTCTCATCTTCATTGCGCTCGAGATCTCTTCGATTGCCACCTACGTGTTGGCGGGCTTTCGCCGGGGCGCCGCCATCAGCATCGAGGCTTCGCTCAAGTATTTTCTGCTCGGCTCGTTTGCTACGGCGTTCTTTCTTTATGGCGTGGCCTTGATGTTCGGCGCCACCGGTTCCACCAGCATTCAGGTCATCGGCCGCGTGCTCAACTCTTTCGAAGTCCCGGCGTTGGCCTACGCTGGAATCGCGTTCATGTTCGTCGGGCTGGCCTTCAAAGTAGCCGCCGCGCCCTTCCACGTGTGGACGCCGGACGTGTACGAAGGCGCTCCCGCGCCGGTGGTCGGATTCATGTCCACCGCGCCCAAGGCAGCGGTGTTCGCGGTTTTGCTTCGCCTCATGTTCGAGGCCCACGCGCCCGGCCGCGTGGGGCTGATCTGGACGGTCGCGGCCCTTTCCATGACGCTCGGCAATTTAGGAGCGCTGGTGCAGGACAACGTGAAGCGTCTGTTGGCCTACTCCTCGATCGCCCACGCCGGATATCTGCTGGTCGCCTTCGCTGCGGTTCCCGACAGCGGTATTCCCGCCGCTATGTTCTATACCGCCACCTATGCCGCCATGAACGTGGGAGCGTTTGCCGTGGTGAGCCATTTCTCGAGTGCGGGAGAGCGCTTTGTCAAGCTCGAGGATTACTCGGGATTGGGCAGCCGCTCCCCAGCGTTGGCCGCCATTTTGACCATCTTTCTGCTCTCCCTCATCGGAATTCCCATCACGGGGGGGTTCGTCGCCAAATTCTATGTCTTTAGCGCGGCCTTGCAGTCGAACATGGTGGGATTGGTCATCCTCGGCGTCTTGAACAGTGCGGTCGCGTCTTATTACTACCTACGCCTGATCGTCGTAATGTACATGCGGGAACCACGCGGCGAAGTGCCGGTCTCTTCGGTTCCGGCCGGAGTCGGAGCGGCACTGGCGCTCAGCCTGGCCGCCACCATCTACCTCGGGGTCCTTCCGGGTCGTGTGCTCGACTACGCCGGACGGGCTGTGGCGGAATGGTCGCGTTGAGTTCGCCGGCAGGACTTGGAAATGATCACGCTTCTCTTCTCATTCGACCGACACGGCAATGTCCATGTAGGAAAAAATCTTGGCCGCCAGAAACCAGAAGACCATGGTCTCGCCGAGGGCCAGAAAAATGGCCTTCCATGAACCGGTATCCGGGACAGCGAAGGAGGATTTCTCAAGCGCAGCCGCGAAGTAATCGACCGGAATCACCCACATCCACATCTCATTTCCCGATATACGGCTCACCACAAAGGGAAGGACCATCAGTGCCGCCGTGGCTCCGGCAGCGAGAAACGGATTGAGAAAGGTTGAGAACATCAAAGCCACGCTGCCGCACAACATGCAGGCGGCCAGCAGACAAATCATGAGAAACCAGACCTGCCGCACCGGAAAACCTGCCTCACCCAGCGTCCAACTGCCGGTCACGCCCAAGGCAACGGAATAAATCGCGGACGCCAAGGTGATTCCCAGGATCAGGCCTGAAAGATAGTCTTGGCGGCCAATCGACTTGGATAATACGCTCAAGATTCGCCGGGAACGCCGGTCATTGAAGATGGCGGCACTGCCAAAGAAAACGCTGAATGCGACCACGTAAACGGCTACCTGCTTGAACACAAACAGAAGATCGTCGCGTTGCCGGGCAGCCCCGGTCGTGAGTCCCAGGAATGCGAGCAGCAGCACATAAAGCAACATGACCAGGATCGGCCAGCGCTGCTCTCGCACAAAATTGATGGCAATCACCAGGATCGGCTTCACTGCATGCCTCCCGAGGCTGCGGAGTCGGCGCCCGAGGTCACCTCCAAGAAAATTTCCTCGAGCGAGCGTCGCTGCGGAAGTACGCTGATCACCTCGCCGCCTGCCTCCCAAATCCGGCTTATGGTGGCGCGCTGCTGGTCTCGGGGTACGGCAATTCTGACCATCCCGTCTGGGTCGAAGTTCCACGAGCTTCGGTCGGGCACGATCGCTTTAGAAATGCCGTTCGGGCTGATGCCGCGAGCCGCGATCTCGGTTCGTTCATAGGATTCGAGCAGCTCATCGGTTCTCCCCAATCGCACCAGCCGGCCGCGATGAAGCACGGCCACGCGATCGCATAACAATTCAATTTCCGATAGCAAGTGCGAGCTCAAAAAGATCGTCTTGCCCTGAGTACGCGCTCTCATGAGAAGCTCCCTGACTCCGACCCGGGCCACCGGATCCAAGGCCGAGGTGGGCTCGTCCAGAATGAGCAGTTCGGGGTCGCTCACCAAAGCCTGCGCCAAGCCCACTCGCTGCTGCATTCCTCGGGAAAAGCGGCTCACATTTCGCCGCGCGTGGTCCTCGAGGCCCACCATCTCCAGCACCTCCCCTGCCCTTGACTTCAAGTCGGAAGATTTCATGCCGTTTAGCGCGCCATAGAAGCGGATCAACTGCTCCGCCGGACGAGGATACAGACCGAGATTCTCGGGAAGAAACCCGACCCGGCGGCGAGTGATGGCGTGGCCAAACGGCTCCCCGAGTAAGCGACCGCTGCCGCTGGTAGGCCGCATGAAGCCCATGGCTAAATGAATGGCGGTTGTTTTTCCTGCCCCGTTTGGCCCGAGGAAACCAAAGATCTCCGTCGGGTAAACCTGCAGGCTGAAGCCGTCGAGTGCGCGAAACCGCCGGCCAAAGAAACTTCGGTATTCTTTGGTGACGTGGTCAAACTCCAGCGCAAACTTCATTGGCGATCATTGTAAACGCTAGTGCGGATGGTTGACTTTCGGGGGAAGACAGGAAGGCACATTCTGCGGCTAAGGAAGGCTGAATCTGACGGTTAAGCCCGGCCTGGCGCTCCAATCGCCCCCTCCACCTTAGATTTGACAAGTCCAGCCCCGGCCGTCATCATGAGGACAGTGGATTACGGGGAGGAGAGAATGCGCCACGAAATATGGGACTTTCTGTCGAGAGACGAAGGTCAGGATATTGCGGAATACGCTGTTATGTTGGCTGTGATCCTGGTTCTCGTGGTGGGAACCGTTCGTCTGATTGGCGGCAACGCCAATAACGCTTTTTCCGCGACTGCCAGTGCTATAAGCCAGTAGTACCGTACGTGCAGTTGCCACGGTTGATCTTAGAGATAATCACCCTCCATGAATCGCCCGGTCGGATGCGTCTCCGAACCGCCTAGGAAACGTGTAAACTCGGCGCGAACGCCGTCAACGCAGGCGGCACACATCCATCCCCCGGCAGCCAATGTCAGGAACTCAAAGCCTTGGCGTAACATTCGGCCAGTTCAACCCGGACGAGGAGAACAATAATCATGCAGGTCGGCCCGGCTTTGCTGCCACTGCCAAAACTGGAGGTGCATGTCTGGCATACGGATTTTGCAAGGCCGATCAGTTCGGTTCATGATCTCCTCGACCCAGAAGAGAGCGCGCGAGCCGCGCGATTCAAGGTGGATGCCGCGCGCAAGCAATTCATCGTCTCCCACGCCTTCCTGCGTCTTGCCCTCGAACGGTATCTGGGAATTCCGGCCCGGGACATTAAGTTTCGCCTGGCTGCCTACGGGAAGCCGGAATTGGATCTGGCTACGGACCTGCAATTCAACCTTTCTCACACTGACGGGATGGCTGTACTGGCGGTCGCTCGGGAGCGGCGCATTGGTGTCGACGTGGAAAGGGTACGAGACAATCTGAAACCCCTCGAACTGGCACAACGCTATTTCTCCGCCACGGAAGCGGCCTGGCTGCGTGCGCAACCTACCGCCCAACGTGTTTCGGCATTTTTCGCATGCTGGACGGCGAAAGAGTCTTATATCAAGGCTTGCGGCAACGGACTGTCCATGCCGCTCTCCGGATTCAGCATCATCCCCCAAGGCGTAAACAAGGCGCTGCGCCTCGAATTCCAGGATAAAACACTGAGGTCGGCGGCCTGGACCGTATGGCAGCTCGATCTCGGACCCAATCTGCACGGTGCCCTGGCGGCGGAGGGCCGCGAACTGACGGTGAACCTCAAAAGCTGGTCCTGGCGCTAACTGAACCAACGCACATCGAGACCGTCTGGTCCGAGCCGACTCGGCCATTGGGGTTTCAGCGGCTAGCCGTTCGCCCCCGGTTTGAGGCAATCGAGCACGCGCGTGATTCCCTGTTGAAAAGCGGCTGGCGGAGTGATCAGGCTTAATACAAGAAATCCATCGCTCGAGAAGTCATAGAAGTGGCCGGGATGAACGAGAACCTTGGTCTTGCGCAAGATGTCGATCGCCAGCGCTTCATCGGATTGGGTCACTGGAACTCGCAGCACGACATACCAGCCACCTTCGAGGGCAAGACGCTGGCAGGCGGGCTCGCGGGTGAGCGCGCGGTCGAGTTGTTCCAAATTTGTCCGCATCCGATCGAGTAACAAGGGCTGGATAGTCCGCCGCTGGTCGAGCAACACCGGAGCCGCCAACTGGATGGGAGCGTTCATGGAGAGATAGGTATCGGCAATGACTTCCAGCCGGGCGAGCGCAAGGTGGGCACGTTCTGCCGGACCACTCGTGACCAGCCAAGCCAGTTTCATCTGCGGCAAGCCGGAGATTTTCGAAAGGCCGCTGAGGGTAAACGTCAGGACATCTCGATTGGCGGCAAACGTCCGCCGGGAGGCGCCATCGAGCGCGTAGGTAAGAAAGACCTCGTCGGCGATCAACGATAATTCATATTCCCGGCAAAAGTTGTTGAGCTCGTCTCGTTCCTGGTCGGAAATGAAGGATCCTGTCGGATTGTTGGGATGGACAACGACCAGTCCGCGCGTACGATGGTTAACCGCTTTGTAGAGGGAGGGAAAATCGATCTGCCAGCCGTGATCGTAGATGAGCGGATATGGGACGAGCGTTACATCCTCGAGTTCGGCAAGAAATTCAAGTAACGGATAACTTGGCTGGGGAACCAGGATCTCATCCTGGGAATTGCAGAGCAGGCGGAAGACGTAGGAATAGCCTTCGCTAGTGCTGGTAGTGAGGATGACGGACTCGGGGGCGGTGTCGAATTCATCGTGCTGCTTGCGGTAATAATCGATGACTGCCTGGCGGGCACTGAGCAGCCCCTTGGGTTGAGGATCGTATTGCATGGCCTCCGGCCGGTTGAGAGCCCCGAGAATGGTCTCGGAATCATAATGAAGTTCGGCGCGCGTGGGATTGGAAATCGTGAGATCCAGGATTTGCTCTCCCGCTTCCCGAAGCTGCCGTTGTGCTTCGGTAAAGGAGTTCGGAGCAAGCTTCCAATTGGTGCGCTGGGAAAACATGTTTGCTGGGATCATACTCGAGGGCGGAACGACCTCGCTCCTCCTCTGGACGGAGCCGGGCCTCAGCTCTCGAGATGTCGTTACCAATCGGCCACGCCCGGCGGTTACTCGCTTTCAGCACGGTAGCGAGCAAGAACATCTTCGCTGGTGATAATGCCTTCCAGCTTACCAAGATCGGCGCGACTAACCACCGGAACCAGCGGAGTCTGTTCCACGTAGCGCAATGCCATTTCGAGTGGATAGTCGGGATGGAGATGGGGAATACGTTGCGTGGGAAGCACAGAGGCGAGCGTCATCTCCAATTTCCCCTCGCCCGCCAGGCGCTGCAAGTGTTGTCGCGGAACGCTGCCCCAGCCGGAGGGAGTGCACCGAACCAGGAAAACCTCCGAGGACGTGTCCTGAATCTGCTGACCGGCTTCGCGAACGGTAATTTGCGCATCGAGCACTGGAGCCTTTGGCTGTCTCATCGCATCCTCGACACGGAGTACGCTTTCCTCCCGCTCCTCTTCGAGCGAGGGCAGATTGAGTCCGTCCTGGCGAGTCAGCAGGTCGAAAATGGGGATTTTCTGGAAACGACGCGAAATCACATAGGCGATGGCGTTGGCCAAAATTACCGGAATGACAATGGAGTAGTCGCCGCTGACCTCAAGCACCATAAAAACCGAGGTCATCGGCGCCCGCATAAATCCGGCGAGGAGCACACCCATACCAACCAGGGCGTAGGTACCGGTCGTACCCGTAAGATGGGGATAGAAGTGGCGCTCCACGGCACCTACGGACCCTCCCAGCATGGCGCCGACG
This sequence comes from Terriglobales bacterium, assembly GCA_035501575.1. Classification (GTDB taxonomy): domain Bacteria; phylum Acidobacteriota; class Terriglobia; order Terriglobales; family Acidobacteriaceae; genus JAFAGX01. The sequence continues at coordinate 17,318 of DATJVZ010000389.1, read as the reverse complement.
AAGATCGTGGGAGCGAACATTCCCCCGGGCGTGCCGGTGACAAACGAGAGAGTCGTGGCAAGGATTTTCAGTGCCGCTAACAGGGCAAGCATCTTCCAGGTAAAGTGGTCGTGCATGGCTTGGTCGATGTATTCATATCCGGCGCCCATCACCTGAGGGACACCCAAATACCCGATCAAGCCGATCATGAGTCCCGCGAGCGCGGGCTGGAAATATTGCGTCCACCTGGGCCCGGCGAGCAAAAGTGGACGAAAATATTCGATGCCTTTGGCGAACACGACGGCGGCCCCGCCTCCCACAATGCCCAGGACCGCATAGGCGAGCAGCTCGGTGGGATACACACCGGCCAGCTCGGGAATTCGAAATAGAGGTTGTGCCCCTAGGAACCCGCGCACCACCACAACGCTCGAGATGGCAGAGAGCACGACCGAGCCCAGAATGGCAGCACTCCAGCGGCCGATGACCTCCTCGATGACGAAGAGCACGGCCGAGATCGGAGCATTGAAGGCAGCGGCCAGTCCGGCGGCAGCGCCGATCGGAGCCAGCAGACGCAGCTTGTCGCGGGAGAATTTCATACCCCTGCCCATGACCCAGGCCAGGCTGGCGCCGATCTGCAAAGACGGATCTTCGGGTCCGAGCGACTGGCCAGAACCAATGGCGAGTGCGGCCGTGACAAATTTCCCCACCGCGGTACGAAACGGAATGCGGCCGTTGTAGATATAGAACGCGGCCTTGGTCTGGTTCACACCGCTGCCGCGAACCCCAGGAAATACGTGGAGGACCAGGAAGGCGATCACTAGACCAACCCCCGCGGGCACAAGCAGCACTCGAAGTGTATGCGGCGAAGGTGCGGGTCCAAGCAGACTGGTACTGGTCCAATCGATGGCCAGGCGAAGGCCGACGACGGCAAGCCCGGCAAAGATTCCAATGAAGACGGAAAGGATCAGGAAAAAGCGATCCTCGCCCAGATTGCCCGCTACGAAAAACCAGGGACGCCGTCTAACCTTGGGCCCCCCTTCCGCAGAAGGCGTAGCGGAAGCGACGGAGAGTTCTTGGCCCCGGGAGAGAGAATCGCTCACGGCTCCACTCCGGGCCAGCTTTCGGCGAGCCGCCACAAGGACCGATCCACCGTGATGCCGCAAGCCACAGTCTGCTGGGTAAGGGGCATGAAATCCATCATCTCATGCCGCAAGTCCGATTCATGGCCAGTATCGGGAGGCGCGAGTTTCGATTTCATAGCACTACGATTGCGAGCCCCTTGTGCCGCTGATGGGATGGAACGGCGATTCGTTCGACTATCAGTCATCGAAACCCGATTTATCTCTGGCAGTCTGCCTACTCGAGACCCAGGTCTTTCCACTTTTTGTCCACCAGGGCTTTGGTCCCTTCATCCATCAGGATTTCATCCGGCCAGGGTCGAGTGAATCCTTCCGCCGGCCATTTTCGGGTGGCGTCGATGCCCATTTTTGATCCGTAGTTGGGCAGGCGTGATGCGTGGTCGAGAGAGTCAACGGGGCCGAGCGTGAACTGGATGTCGCGCTCGGGATCAATGTGGTTGAGAGCCTTGAGGCAAACCTCGCCGATGTCCTGTACATTTACATCTTCGTCCACCACAACGATGCACTTGGTGAACATGGCCTGGCCAAGCGACCAGACTGCATTCATGACCTTGCGGGCCTGGCCGGGGTAGGACTTGCGGATGGAAAGAATCATCAGGTTGTGAAAGATGCCTTCGACAGGAAGATTGATGTCCACCAGTTCAGGGATGGTCAGTTTCATGAGCGGGAGGAAGATGCGCTCAACGGCCTTTCCCATCCAACCATCCTCCATGGGCGGCTTGCCCACGATGGTGGTTGAGTAGACCGGGTCTTTGCGATGGGTAATGCATTGCACGTGGAAAACCGGATACAGATCTTCGAGGGAATAAAAGCCAGTGTGATCGCCGAAGGGACCTTCGGTGCGGAGCTCGTCGAGGTGAACATGCCCTTCGAGTACGATTTCCGAGGTAGCCGGCACTTCGAGATCGACGGTCTCGCACTGGACCAGCTCGACAGGCTTTTGGCGAAGGAAACCGGCGATTAGGTATTCTTCGACGTCGGGGGGAGCCGGCACAATCGAAGAAAACGTGACCGCAGGATCGGTGCCGACGGCGACCGCAACTTCCATTTTGCCGCGGGGCAGTGGGCTCTCGGGCAGGTGCGAAGCTCCCGAAGTGCGCGCCATGATGTCCACCGCTCGGCGAGCGGCATCCGAGCTGGGCCCTCGAGGGCTCAGCTCTCGGTTGAGGCCGGCAGCGGTTTCGGCGCTGGCAGCCTGGCGCAACCTTTGACGATAGTGCTCGGCGCCAACTTTTTGCCGCTGCCAATGCATACCCGTAATGTGAGTGTCATAGACCTGCATGCGATAGCAGCCGACGTTGCGTTTTCCACTCGACGGATCGCGAGTGATCACACAGGGCAAGGTGATAAAGCGGCCGGCATCCCGCGGCCAGCATTGCAAAATGGGAAAGTCGAGGAGGGAGAACTGCTCCCGCTTGATGACCTCCTTGCAGGGACCGGTCGACACGGTCTTGGGAAAGAACTTTGACATCTCGCCCAGCATGGGAAGCATTTTTACTTTGTCGAGGAACCCCTGAGGTGATTTCACATCGACAAAGGCGCGAATACGATCGGCGACTTCGTCGAGGGAGTTGACGCCCAAGGCCATTTGCATCCGCCGGGCTGAGCCGAACTGATTGATAAGGATCTGAGAACCGGGATAACCCTTCAGGTTTTGAAAAAGTAGAGCCGGGCCGCCGGCCGACCGGGGAGATGCTGCCCCCTGCTTGCTTACGCGGTCAGTAATCTCGGTAATCTCAAGAATAGGATCAACCTCCGTTCGAATCTTCTTGAGTTCGCCGGCGCGGTCAAGCTCGGCGATCCAGGCGCGCAGGTCATCGTAGGCCAAGAGTCCTCCCGGGAAAGTAAGGATTATAGAGCTTTTGCCGAGAAACGCCGGGGCAACCGATGGTTGCCAGCTGCGGACCGACACGACTTCGGACAAGATTGGAGGGATGGGCCGAGATTAGGTACGCGGCCTCATCCAGGAACGAATTTAAGGTTTCCGGGAATGAGCCGACAGCCAGGCCCTACGTGGCCGGACGCCGGTTTTGATTGTGGAAAATTTTTGCCTGTCCCTCTCGACGAATCTCTGGGTAATGCCTATTATGGTCGGTTGATAGCATCTGTAGAGGACATGCAATGTCTGAACCAACCTATGAAGAGCTGAAGTCGCGTTTGGCGGAATTGGAAAAGCAACAAGGCCAGCGCCGTACAGGCTCCTTGGAATTCCGCGTCGGGGAAAAAGGTGGCGTGAGCGTGTACGGCCTGGGTCGCTTTCCAGTAACGTTGTACTACGAACAATGGATCCGGCTTCTCGATGCAGCCGAGAGACTCCGCGAGTTCCTTGAGCAAAACAAGGACAAGCTCAAGCTCAAGGGCCAATGATTTCGTGGCGACGGGGGAGCAAGGAGGACAGTATCTCTATCTCACCACGCGTGGACGGAGAACCGGCCTCCCCCGCGAAATCGAGATCTGGTTCACTACCCGCAATGGGCGCTATTACGTAATCGCCGAGCATGCCACCTCACATTGGGTTGAAAACCTGCGGGCCAACCCCCAGGCTCAGGTACGTCTGGGATGGAGAACGATCGCCGCTCGAGCGCGAGTTCTGTCGGTTGAGCGAGAGCCCGATCTCTACCACCAGGTTCAGGATCTTTCTCGCAAGAAATATGGCTGGGGGGAAGGTTTACCCATCGAACTGGTGCCGGAGGCAAGCGGCTAGCTGCTAATCCGGCTTACTTGGAGGGCGGCACAAGAAACCGAATTGTCCGAGAGGCACTGACCAAACTCTTTCATGTCCTCCGATGACATTCTCACACTCCCCCCACCGCCAGCAGACGCCCGCGTCGCTTACGGAAGCGATCCCAATCAATTCGGCGAGATCCGTTTGCCGAAAGATCAAGGCCAAGGCCCCTTCCCTGTGGTGGTGAACCTCCACGGCGGCTACTGGCGGGCGCAATACGATCTCAGTCATGCCGGACACCTTTGCGCCGCGCTCAGTCAAAAGGGCTTTGTCACCTGGAACGTGGAGTACCGTCGCGTGGGCAACCCGGGAGGAGGTTGGCCGGGATCTTTCGAAGACATTCGTAATGCCTATCGCTTCGTTCCTCAGCTCGGGAAACGCTATAACCTTGACTCCGCCAAAATCTTGGTGATCGGCCACTCCGCCGGAGGACAACTGGCTCTGTGTCTGGCAGCCCACGAACCCTCTTTGACCCGGGTGCTTTCGCTTGCCGGGATCGTAGATCTTACCCAGGCCTGGGAGCTCCATCTCAGCAACGACGCCGTGGTGGCTTTCCTTGGCGGCAAGCCCAGCGAAGTTCCCGAGCATTATCGGGAGGCAGATCCCATGACAAGCACGATCCCACGCACCACCCTCGAATGGCTCGTTCACGGCGCCGGAGATGCGATCGTACCCTCCTACTTCAGCCGGACTTATGCGGAACGAAAGAAACCGCGGGGCGAAGATGTACATTACCTGGAGATCGCAACCGCCGGCCACTTCGATTTGATTGATCCCCGATCCAAGGCGTGGCCGAAGGTAGAGAGTACAGTGCTGCACATGATGGGACGCTAAGGTGGAAGAGTCCGTGAGCCTAAGCATTCCCCCGCCGGATCTTTCCCCACGGCCCTTCTGTCTAACGATCGCGCGCCGCATGATGGCGCCGCCCGCGGTGCTGTTCCGCGCGTGGACGGAGCAATTCGATCGCTGGTTTGCTGTCCCTGGTTCGGTGTTGATGAAAGGCGAGGTCAACACCGCCTTCTTTTTCGAGACCCACTTCGAGGCGGCGCGGCACCCTCACTACGGCCGGTTCCTCCGCCTGGAGCGCGATCGGTTGGTGGAACTGACCTGGCTTACCGCGGCAACCCAAGGTGCGGAGACGGTGGTAACCGTAGAATTCATTCCGCAGGGCGAAGGCACCGAACTCCGCCTCAGGCACGCCGGCTTTCCGGATCTAGAGTCGAAGAATCGGCACGAGAAAGCTTGGCCCGTAGTACTCGCTCACCTCGACCAACAGATGTCGCCCTCCTCCTGATTCTCGTATCGGAAAACCCGCACTGCGTCGCGGGGATACGGGCGGATATCCTAACCCGGGACACGAACCGCCCAGATCCTCTCAATCGCCACCCGAGACGTGGGAACTATGACTTCCGTAACCTTTTTAGTCCCCGCGGCCAGAGACATAATCGAACTGCCGTGGAGCGCCGTAAATCCAAGCGCACGAAAATGGTATTGCCGGTGAAGGTCTCGCTCTCCGGCACTACTTATCTCGCCCACACCTGCGATCTGAACCGTCGCGGGGCGCGGGTCGGCGGTTTACGCAGCCTCCTACAACCGGGAGAAACCGTCTGCCTGCAGCGCGGCTCGAAGAAAGCCAACTTTAAGGTGGTTTGGATTCAGCAACTGGACACGAACGAAGTCCAGGTAGGACTGCAGGCCCAGGACTTACAGGCCAACTTCTGGGGCATTGATCTGTCCACCCATGAGAACGAGAACAAGAACAAGGTAGACGCCCTCATGGCATTATTCGGGAAAAACTCCTGAGCACCTCCTCTAACGCTGATCCAAATCCCCTCCGCCACTTGCCGGTCGTACCTCAGCCATTTCCTAGTTTAGCTAGTCCATCAACCGGCCTTCCGCAATACCAGGGCCGAGTTCTTAGATCCGAACGCAATGCAATTGCAAACCGCGTGTTCGATTGTCCTCTTCCGTCCAGCCTGGGGCACATAATCGAGATCGCAATCCGGATCCGGGGTTTGCAGATTGATCGTGGGAGGAAGCTGCCCACTCTCAATGGCCACAATGGTCGCCGCCACGCCGGCGGCGCCGCAGGCTCCTTGAGGATGCCCGATCTGGGATTTAAGCGCCGACATCGGCACCTCAGGAGCGCGTTCGCCGAGGGCTAGCTTCAACGCCCGCGTCTCAATCCGGTCATTGAGCTGCGTCGAAGTCCCGTGCAGGTTCACGTGATCCACATCTTCGGCTGAGATCCCGGCATCTTTCATCGCCAAGCCAATCGCCCGGGCTGGCTCTTCCCCACACTCCTGCAGGCGCACGCGATGGTATGCCTCGCAGGTGGAGCCGTACCCGCAGACCTCGGCGAGCGCCCTGGCTCCGCGGGCTCGAGCATGCTCGGCCTCTTCGAGCACGAACATCCACGCACCCTCCGCCAGTACAAACCCATCGCGATCGACCGAGAACGGTCGCGATGCGCGCTGGGGTTCATGGTTCCAGGAGTCGGTCAAAATCTTCATCAAAATGAATCCCTTCACGATTCCAAGCGAGATTGGGGCATCGGCACCGCCACTGAGCACCGCGTCGAGCCTTCCGGATTGAATTTGCCGCATGGAATAGCCGAAAGCATCGGTCGAGGAGGTACAGCCGGTGGTTACAACATGGCTGGCGCCGCGCAAGCCGAAACGCACGCTCAGCTCGCTCGAGAGGGTGCCCATAACACCGGTTGGTATGCAAAACAGACTCATATGCTTATATTGCTGATGGAAGAATAAGCGGTATTGCTCTTCGGTGAACTCCTGGGATCCCCCGCCCGAACCAAGGATCACGCCGAAGCGGCGCTTCTCATCTAAAGTGAGCGAGGCGACGTCGATGCCGGAGTTCGACAAGGCCTCGGTCGAAGCGGCCAAGGCGAGCGGCAGGACCCGGGACACATGCTTTCGCTCCTGTTTTTCTACCCAGGCCAACTCGTTGAAGTCAACCACTTCGCCTGCGATCTGAACCGAGATCTCCGAGGGGTCAAAGCGCGAAATACGCCGTACGCCGCTACGCCCAGCTAAGACCGCTTCGGCGAAGGCGGCATTGCCGACGCCGTTCGGGCTGACTACCCCCATGCCGGTGATCACTACCCGTCGTGTCAATCTGACCGTCCCTCGAATCGCACTCCCTAAAGTCTAGCAAGCAATGGCGCCGCAGGACTCTGGTCCGCTAAATTTGGCCGCCTCTTTGGTCTCGGCGGCCAACACCCCGATTGGCCTCGTCGAGTCCTATTTAATCCAGAAAAGCCTTCATACAAAAGACGCTCCCACCGGATTTTTCGAACTCGGAGGTGTCGATGACGACCGGGGCCAGGCCTTCCTGCGCGAGAATCCGTGAAAGATTGCCATTGAGGTGCGGAGTGAGGAAGCGCCCGTTGACGGCGATGCCGTTACCCATGAACTCGTGCGCTTCCTCGCGGCTCAACTCGTGGACGCGTGCAAAGCCGGCACGAACCACCCTCAGAGAGGCAGGTGAGAAGGCCCCCGGATAGATCATGGCCGATTCCCTCGTGAGGGGGCAAAGACAGGTATCGAGGTGATAGCAGTGCGCATCGACCAGCTCGACCGGAGTGACTGGGAAACCTAACCGGTCCATTGCCGCACGAAACTTCTCCACGCCCCCAGCCGTGGAGCGGAAACCGTAGCCTGCCCAGATGCGAGAGCCGTCGGGATGCCACAGCAGATCGCCGTGTCCCTCGAGATAATCGCCGTCCAAGTCCAACTCGATGATGCGGTAGGCCCGCCGGCGAAACCATTCCAGGTAGAAAGCCACCTCGCGTTGGCGCGAAGCATATCGCATGCGGCTGGGAACCACGAATCTGCCCTGCTTCGGTTCCTGGCCCACAAAAATCGGGTTGGCGGCAAACACCATGTCATCAAGGTCTGGAACAGGATCAATCAACTCGACCTTGAGGCCCGCATCTTCTAACGAACGGCGTAGGTTGTCCCACTGCTGCTGCGCTCGGGCGCGGTCGATGGGGAGACCCATATAGGGGTTTTTGGGCTCCCGGACATCGAAGTAGATGGGCGGGCACATCAGGACGGTCTTGGGCATGCGCATTCGATGATAGCGTTTGCCAGGTTTGGGAGGCTAGTCCCACTAGGGACGGCCGCAGGGAGTCCAAAACGAAGCTCGAGGGGGCGTCTGACCGGTTGCGAGTCAGGTTAAGTGGCGCAAACCTATTAGATTCAGGCATGTTTGCGGCGACGGGGTCAGATCGCGCCTTCAACCCATTGGACCGAATCTTTCCCCATGCCAGGCTAGAGACCTGGGAAGGTCGCCACGCCTGCCAGTCCTTGTGGACGGCTTCTGCCATGTCCTTAGAAGCACAGGACAGAAGATTAGGTCGCATGTGGCGAAGATGCAGGCGAATTCGGTCGCGCGCCTTCCGGCTGCCCAAGTGGATGTTCGCAGTTTCCCAACCCATGGCGTTGAGGAGTCGGACGTCGTCTCGATCGCGAGGCAGCAGGCTTAAGTCAATGCGGCTACAGTGGGGCGATAAGCGGCGAACGAGCCAGCTCCCACGCAACTTTACATAGGGATCGGGACAGCGAACCGCCGAAGCGAGAATTTTCTGATAGAGCAGCTTGGCTCGAGCTTTCTTCTGCTCGACCCAGTAGAGAGCCGAAGGCAGCACAAGTTTCGCCTCGCGCGCGATCCGGCCACCGTCGAGTTGCGCGATGGCCACCAAGCGAGCGTGACCCAAACTCCCCAAACCAGCGACCCGGCGGAAGACCTTGTAAGCCAGTCCTGGTTTCGGCCAGAGACTCTCCAGAGCCTGTTTGGCGCCGGAATTCGGCCCTGGAATTTCTGCAGGCTGCCCAATTTCTGCCAAAAATGGACCGGGTCCCGCAACTCGCTGGTGGCGATCCGGCGGAGCCAGGTATTCTCTTCTTCGAGCACAAACGGGCGCCCGCCTTCGACCATTGATTGCTCATACCCGCTGAGAATTGCGCCACACGCGTCCTTCGTCTTCACGGTGAGATGCCCTTCTTCGATTGCCAGCAGGGCGCTGGTTGCCAGACGTACGAGGTCGATGGTGTAGGACAGGACGGCTGCCTCATCGAAATCGTTGACTCCCCAAACCAGCCGACCTTCGATGTCGCGCCAGGTACCGAAATTCTCTACGTGAACATCGCCAACCGCAAGAACCCCGGGGGCTTTCGACAAATCGGGACAAATCTTTGGCCAAAGCTGCATCCAGCGATAGAAAGTAGCTCGAAAGAAGAAAAAGGGCGATTCCGCCATGCGTTGGTGTTTGAGATTTAGATCGCTCCTGGCCAGAGTCGTGTACTGCCCCAGCCACTGTGCGAAGCGATGTGTTGCCTTGATGATGTCCATCCGAGCGGTCAACAGTAAGATTGGCTAACAGAATTGTCAATGCTGGCTGCGGCGTTTCAGGAGACCTTGAGGGCGCAATCGCTCGGATCTAATAAGGACGGGTTAGCCTTGCCATGTCGGCCGCATCGCGAAAGAGCTCGGTAGCCTCGACAAATGGCTGTCCAGCAAGATCCGTAGGACCAACCGGTCGGTCGAGAACCGTCCGTCTACCCTTACCGAGGCGGTCGAGAGTCGCGTTTTTCCACAGGTCAACGGGTAGATACCATCGGCAAACTCTAAAAAGAAGCCCCGACGGCGCAACCGGGGCAGCTGGTCTTGCCGCGCATTCCTGACGTGATTCTAGATGCCTTCTCGCGGTTCGATGCATCCAAACGATTATGAAAGGTGTTAGGCTCTAGCGGTCTTGTATTTGCGTTGAGACGGACGCGGCGATCCGCTTGAAGCGGATACAGTAGATACTGTATTGGCAGGTTTTGGCAAAGACTGTAAGGTCTCGGCCGAGGCCCGGGGTTAGAGAAGTTACGATGCTCGCTCATTGCGTCAATCCGAACTGTGGCGTCCCTTTACATTCCTTTGCCGATGGGCGTTTGTTTCAGTTTGAGGTGGTGTCAATTTCCATTTCAGCCAGCGATGAGAGCAGCGAACCATTCGACGAGAGACCAAGCACACAAACCGCTCAATTCTGGTTATGTCAACATTGCGCGACGAATTTTCGCCTGGTCCTTGATCCAGCAAGCGGGCTAAAGATCCAGCCTATAGAGATTGACACGGCAGAACTGAATAACTTGCCACTTCCCGGCGTGAATTTGGGGGAAGCTAACAACTGCTGAGTGGGAGACGCCGGCGACGAGGGTAAGAATTACATCCTCACTCACTGGCTACTGATTGAATTTGCGGCATTTCCCTTTTGGCAACTGCGGTGCAGGTCCTAAACTGACTTCTATCATGTTTTGCTAGTGGTGGTCACCACTTCAAGCGTCGTAGTTTAAGTGTTTAGTTTTTTCAGGATTTAGCGACCACCTAGTTCTGCGGGAGGTGTTCTGTGCCGGCTTTTCGAATCTTGGTAGCCGACGATCACGAAGTCGTGCGCAAGGGATTGGTGGCGTTGTTGCAGCAGCAACCAAACTGGGAGGTGTGTGGCGAGGCTGGGGATGGGCGGGAGGCCGTGGAGAAGACTCGAGAACTGAAGCCCGACGTGGTCATTCTAGATATCGGCATGCCCAGTTTGAACGGATTGGAGGCGACTCGCCAAATCCTGAAGTTGAATTCTCAGGCAAGGGTGCTGATCCTTACACTGCATGATTCCGACCAGGTGGTCCGCGATGTACTGAACGCAGGGGCGCGGGGATTCCTGTTGAAATCCGATGCGGCGCGTGACCTGGTCGCTGCCGTCGAGGCTCTGCGGCGTGACAAAACCTACTTCACGTCGAAAGTCGCAGCCATGGTGCTTGAGGGCTACCTCAAGGGCGGAACCGGCCCAGCTCCGGCAACGTTGGGACGCAACCGCCTGACTCCGCGGGAACGCGAAATCGTTCAACTCCTGGCCGAAGGAAAGAGCACCAAGGAGGTCGCCGTTGTTTTGGGCTTGAGCGTTAAGACGGCGGAGACGCATCGCTCGAATATCATGCGCAAATTGCAACTTCACTCGGTCAGCGATCTGGTGCTCTACGCGGTGCGCAACAACATTGTGCACGTGGTGCAAGCCGGGATAGAGACATCGCAGTAGGGTTTGCTGCCGTAGTTCCCGTTGGTAGCGTTGTGTCCATGTCCCTAAGATCTACACTTCCACCCTCGTAGGTCCATTCAGAGCTGCCCTTCGAGAAACGCTTCTCAGCGTCCGATCGACCTGAAGCTGTTTCTCCTATGCCATCCAGAGGAGAAAACTGTCCACACTAGCGTGGCAAGAAGCAGGGCCGGCCCCAATACGGTTGAGGACACGGCACCTGCTCAGAGAGGAAGGTATCTTGCGGGCAACGTGCATGGTGGTGAGCTTAGGCCGGAAGTGAGTATCGAGCAATCCGGCCAAATCTGTAGTTGACCTCAGGATTTTCCGTACCCACTGCAACTTGGTAATGAATTCGAACCCAGTCCCTGATTCGCATTCGAGCGATGCTGACGGTCAGGAAGAATCGGTGGTTTTAAAACCACTGGGTACGTGGTTGTCAGCCGGTCTCGGTTGATCTCCTTTTTTCACTGCGCTGAAGTCCATTCGATACAGCAACGAATTGAGTCCCCTACAGCGTGCACCTGATGGCTGGTCGGCCGATCGTAATACTACCCTCGTGGTGCATGACGAAAGCGCTGCTTATTCGTGAAAGGAGATGCCAGTGAGCCGCGAGACCGTTTCTCCACTACGCTTCGATTCAGATCGTGAGTCAGTTAGACGGGCCCAACAGGGTGATGCCGAGGCATTCGCCTCCATATTCCATGCCCACAAGGCACGAATCTATTCGGTTTGCCTGCGCATGACCAACAATACGGCTGAAGCCGAAGACCTGACTCAGGATGCCTTCATGCAGGTGTTCCGCAAGCTCTCTACCTTCCGAGGAGATTCAGCGCTTTCTACCTGGCTGTATCGAATCGCAGTCAACACCGTCCTGATGAGCTTCCGCAAGAAAGCTCTCCGCCAGATTTCGCTCGACGAGCCCTGCAACCAGAACACCAAATTGCCGCCGCGCGAATACGGAAGAACCGACGATCGGCTCACGGGCTCGATCGACCGCATCGCCCTAGCCCGGGCCATCCAGGAACTGCCGGATGGTTATCGCACGATCTTTCTCCTCCACGAAGTGGAAGGCTATGAGCATCAGGAAATCGCAAAGTTTCTCGACTGCTCCGTGGGCAACTCAAAATCGCAGCTGCATAAAGCCAAGCTGCGAATCCGCGAGCTGCTGAGACGTGCGAGGCCCGAGCCTCGCGAGCAGAAGCAACCCTGGGAGGCTGGCCACTCCCGGCCGGCAGCTTCACCGGTGCCGCACCAGTCGGGAGGAAGAGAACAGCAGAATCGGGAGTCCATCGGACAACGTGAGCCTTCGGCCATTCCAGGGTTTTCACCCCTTTTCGCAACTCATCTCTAAGGAATAGCTTCCTCGCCACCGCAACTGGCCCCGATACCAAGGAAGACTTCCGTAGGCCGTAAGTGGAAGCACGACTCCCTGGTGAAACGCGCACAGCCCTAAAGCCGTCACCCTCGCATCGAAGCAGTCCGACAAAGTTGGAGCGCTAGACTCCGGAACTGCCCCTGCGTCCCAAATGCGAAGCCAGTGTGATCACGAACAACACTAGGAAGATGATGAACAGCAGCTTCGCGATTCCGGCGGCCGCCGCCGCGACGCCCGCGAACCCAAAAATCCCGGCGATAATCGCGATAATCAAGAATATCAATGCCCAGTCGAGCACATAGCCTCCTTGTTGTTGACGAACTCATGCAATCTGGGACAAGCCTAGCGCCCCGGCTCGTCTCCGGACCATCAGGCCGACGCTGTAATCAGGATTGCGATTCGCTGTAGGGCGATTGATGGGCGATCTCGCACCGTCAATGCGGTCAACCGGATCTGGCTTTGCCGTAGAATCGCATGTTGGGGTCGCCCGACCGAATGAACATCTTCCACCAAGGCAAGAGCATACTCTTGACCGGATCACCAGCTGCGGGCCTAGACCGGCTGGCGGAGAGAGCCTCTTGCCGCCAAAGAGTTCGGATTATCCCTGGTCGGCGTATCTTGGCTTTCCTTTTGTTCTGGCTGCTGGCGGCAGCCGTGCATGCGCAACAGTCTTACCAGGAACTCGAGGCCGCATACGAGGGGGAAACGGTTACTGCGATCGACCTGGTTGCCAATCCACACCTTGATACCGAGCCCTTGCGGGCGCTGGTGCGGCAAAAGACCGGGCAGCCCTACTCTGAGAAGGAGATAGAGGCCAGTGTCGCAGCTCTAAAGGAAACAAATAGGTTCCAAGACGTTACCCTCAACGTCATCCCCCGCCGCGATGGCTTGCGTCTCAGCTTTATCCTTGAACCGGCGTATTACATTGGCATCCTAGACTTTCCGGAAGCGGTAAAACGCTTCAGTTATATCCGGCTGCTCCAGGCCGCCAACCTTCCGGATCAACAACCCTTTGACAAAGCGCGAATTCCTGAGGCGGAAGCAAGCTTGCAGCGTGTGTTCCGAACGGATGGTTACTTTCAGGCGCAGGTACACGCGGAGACTCAGCTCGATGACCTCAATCAGCTGGCCAACGTCACCTTTCACGTCACCTTCGGGCAACGGGCCCGCATCGGAGAGGTCCAGATTGAGGGAGCAGGAGAGGAGACTGCCCGGCTGCTGCGTTCGGTGCAGTCACTGCGGGCGAAGTTGAGCGGAGGCCTCCTGAAACGGGGAAAGACTTACACGTCCTCGCGTGTCGACGACGCAACCAAGCTCATTAAACGCGCTCTTCGCCAGCGCACCTACCTGGCCAGCAAAGTGACGCGAAACCCTCCGAAATACAACCCGGACACCAATTCGGTTGACATCTTGTACACGATTGCGCTGGGTCCTGTCGTGAAGATCAACATCACCGGGGCCAAACTCACGGTGCTTCCCTTCTTATCCGGCCGACAAGCCGAAAAGCTCCTGCCGATCTACTCGGAGGGATCCATCGATCCAGATCTCATCGATGACGGCCAACAACGGCTGATCGATTATTTCCAAAAGAAGGGATACTTCGAGGTCAAAGTCAACACCACTCTCGATCGCCAGCCGGAGCGAATCTTACTCACCTATCAGATCGATAAGGGAAAGAAACTCAAGGTCGCCCGCATCGTTTTCCAGGGCAATCAACACATTTCGAGCGGAGAGCTGGAGGCGAATATTCCGATTCACAAGGCTCGCATCTTGGGCCACGGCGCCTACGGTGACAAACTCGTCCAAACCAGCGTGAACAATATCGCGATCGTCTATCGCAATGCCGGTTACGAGCAGGTCGCGGTTACTCCGAAGACCATCGATCGGGGGTCGAAGATCGACGTTGTCTTCGATATCGCCGAGGGAGAGCAGACCCTCGTCGACAAGGTCGAGGTCGCGGGCAACCAAAGCATCCCGCAAAATCAACTCATGGGCACGCCGGGATTCCAGCTTCGTCCGGGCACACCATTTTCGCCCGGCAAACTGGCTACCGACCGCAACCGGATCGCCGCCACCTATCTAGACCGGGGATATCTGAACTCAGAAGTGAAGGCGGCGGTAAGGCACCCTGCGGACGAGAAGTACAGAGTCGACGTCACCTACAAGGTCACCGAGAACCAGCTGGTCCGGATCAACCGAGTCGTGTACCTGGGACAGAAACGTACGCGAATGTCATTGCTCGAAAGGACCGCGACACTGACCAGCGAACAGCCTCTCAGTCAGGAGAAACTTCTCCAGTCCCAGGCTCAGCTGTACAATTTGCAGACTCTGGATTGGGCCAGCGTCGGCCCGAGGAAACCGATCACCGACCAGAGCGACGAGGAAGCGCTGGTGAAGATTCATGAAGCCAAGCGAACCGACATCGCGTATGGATTTGGCTTCGAAGTCTCGAAGCGCGGCGGCAACACCCCTGCAGGGACGGTCGCGGTCCCCGGCTTGCCGCCGGTAAACATTGGCAATCACCAAATTGAGTCGAGCGAGGCCTGGTTTGCCAGCCCTCGTGGTTCACTCGAACTCACTCGCCGAAACATGCGAGGGCTGGCGGAAACCCTGAACATTTCCCTGTTGGGTTCGCAGCTCGACCAGAGGGCGGCCGCTTCCTACGCCGTTCCGAGATTTCTCCCTAAGTGGAGCTCGCTGACCTCGCTTTCCTTCGAACGAACCAGCGAAAATCCCCTTTTTACCGCCCAACTGGAAGACGGAACATTTCAATTGGAGCGAGTGCTCAAAAAGAAAACCAATACCCGGGTTCAGCTGCGGTACAACTACAACCACACGACCTTGTCGGACTTGTTGGTTCCGGAACTCGTCCTACCTCAAGACCGCAACGTTAAGCTGTCGAGCGTTTCGGGAAGCTTCATTCGAGATACCCGCGACCATCCTCTCGATGCTCACGTCGGAACCTTTACCACGGTGAACCTCGGCATCACGCCCACGGCCTTCGGTTCGAGCGCCAACTTCGTGCGGCTGTTTGCACAACACAGCCTCTACCAAGCGGTCCACGGAATGGTGTGGGCCAACAACTTTCGTTTGGGTTTGGCGGCACCATTCTCGGGCAGCTTTGTCCCGACAAGTGCGTTGTTTTTTGCCGGGGGCCAGACCACCTTGCGCGGGTTCCCCATCGATCAAGCCGGGCCGCAACGCATCGTGCCGTTCTGCAATGTGCTCACCGGCACCACGGGGTGCGTTCCCGTCACCGTCCCTACGGGCGGACGCCTACTGGCCATTTTCAACAGCGAGCTGCGCTTCCCTATGAAGATTGTGTCGGCACTGGGCGGAGTGATCTTTTATGACGGCGGAAACGTATACACGGCCATCAATTTCAGTGACTTCGTGAACAATTACAGCAACACGGTCGGTTTCGGACTGCGCTATGCTACTCCGATCGGACCGGTTCGCATTGATGTTGGCCGCAATTTAAATCCCGTGAAGGGTCTCGGCGCAACCCAGTACTTCATCACGGTGGGTCAGATGTTCTAAGGGATGGTCATGAAGGGAAAGCAGGTTATCCGAGGGGTGGGGATAGTCGTCTCGATCCTCGTCTTCCTTGCCGTTCTCGGCGGCTACATCGGGCTCAAGTCGCCCCAATTTCATCAGTACGTGCTGGCGAAACTCATCGACCATGTGCAGAGGACGACGGGCGGCCGCCTGGAGGTCGAGAACTGGGAGTTTCACGTCTCACCTATGGTGGTGAACCTCTATGGAATCGCGCTCCACGGAGCGGAAGGTCCAGAACAAAGACCCTTGCTCGCAGCCGAGAAGCTAACCGTCGGGGTCAGCACACGCGCGCTGCTCGGTCGCAAGTTTCAGTTGACCGAACTCCTTGTTCAGCATCCTGTCGCGAGTGTACAGGTGGACCAAGACGGAAAAACCAATATCCCGATCCCACCCGAGAAAACCAGCAGTACCACCAGCAGCACGCTGTGGGATTTGGCTGTCGCCCACACTCTGCTGAGCGGTGGCGAGTTCTACTACAACGATAAAGAAAGCAGGTTCCGCGCGGAACTGAACGATCTCCGAACCGAGGTTCGTTTCGATCCTGCGGCAACGAGCTACAACGGATCGGTCTCCTACCACGATGGCCGGCTGCAATACGCGAATCATTCACCTCTCCCCCATAATCTGGAGATGCAGTTCAGCGCAACTCCGTCGGGCCTTGCTTTCAATCCCCTGGTGTACACCGTCGGTTCTTCCCGTATTTCGCTGCGGGGGGAAATCCGGAACTACGACGATCCGGTGGTTAGCGCCGCCTACGACGCCGTGGTTCATACGCAAGATTTCGCGGCCCTCTCGCCTAAGGCCGCGCCAGCGGGAGACGTGCGTCTGGCGGGAAAGTTCGAGTACGCAAACCCCTCCCGTCAGCCACTGGTGAAAGCGATTGTGGTCGATGGCAGCCTAGACTCTGGCGCACTCCAAGTGACGACTCGTGATGGGCGGGTCGATTTCCGTCAACTGAAGGCCGAGTACCACGTAGCCAACGGCAACCTCAACGCTCCCAGGGTTACGGCAGACTTGCTGAACGGGCGACTGAGCGCCAATGCGAGCATCGAGCATCTGGATGCGACTGCGGTCTCGAAAGTTCACGCATCATTCGAGCGCCTTTCGCTCGATGCGGCGAAGCAATCGATCAAGCGGGCTGAGGTGCGGCAAATTCCGCTAACCGGGACCCTGAATGGCACGCTCGACGCATCCTGGGCGAGTAGCGTGAAGAACATCCGCTTGGTTTCTGAACTCGCCGTCCAGGGTGCCCTACGGGACCGTACCGCCACACCAGCATCGGCTGCCCCCATCGATGGAATAGCCCACCTAGAGTACGACGGCTCGCGAAATGTCCTGCAATTGCGTCAGACCAGATTCGAAATTCCCTCCGCCTCGGTGTCCGCTGACGGACAACTCAGTAAGCATTCCAATTTACAAGTGCAAGTTCTTGCGGGAGATCTC
>DATJVZ010000388.1:0-14365 GCA_035501575.1 Terriglobales bacterium | reverse complement strand
GCAAAGCCAGTTCCATAGTAGATGGATCCTATCTGGCGCTGGTGAGTGAGCAACATCTTCGCACTATCGTAATTGCAGGCGCTCCCCATCTGGGATCACCGGATTGGCGCGGTGACGTTCCGGGCCGTCCGATGTCAGAGCAGGAGGTCTCCGACGTCGTCTCCTGGCTTGCCAGCCAGAAACCACAATTCCCCGGCCAGCCGTACCCGATTGCGGCTGACCGTGCCGAGGGAGAACATCGATGAGTCGAGAAGAGGCAATTTCCCGTCGGGCGATCGTGAAGTTGGGATTGGTTTTTAACGGCATCGTGGCCGCTTGTCTGGCGGTGCCCATCCTGCGATATCTCCTCTCGCCCATCAGTCGCGAGCGCAAGACTGGCTATGAGTCATGGCTCTCTCTCGGCGGCCTGGAACAGTTTCCGGCCGGCCAGACTCGGCTCGCCACCTATCGAAATCCCGTGGTCAATCCCTGGGACGGAGAAACCGGCGACATCGCCTGCTGGGTCCGAAACCTGGACGGCCAGTCCTTCCAGGTTTTCGCCATCAACTGCGCGCACTTGGGTTGTCCGGTTCGCTGGTTCCCGCAGTCCAACCTGTTCTTGTGCCCCTGCCACGGAGGCGCCTACTACCAGAATGGGGACCGTGCTTCCGGACCGCCGGAGCGCGGGTTGTTTCAGTACCATTACAAGATTGAGAAGCGACAGCTGTTCATCAAGGCCGGCGAAATGCCGACTCCGGGACGCGCAGCTACCGCCCAAAACGGAGGATCCAGGTGCGCTTGATCGAAAAACTCGGCGGGTGGTTCAACCTGCGGCTTCCGCTCGAGGAGCCCATTCGCGAGGCTGCGGACCATCGGGTGCCCCGAACCAGCGCCAGCTGGTTCTACGTCTTCGGCAGCGCCGCGCTCACCGTATTTCTCTTGCAGGTCGTCACCGGCATCCTGCTCGCTCTGATCTACGTGCCCTCGGCGGGAGAAGCATGGAACAGCCTGCAGATTCTTAATCACGGCGTCTCTCTCGGTTGGTTCATTCGAGCCTTGCATGGTTGGGGCTCGAATTTTATGGTTGCCATCGTACTAATCCATATGGTGCAGGTATTTCTATTTGGAGCGTACAAGTTTCCCCGAGAGCTTACCTGGATCGTGGGTGTCTGCCTGCTGCTGATGACCCTGGGCATGGCATTTACCGGCCAAGTCATGCGGTTCGACCAGGACGCTTATTGGGGATTGGGGATCGGGGCCTCGATCGCAAGCCGGGTCCCGTTGATCGGACCTTGGGCGGTCAAGCTGATGCTCGGCGGTCCAATCATTGCCGGCGCGACGCTTTCGCGGTTTTTCGCGCTGCACGTTTTTGTCATCCCCGGGCTACTGATTGCTTTCGTCGGAGTGCACCTGCTCATGGTGCTGAAACTGGGAATCAATGAATGGCCCATGCCAGGACGAATCGTCCGCCGCTCCAGCTACTTGCAGGAATATCATGAGCTCACGCGCACCGCGGGCGTGCCCTTCGTGCCCAACGCGGTGTGGAAGGACATTTTCTTCTCCGGTTTCATCCTGGTTCTGATCGTTGCCTGCGCAGTCCACTTCGGCCCGTTTGGTCCGGGAGGACAGCCGGATCCGACAATTATTCAGACGGCTCCGCGACCCGACTTCTTCTTTCTGTGGTTGTATGCCCTTCTATCGTTTCTTCCCCCGGCCGCCGAGACGCCGATCCTGCTCCTCGGACCGGCCATCGTACTTGCGTTCTTGTTGACCCTTCCCTTCTTCGCCGGTGAAGGAGAGAAAAGTTGGCGGCGCCGGCCGATCGCGGTGCTCTCTGTCCTCCTGATCGCGGTCGCTTTCGGCACCATGACCCATTTAGGGCAGCACACCCCCTGGAGTCCGGTTATGGATGCGTGGAGCCGCTTCCCCATTCCCCCGGTGTATCTTCACGGGACGACTTCCCTCGAGCGTCAAGGCGCTGTGGTGTTTCAAGCTAAGCAATGCCACAACTGTCATTCCCTGAAGGGCCAGGGGGGGAAACGTGGACCGGCACTCGATCGGGTTGCTGTTCGGCTTACGCACGATCAGCTGATCCGCCAGGTGATCCAAGGCGGGGGCAATATGCCCGCTTACGGGAAGAATCTTACCCCGGCGGAAACCACCGCCTTGGTGTCGTTTCTTGAAACCCTCCATCCGCCGGTTCAGGCCCCGGCGGTCAACGCCGCACGCGCGGTCGCAGCTCGGGCCGACACGGAAAAGGATCCGACTCCGGCTCATGGTGATCGATGATGGAAATCGCCCACTCCTGGTTGGGTTCGAAGACATCCTCGATCGCGATCTCATCCGTTTTGCTGGCGACAACGGCGATTTATCTACGGGGATGGTACAGGCTTCGCCGAGCTGGCCGGTCCCCGATCTCACGATGGCGGCTTGGCGCTTTTATCGCCGGCGGGTTCATGGTCTGGGCTGCCGTCTCGCCTCTGGCCGGGCTGGATCGTCAATTTTTGATTGCGCACATGGTCGAACACCTTTTGCTCATGACCGTAGCTCCGCCGCTTTTGTTGCTCGGACATCCCCAATTTTGCCTGGAGCGCGCTCTTCCACAGTTCCTCGCGCGCGCGGCGAGGTGGTTGTTCGATTGGCCACCCGTCGAACGATTGCGCGGGGTGTTCGCCAACCCCGCGGTTTGTTTTCTCTCCGCCACCGCGGTTCTCCTTATTTGGCATCTGCCGCGAAGTTTCGACCTCGCCATGCGATCCGACACCTGGCACACCATCGAGTTGGCCAGCTTTCTCTTTGGCGGAATTCTGTTTTGGTGGCCGCTGGCCCGCTGCTGGTCGAGGAGGGGGAGAGCCCTGCGGTGGTGGCATCCGCTCTATTTGTTCCTGGGAACTTTACCGTGCGACGTGCTCTCGGCCTTCCTTGCATTTTGTGACCGCGTCGTCTATCCGTGTTACCTTCACGCCGAGCGACCGGCCTCCATTTCTGCCCTGCAGGACCAGGAGTACGCGGGTGCATTGATGTGGGTCGCGGTCACAATCGCCTATCTGATTCCCGCCGTTATTCTGACCGTGGCCCTGCTCGACCCCCGTCAGCCTGGAGTGAGGCTCGAAGCCTTGCCGTCCGGCTCGCACGAGATCGCCTGAAGGGTAGGGTAGAACTACTACCTGAGAAGGACCCAGGGCATCAAGCAGCTAGCCCATTCTTGCTGCTAGGGAAGGGCGATCAATTTGTCGATCAGGGGCGAGTAATCTTGCTTTTCGAGTCCGTGGACTTCCCGATTGTATTCGTCCACCTTGCTCGAATAATTCATGGAGCAGAACTTGGGGCCGCACATGGAGCAGAAGGCTGCCTCTTTGTAGTAGTCGTCGGCCAGAGTCTCATCGTGCATGGCGCGCGCCGTATCCGGGTCGAGCGAAAGCGCGAACTGCTTTTCCCAATCAAACTTGTAGCGAGCGTAGCTGAGAGCGTCATCGCGGTCGCGAGCACCGGTGCGGTGCCGGGCAATGTCCGCCGCATGCGCGGCAATCTTGTAGGCGATGATGCCGTCTTTCACGTCTTTCTCATTGGGAAGCCCGAGATGCTCCTTGGGCGTGACGTAGCAGAGCATGGCCGCTCCATGCCAGCCAATCATGGCCGCACCGATCGCCGACGTAATGTGATCGTATCCGGGAGCGATGTCGGTGACCAGTGGTCCCAGGGTATAAAACGGGGCCTCGTAACAGAGCTCTTTTTCTTTGTCGACCTGCTCTTGGATTTTGTCCAAGGGGATGTGCCCTGGACCCTCGATCATGACCTGCACGTCGTACTTCCAAGCGATCTTGGTCAACTCTCCCAGAGTCTTCAGTTCGGCAAACTGAGCTGCGTCGCTCGCGTCCGCGACGCATCCCGGGCGCAGACCGTCCCCCAGCGAGAATGACACGTCGTACTTGGCGAAGATCTTGCAAATATCTTCGAAGCGTTCGTAGAGAAAGTTCTGGCGATGATGATGTGCCATCCACTGCGCCAGAATGGCTCCGCCTCGGCTCACGATCCCGGTGATGCGCTTGGCAATCATGGGCAGGTATTGAATGAGCACCCCGGCATGGATGGTCATGTAATCGACGCCCTGCTCGGCCTGCTCTTCGATGACTTCGAGCATGCCCTCGGCACTGAGGTCTTCGATGCGCTTGACCCGGGTTACTGCCTCGTAGATCGGCACGGTACCGATCGGGACCGGCGAGTGACGCAAGATGACCTGGCGAATCTCAGCAATATTGCCGCCGGTCGATAGATCCATGACCGTATCGGCGCCGTAACGCACCGAGGTTTCAAGTTTTGCCAGCTCCTCGTCAATGTTGGAGGTCACGGCGGAGTTGCCGATATTGGAGTTGATCTTGCATAAGGAGGCTACGCCGATGCACATCGGTTCGAGTTCAGGATGATGAATGTTGGCGGGAATAATCATCCGGCCGCGGGCGACTTCGTCGCGCACGAGTTTGGCCGGCAGCTTTTCGCGGCGGGCAACGTAGGACATCTCCTCGGTGAGCACACCTTGGCGGGCATAATGCATTTGCGAGAAATTGCCATCGCTGTTCTCGGACTGGCGACGGGAGATCCACTCCGCCCGAGGTCGAGGCCTGCCGTTTCGATTGCCGCTCGCAGTAGAGCCATCACTGGGAGTCATGCCGAACCGCCTTCCTTAGATGTTCTCGTGTTTCTAATGCCTGTCGATTATACGCTGGAATCCACATAAGTATTCCGCTCTGCCAAGTGGCGTGCGCCTTTCCGCGGGGCAAAATCTTTTTGGCTGCGCATTTCCGGAATTATCCGTCGGCTGGGACAAGTTCTTGATGCCCTGGTTCAGTTTTCTCCCGGCGAAGATTCTCTCGCCTGACCTTTAGCCTGTTGACACAAGTGTGCGGAATTCGACGATGACAACAAGAGCTCTGCTTCCTGCCCTGATTTCCAACCCCCGGGTAGGGGTTCACGGTGACGAAAATCCTCAGCCGATCAAACCCGCGAATTCTGCGAAAATCTGCCAAACGAGCGAGGTACTTGGGAAAGGTTTTCGACCCTTGGAGGAGCGAGAAGGGAAGCAGGGCAACCCAAGGGCCAATGTCAGGCGCCTCGCCGTCTTTCGCTATACTTCTTGGTAGGCCTTAAAGCTAACAATAAGTGTTACTTACGTAAGTTTGGAGGAGAACGCCATGATTGAGGCAGAGGCAAAAGGCAAGCCGACGCGCCGTCCGTCGCGCCGCGGCGGCTGAAGCGCCTTGACCGGGCGGGGAGTTCAAGGGAATAATTGAAACAGAGCAGCGGGGCCGTTATGTCTAAACCAGCAAGCAAATATCTCAAATTCGGCGGCGCGATGACGGTCATTGTTTTGGCGTTCGCCTACCTGGCGTACACCGGAGTCCAGCAGAGCAAGAGCTACTACGTGACCATCAAAGAGCTGCGCGGCATGGGGCCCGACGCCTATGCTAAGCGGTTGCGGGTTGCCGGTAACGTTCAGCCCGGATCGATCAAGCGCACGGGCACCAGAGTGGAATTCGTGCTGGTCGAGAATGACCAAACTCTCTCTGTCGATTACAGCGGCACCGAAGCCCCGCCCGACACATTTAAAGATAATTCCCAGGCCCTGGCCGACGGCAGCTTCGGACGCGATGGCGTCTTCCACGCCAAACAGCTTCAAGCCAAGTGTGCCTCCAAATACGCTCCCCAACCTGGAACTGCTACGCCCTCGGCTGAGCCCACGAAGAACATGACTCAGATCGAACCGTCGGGCTCCGGCGTAACCAACTGAGTTCCTTTGTACCTTCCCCTCCGTTTGGCGCGGGGTTCAGGCGTCTGTTCCTGTCTCTGCGGTTGATGGCAACCGAGGAGAGTTTGCCGGTTACTGCTATGCTTAAACCAGAAAGTAAGGAGGCCCTCTAGGTCGTTCTGATGCTTGACGAAACCACGCCCAGCTCGATCCCTCCCGTGGTCACCATCACGAATCTGGTCAAGCAATTTGGACGATTTGCCGCTTTGCGAGGCGTGACCGCCGAATTTCAACCCGCCAGGCTCTACGCCATTCTCGGCGACAACGGAGCAGGGAAGACCACTCTGTTGCGCTCGCTCGCGGGGCTCAGCGCGCCTACCCGGGGTACGATCTCCGTGCTGGGAGCGACCAACCCGCGGGAGGTGTGCGCACAAATCGGCTATATGGCTCATCCTTCGCTCTTATATGACGAAATGAGCGCGATGGAGAACCTGTGCTACTTTGCCCGTCTCTATAGAATTGAGGATCCCGAGCGCAGTCGGAGTCTAATCCGCTGGGCCAAATTGGATCCCGACCTGGCGCGTCCCATCGGGCAGTACTCCCAGGGGATGCGGCAGCGCCTATCCCTGGTTCGCGCCCTGCTGAATGACCCCAAACTCTTGCTCCTAGACGAACCCTTTTCCAATGTGGATGTGGGCTCGGCACGCGAGATGGTCCGTCTCTTGAGTGAACTACGGGCGCGTGGCCGAACCATTTTCGTGGTTACCCACCAGGCGTCTTTCCTCGAAGAGGCGGCCGATGAGTTTGTGTGGATGGCCGAAGGCCAAATCGTGAATCGCACTCCCTCGCTGGTCGCCGCGGAGGTACGATGACGGGCTCCGCCGGACTCACGCGAGCGACCTTGCTAAAAGATCTTCGCTTGGAATGGCGCTCCAAGGATGCCACCAACTCCATGTTGTTTTTTGCCCTGCTGGTGGTGGTGATCTTCAGTTTCTCCTTTGACCCCACGGCGGAAGAATCGCGGCGGATCGCCGGCGGACTGGTCTGGGTGGCGTTCCTGTTTGCCGCGGTCGTCGCCCTCAACCAAACTTGGGCCCGGGAGCTGCGCAATCAGGTGCTCGATGCCTACCGGGTTTCGCCCGCCCCGGCGAACTCCTTGTTTCTGGCCAAAGTGTGGGGCAATTTTCTTTTCGTCGGCGTGCTCGAGCTGCTCATGACACCGCTGTTTGTCATTTTTTATAACTTGCGGGCCCTCGGGCCTGTCTACCAGTTGCCAATCGTGGCCGGCCTCGGCACCTGGGCCCTGGTGGTGAACGGAACCTTTTTTGCCGCGATCTCGTTGCGTACCCGCAGCCGGGAGATCATGCTGCCCTTGCTGCTTTTTCCCATATCGATTCCGGCGCTGCTGGCCATGGTCGAGGCGACCAGTTCGATCCTGACCGGGGAATTTTCCGCCAAGTTCTGGATCGTGTTGCTAGCCACCTATGATCTAGTGTTTACTATGGCTAGCCTCTTCTTCTTTGAGCTGGTATTGCACGCGGAATGAAACGTGCCTTCCCCATCCTTGCGATTGCGGCCGCGGTTCTCCTCGGCTACGCTACCTATCAGGCACTGGTTGTAGCACCTACCGAGCAGACCATGGGGCCGGTGCAACGAATCTTTTACTATCATGTTTCTTCGGCGTGGACAGCCGGACTTTTGTTCTTCATCAATTTTGTGGCTTCCATCGTCTACCTGGCGCGGCGCGCTCCGAAGGCGGACGCGTTGGCCATGGCCTCGGCCGAGGTGGGCGTGGTGTTTTGCACCATCGTCTTGGTCACCGGACCCATTTGGGCGCGTCCGGTTTGGGGGATCTGGTGGACCTGGGATATGCGCCTCACTCTGACCCTGGTGCTGTGGTTGATTTACGTCAGCTACCTGCTTCTACGGCGCTTCTCCGCGAGCGGCCAGACCCCGGTCATGGCCGCCGTTCTGGCCATCTTTGGCACGCTCGACATTCCTCTGGTCTACTTCTCCATCTGGTTTTTTCGCACCCAGCACCCCCAACCGGTCATGGGGGCCGGCGGATCGATTGACCCCCGCATGTTGCACGCCTTTTTCATAAATCTCATCGCCTTTTCCTATTTCGGGCTGCTGGTGTGTTGGGCCCGCTATCGGCTGGAAGTTTTGCGCCGGGAGGTCGAAGAAACCCAGGCGCTCGAATCTTTACTCGAGGTGCGGAGTTCACAATGAGCTACCTCTATGCGGCCTATATTGCCACTTGGGTGATCCACCTCGCCTACCTAGGAAGCCTGGTGCGCCGTTACACTCGACTGCGGAAGGAGATGGAGGGGCTCAGGAATCGGTAGAGATTCGCCCGAAGCGGGCGGAAGCGATCGCGAAGAAGCGGCGATGAGAGACGGCATCTCGTGACGGGGCTCGGCGCATCTGAGGATTTGGGCAAGAAGCGACCGCGATCGCAACGTCGAGCGATGCGCCACTTGACAGTCTATCGGTCCGATGTTTAAGTAGTTACTTACTTTTTCGGGCGATTTACTGCTTACCAGTGCGCAGCTCGCGCTCGAAGTAGAAGTGTCGTTTTTTCTTCCTCTCCATGAAATTGGAAATCCGGAGGAGTTCGTGAGATTGAATCGCCGTTGGGGGGAAGAAGCCCGTTTCGGCGGACGGGTGATCGGAGCACTGGCGCTGCTGGTTGCCCTGGCCCTCGTGGCTTTGCGATTTCCCGCGAAGCCCACTCCCGGCTCTACGAGCGGTGCGAAAGGTCTTGCCCTAGTCTCGGGCATCCGCCAGCCGGCACTCTCCTTGGCTCATCTCCCCTTGGTCTTCGAGGCAAACCAAGGGCAGACCGACCGCAAAGTGAAATTTCTCGCTCGCGGCAGTCGTTATGCGCTGTTTCTCACGGATGATGCGGCTGTACTGGCGCTCCGGCGCTCGGCGGGCAGCGACCCCGATTCCCCTCCCCCAGACGCCGTATTGTCAATGGAGTTGGTCGATTCCAATCCGCGCCCGGAAATTGAGGGAACCGATCTACTCCCGGGAAAGAGCAACTACCTCATCGGCCAGAATCCCGCTCAGTGGCACCGCGACATTCCGCAGTTTGCGCGCGTGCGATATGCGGAGGTTTACCCCGGAATCGACTTAGTTTATTACGGCAATCAAGGCAGACTCGAATACGACTTTGAAGTTGCTCCCGGCGCCAATCCAGATCTAGTCCAATTGCGATTTCACGCTCTGCAACCACTCGCCATCGCCCCGAACGGCGACCTGATTATTAAGATCGCGGAGGGAGAGGTTCGTCTCGAGGCTCCCCGCGTTTATCAGAGAATCGGCGGGCAGCAAAATCCGGTCGATGGGCGATTCCAGTTGCGCGGCCCTTACGAAGCGGGCTTTTTGCTGGGGTCCTATGACCACCACCGCGCTCTGGTCATCGATCCCGTGCTCACCTACTCCACTTATCTGGGCGGAACCGGCACGGAGGGTTGTTCTCTCCTACTGGGCAGTCCGCTTTCCCAGTGTCCCGCGGTTGCCGTAGATGATGCGAGCAATGCTTACATTGCCGGACCTACCTCCTCGATCGACTTTCCTCTGGGGCCTTCGCCTTTTCAGTCCGACCGACGCGGACCGGTGAACGTCTTTGTCACCAAATTCAACAATGTGGCGAATACGATTGTGTTCTCCACCTATTTGGGTGGAAATGGGACGGACTATACGGCGGGGATTGGCGTCGACTCCGCCACCAACGTGTTAGTCGGCGGGACGACGAGCTCAACCGATTTTCCTACCACCACCGCGAACTACTGCAGCTCACTTCCTACTAAATTCAAAGGCCAGTGCATGCTCGCATTTCAGACTTCTGAGGTCAACGCGAACAAGCATGCCTTCGTGAGTAAGCTGGATCCAACGGGCGAGGCCTTACTCTATTCGACCTATCTTTCCGGCAACGGCACGGAGATTGCCACCGGGTTCACCGTCGGACAAAGTGATCAAAATGCCTATGTGACCGGCACCACGACCTCGAGGAATATCCCGAGCGCCAGCTCAATTTTCCCCGCAACTCTGGGTGCTTATCAGACGAGGCCCTTGGGAACGACGCAGTTCTTCATGAGCAAAGTCGTGCCCAGTCTCTCCGGAAGCTCGAGCTTGGCCTACTCCACCTACTTTGGCGGAGGCAATCCTCTGAACGGGACGGCGGCCGGTGGTGGCATCGCCGTGGACGTCAATAACAACGTCTACATCACGGGAGGCACCAACTTCTTGCACGTAGGCACGGCCACCGATTTTCCCATTCTCAATGCCTACCAGAGCTGCCTGGATACGGTTACCACCAGCACCACGACTGCCTGTCCGAGCAATGTTACCGCTACCGATGCGTTCGCAGCTGAGTTCAATCCCAATGCGGTCACGGGCTCACAACTTCTTTATTCGACGTACCTGGGGGGAACAGGGAATGAATTCGGCTACGGCATTGCGACCGATGGTACCAATGCCTATGTGACCGGCTCGACGGCTTCGTCAGATTTTCCGGTGACCGGCACGGGTGTTTATCAGAGTACCTACGGCGGCGGTCTGACCGACGCGTTCCTGGCCAAATTGGCCAACCCGGTCTCGGCCAGCGGAACTTCGACCGGAGGTACGGGAAGTTCAGGCTCTTCCGGATCCTCAGGATCTTCGGGGTCTTCAGGGTCTAGCGGTAGTCAGACCCAGGGATTGGTTACTCTCGCCTATTCCACGTTCTTAGGTGGGTTGGCGGAAGACGTCGGGCTGGCCGTCGCAGTGGACAGCAACCAGGGAGCGAGGCTTACCGGCTGGAGCAACTCGCCGAACATTCCCGAGCTTAACAATAATATCCAGGCCGGATACGCGGGCGCCAACGACGCGTTTGTAGCCCGCATCGACACTACGGGTACCACGTCGACCGCGCCGGGTCATTATTTTACCTATCTGGGTGGAACCGGACCTGATTACGGCACCAGTATCGCCGTTGATCAGCAGGAGGCAAGTTACGTAGCCGGTGAAACCTCTTCGCCGGACTTTTTGCAGCTGGCGGTTCCGCAAGATCAGTCCTATCAGACCACCCTCAACGGAGCCGGTGACGCATTCCTCAGCAAATTAGGACCGACGCTGAGCTTGACCCTCACGGGCACCAGCTCGCCCCCGTCCGTCGGGGTTGGCAATACGGTGAGCTTCGTGTACACCATCACCAACACCGGCGATCTTGCCAACAACATCATCTTCAGCGATGTTTTGCCGTCGTCGGGCGCTTCATTTACCTCGGCAACCGTGTCCGTCGGCACCTGTGGCAGTGCCACGGCCGGTATCGTGAGCTGTACCATCGGAACTCTCAACTCGGGTGCCACGGCCACGGCAACGGTAATTTTGACCCCTACGGCCAGCCTTATCCCCTCGCTCACCGCGCTCGCCTTGGGGAACACAGCTACGGTTACGGTTGTGGGGTGCACTTCGTGCACCCAATCGATGACGCTTTCGACGGTGGTAAACGATTTCAACCTCAGTGTGTCGCCGACTTCGGCCACGGTTCCGGCGGGAGTGCCCGCAACCTACACCACCACGATTACTCCGACCGGCAACATTCCGAACAGTATTTCCATCTCCTGCAGTTCCGGCCTTCCCACGGGTGCCACCTGCACCGAGGCTCCGGCGGGACCAATTCAAAATCTCAGCAATGGTCCGGTGAGCGTCGTGCTCGCCATCAACACGACCACCCGGGTTACGACCACCACCGAACTCAGAAACCACGGCGGGCCATGGTATGCGACTTGGTTGGCTCTTCCGGGCTTGGCTCTGCTGGGCGTTGGTATGCGCAAATCCCGACAAAGCCGCTGTCGGCTTTTGGGACTTCTTATGGTTGGCTCCTTGTCGCTGATCTTTTTCCAAGTTGGCTGTACGAAGTCGTCGGTCACTACGACCAGTGGGACTCCGGCGGGAACCTATATTGTGACCGTCGCGGCGACTTCGGGCACGGCCACGCGGAACGCCACAGTCACCTTGGTGGTGCAATAAGCCGCAGACCTGGGATCGAAAGCAACTGCCATGGCTGGTCGTCCGACACTCTGAGTTTGGTTCTTTGCGGCGGCGGGCGAAGCAATAGTGGAATGGCAGTTGAGGGCGGTACGCCCTCACCGGTTTACGCGCCCGCCGACAGTCTGTGGTGGCCCTTCTGCTCGGCAATCCCGTATTGGCGGATCTTGTAAAGCAGAGCTTTGTAGCTGATCTTCAGCAAGGCCGCAGCTTGCTTGCGGTTCCAATTGGTTTCCTCAAGAGCTTTGGCAATAGCCTCGGCTTCGGCTTCATCCTTGGCGTTGCGGGCCAACGACTTCAATCCTCCGCTGCCGTTGGCGGGGGCGGCCTGGGTCGCCTGGTTGAACTGCGCGCCATGGCCGTCGCTTTGCGGCCGCAGTTCCTGGATGGCGAGCTTCTCATCGCCCAAGACCAAATACCGCTTCACGAAATTGCTCAGTTCGCGTAGATTCCCCGGCCATTGAT
Organism: Terriglobales bacterium; assembly: GCA_035501575.1. Taxonomy (GTDB): domain Bacteria; phylum Acidobacteriota; class Terriglobia; order Terriglobales; family Acidobacteriaceae; genus JAFAGX01. The sequence continues at coordinate 2,139 of DATJVZ010000388.1, read as the reverse complement.
AGGCGAGACAGGCTTCGAGCATCTCGGGAGAAATGGGCAGCGGCGGCCGCGCATAGCGCTCCGAGAGTCTGGCCATGAAGTGCTTGAGCAGAAGCGGAATTTCCTCCTTGCGCTCGCGCAGGGGCGGAACGTGAAGGGTAAATGCGTTCAGTCGGTAGTAGAGATCTTCCCGCAGCCGTTTCGATGCCAACGCTTCGGGAATATTGACATTCGTGGCCGCCAGGATGCGGACGTCGGCTTTGATGACCGAGCGGCTGCCCAATCTCGAGAATTGTCCGTCCTGCAAAATATGAAGCAGCTTGGCCTGCAGGGAAGTCGGCATTTCACCGATCTCGTCGAGCAAGATCGTTCCCTTATTGCATAGCTCGAACTTGCCCGGCTTGGGATGGTTGGCGCCCGTGAAGGCCCCGGCTTCGTAACCGAACAGCTCGCTCTCGAGCAGATCCGCGGGTACGGCAGCGCAGTTTACCTTGAGGAAGGTGCGATGGGCTCGCGGAGACAGCTTATGAATCAAGCGCGCCATGACTTCTTTCCCCGTGCCGCTTTCGCCCAGCATCAGCACCGGAATGTCCACATTCGCCACCAAAGCCGCTTCCGAGCGTAGCTTCCGCATGGCCGGGCTGGCGGCGACGAAGAAAACATCGTCGGCCAGTTCTTCCACTTCCCCCGGGCTGTTGCGCTGATTGGCGCCGAGGCATTGATCGATCACCGCATCCAGCTCGGCTTTCTGAAATGGTTTGGTCAAGTAGTCGTAGGCGCCAAGCCGCATCGCCTGTACGACTTTGCGGGTGTCTCCCACACAGGAAAGCATCACCACCCTGAGGCCGGGTTGAAGCTGCCGCATTCGTTCGAGCGCCTGCAGCCCGTCCAAGCCGGGCATGAGCAGATCCAGCAAAACCAGGTCGGGGTGCAGACCCTTCTGCACACGTTCAACGGCTTCTTCGCCGGTGCTGGCGGTTTCAACTTTGTATTCGTCGACTTCGAGCAAAGTGCGAATGTACCGCAGCATTCCCGGTTCGTCGTCCACCAACAAAATGTTCGCCGTATGTTTCATTCGCCCTTTCCCGTGGCGCTCGTAGTGGGAGGGCAGAGGGGCACGATAAAGGAAAACTTCGACCCGGCTCCAGGCTCGCTCTCAACCCAAATCTTGCCTCCCATGCTGCCCATCAGGCGGCGGGCAATCGCCAGCCCAAGCCCCATGCCGGATTGGCGCTCGGTGGACGGCAAGCGGAAGAAGTCATCGAACACCTCAATATGATACTCGGCCGGAATCCCCGGCCCGGTGTCGGCGACACTGATCTTCACCGAATTCGGTATCACGCTCGATTGGCGGCGGCGTTCGGTGAGAACACCCGGTTGATCCACGGTTCGGCGGTCCCACATGTAAGGCTCGGCATGCAGCCACACGGTGCCGCCCGAAGGCGTGAACTTCGATGCATTGTCGAGCAGATTCGAAATCACGCGCTGCACCTTGGCGGCGTCAAAAGGGAATTCGGTTAACTTCTGATTGGGCAGGAAGTATAGGGCCAAACCCCGTTCTTGGAAGGTGCGGGACCAGAGACGGCAAACTTCCGACAAACAGGCATTCAAGTCACCGGTCTCAAAGTGCATCTTCATTTCGCCGGTTTCAAGAACGCTGTAGCTTAGGAAATCCTGGATAAATTGTTGCAGCCGGCGGCCGCTCGAGCTCATATCCCGAAGAACTTCCTTCTGGCGCTCGTTCAGCGAGCCCAGTTTCTCGCTCTCCAGCAGTTCGACGTAGCCGTTCAGGATGGCGAGCGGGGTTTTCAGATCGTGAGCCGCGGAGGCCAGGGCATTGGTGGTTCGTTGCAGGCGTTCCCTCAGCTGCGAGTACTGCTGTAACAGCTCGTCGCCGCTTAAGACGGGATCCGAAGTATTCTGGGGACTAGCCTTCGCCGGGGCCGAACCTGAGCCCGAGGATTCTGCAGCATCACCAGAGGGACAAGAATTTTGCAGCATAACGGCCATATCAGAGTTGGCATTTGTCCCATGCGAGGAGAGGGTATCACGCAGGTTTTGCTATTGATGCAAGCTAAGGGGATGGTAAGATACAGCTTCTCGTCTGTCAACCAAAAATGCGCAGCGAAATACCACTCATGGGCAAAAGTGTGCAGTCGA
>DATJVZ010000387.1:0-7060 GCA_035501575.1 Terriglobales bacterium | reverse complement strand
GTGCCCATGGCGGGTCGGATCACACAAAACAAAAGGAGCAACGGATTGCTCCGTTGCTCCTAGGCTTGTACCCTCCCCCAGGTACTTCGCCTAACTCTTACTGCAGCGCGGTCCAACCGGCGCAGACGGTGTTCGAGGCAGCCCCCGCCGTGCCAGTGGCGTTGTAGCGGATCACGCCGTCAGAGTTCGAGCAGAAAGCGCGTACGCCAGTCTGGCCGAACGATGCCGGATTGCTATTGGTGGTGTAGTCGATGAAAAGGCCTCCGGCAGAGACCGTTCCAGGCACTGTGAAGTAGTAGCCACTCTTCGGGCTAGCCGCAGCGGTAGCATTGGACAGTACCCAGTCAAGCAAGCAGGCTTGGGCTGAAGTCGGTGTGGTGCAACCACCCGAGGCTGTGGGCCCGAGCTGCGCCAGCGTGCTGGCGAAACCAATGTTCGGGAACTGCGACTGGTACGTGACTTGCGCAGTATTGATGGTACGAATGGACTGCACCGCGGACGACTCGTTAGCAGCGATACGCGCGCGCAGCAGGTTGGGAATGGCGATGGCAGCGATGATCAAAATGATCGCCACCACAATCAGCAACTCAATCAGTGAAAAACCCTTCTGTTTCCGCATCTCGTTTCCTCTTCTCTCTGTGTGTTCAAGTTTGGTCATGACGACCCGTTGCCGAATATGTTGGCAATTGAGAGGCCAGAGTCCCAGGTGCCCAAGGTCGCGGACCGGCGGCCCAACCGTCTTTGTTTTCAGAGATGAGCCACACCGAAGTAATGTCGAGTGGGCTGCTTGGCTCGCGGCATCCCTCAGATTTTGGTTCTCGGCTGACAATTTGTGTCAGTTTCTCTTTCAGAGCGCAAGGCACTCGAGCCCGAGAGGGTACATGGATTTCTAATTCGCCCGTTACCTTGGTTATTTCTGCGGCTTCGCCACCACCACTATGATCGCTCAGGGGCACCCGTGCCATTCGCAGCTGAAGCAAGCTCTTCGCGAGAAGCGGTGACCGCGCCTAGAACTCCCAGCGTGAATCCCCTCGTCCTCGGTCTGATCCTGGTGCTGGTCTCGCTGGTGCTCTACAATCCAGCGGGACACCATCCCTTCTCCGATTATGACGACGATCACTACATCACCGACAACCCGCACGTGTCCCAGGGCCTGACCGGGAACACCGTCCAGTGGGCCTTTACGACGACTGCTGAGGCAAACTGGCATCCGGTTACCTGGCTATCCCACCAGCTGGACTGCCAGGTCTTCCATCTGAATCCGGCCGGACATCATTATGTGAATGTGCTGCTGCACGCGATCAATGTCTGGCTGTTGTTCATCGTTTTGCTGCAAGCAACCGGCTCTGTCTGGCGCAGTTGGATGGTAGCCGCGCTGTTTGCTCTCCACCCCATGAACGTTGAATCCGTCGCCTGGGTCTCGGAGCGCAAGAACTTGCTGAGCATGTTCTTCTTCTTGGCAGCCTTGGCGGCATACCGCTGGTACACGGAGAAACCGCGCCCAGGACGGTACGGCCTGGTGGCAAGTTTGTTTGCCTTGGGATTGATGGCGAAGCCACAGGTGATTACGCTCCCTTTTGTACTTCTGCTCTGGGATTACTGGCCCCTCGAGCGGATGCGATCGCGGGCTCCCAACTCGGCGGGCTTGATGGATCGATCGACAAATTTCTTGCCGTTCTCGCGTCTGGTGCTAGAGAAGATGCCCTTGTTCCTGCTGTCGGCGGCTAGCGCGGTGATTACCTTGAAGGCTCAAGCCGCCGGGGGAGCGGTGCGAACTATCTTGCAGGTACCCGTCGCGGTGCGAGCAGGAAATGCGATCCTTTCCTACGCTCGCTACCTAGAGAAGGCATTCTGGCCGTCGCACCTGGCAGTGATGTATCCCTATCGATGGACTTGGGCGCAGCTTTTGCCGCTCGCGTTGTCCCTGCTCTTAATCGGGCTGGTCTCTCGATTGATCATCGCTGCACAGCGTCGCTACTTGCTGGTGGGGTGGTTATGGTTTCTGGGGACGCTGGTGCCGATGATCGGTCTGGTTCAGGTCGGTGGTCAGGCGATGGCCGACCGCTACGCCTATCTCCCCTTTGTCGGCATCTTCATCATGGTCTGTTGGGGTGTGCCGGAGATCGTAGGGCGGCAACCATGGCCATCTGCGATGCCGGCCATAGCCGCCTTGATTGTGCTCGCGGCGCTAGGAGTAACGGCTCGCCGGCAACTTGGCTACTGGAGCGATAACTTCACGTTGTGGTCTCACGCCGTCGAGGTGACCGGTCCCAACTTCCAAGCGCAAGAACATCTAGGCAGCGTGCTGGCCGCCCAGGGTCGCCTGGTGGAAGCAGGCCTCCACTTTCAGGCTGGTGTCACGATTGACCCGAGGGAACCGTTAGGCACATTTAACTTGGCGGTCTATGACCAGCTTCAGGGAAAGATTCAGGAGGCCATTGCGGGTTACAACACTGTGCTCGGCATGAGTCCGGATCGAGAACTCGAAGGCCGGGTGCTCGCCAACCTGGCTACGGCGTATCGCCAAATCGGAAACTACTCGCAAGCGGAAACAATCTACCGGGCAGCGCTGCGCACCGACCCGAACAACCAGAGGACTTGGCTCGGTCTTGGCTTGCTCGAACAAAAGTTGGGCAAGTCTGCCCCTGCCGCAGAAGCCTTCTCGCGTTGCGTTGCCATACAACCGTCGGCACTGAGTTACCTGCTACTCGAAGAGGCTCTCGCGGGCAGCGGTCAGGCATCAGAAGCCTCGGCGGCACACGAAAGGGCTCTCGAACTATCACCGGACTTGGGTGCGGTTGAGCGGATTCGAGATAGTCTCGTGGCGCAGTAACCCGATCAACGCCAGGGTTGACCGACCACTTCAAAACAAGTTCAGTTGACCTTGATGGGCGGGAGATCGGGATTGGTGTCCTCTCTCGCTGTAACGATCGTGGTCGCTGCGGATTCCATATTTCCGCCGCAGCCGGTCCATGAGTTGCGAGAGCCGATGGCGGTATGACCGCGTAAGGAAGGCGCGTTCCTTGTAACGTTGTTGATAGCTGCTTACCAGATGGGGGAATTCCTTTTCGAGAAAGGGCAGGAAGATCGCCGCTGAGCATGGTTTGAGGAAAAGCGCGTTAGCGAAAATATGCTTTCCACCGACTTCGGCTGTGGCCCGCACGAGTGCCTCCAGATCCCGAGGGTCATCCGTAATGTCCGGCAGCACGGGAGCGCAGATGACACCCGCGTTGACGCCGGCCTGGCTCAGGGCGCCTACGGCTTCCAGCCGGAGATCAGGCCGCGGCGCACGCGGTTCAAGGATGCGAGCGAGACCCACCTTAAGAGTAGTAATCGTGAGGTTGACAAGAAGTTTGTTGCTCTGTGAAATCTGTTGCAGCAACTCGGTGTCGCGCAGCACTAGGTTGGATTTGGTGACGATCCCGATCTCGTAGCCTTTGTGCTTGGAGAATTCCTCGAGAATCGCCCGCGTAACTTCAAAAACCCGCTCCGCCGGTTGATAGGGATCCGTGGCGGTGCCAATCGCAATTTCTTCTCCCGGCTTCACCCTGCGAAGTTCTTGGCGCAGCAAGTCAGAGGCGTGCTGCTTGACGAGAATCTTCTGCTCGAACGCGAGACCATCTCGCATCTCCATGAATTCATGCGTGTAGCGTGCATAGCAGTATTTGCAGGCGAACTCACACCCGCGGTATGGGTTGATGGTCCAAGTGAAGGGCATGCGCTCAACCGAGCAACGGTTCAGCAGAGACTGGGCCGGTAACGTGAAATATTCCACCTTATGGCCCTGCCGAAGGGATTCCCCTTTTGCCGCCAAGCGTGCGATGCCTACCAGCTTGGTCCCCTGTTCGGAGAGGAAGGGAAGAGTCGCCATGATGTTCGCTTTTTATTCGCCTAATCGTAGCGCTTCGAGAGCGCAGAGTCAAGCTCCAGTTTTCGCCACCGAAGGCGGCTCTCATCCGGGCGGGCAAGCGAATTCCGCCGCCAAGGCATTGGCTGTCGCTAGGGAATTTTAAAAGGGGTCTTAACCCAGTCGATGCAGGACTAATGGCGGAAGGCCGATCCTCTCAAGCAGCACCCGGCACGCGGGCGGCCGGATCTCCCCGTTCTTCGGGGTAAGACTCGCCGCCCTTAGCAAGCAAGGGCACGGCAGCAATTATTTTCGTTCCGGCGCCAGGCCTCGATTCGATGAGGAATCGACCGTGAAGTAGATGGACTCGTTCCTGCATGCTCACCAATCCCAGTCCACGATTCCGTCTGGCCTCTTCCACGTCGAAGCCCGCTCCCCGATCACTGACGACGAGCTGAGCCTCGTTGGTTGTGGCGCTCAGCTCCACCTTGAATTCCTTGGTCCCGCTGTACTTGACCGAGTTGTGTAGCGCCTCCTGGGTTACGCGGAAAAGGCAGAGGGAGAGGTTCTTGGGCAAACGCGACGGTACGTTCCTATCCTCAAAGTCTATCGACACCTGGTGTTGTTCGGAAAACTCTTTGCAGAAGCCTTTCATGGCGGTCGCGATGCCCAGGTAGTCGAGTTTCGAATCGTGCAGCTGATGAGACAGGGACTGCACGTCGTGCGCAATATCCGAACAATGTCGCCGGACTTCTTCCAAGAGCTCTTTCGTAGCCGGTCCCTTTACACTGTGATTCGCCTGCACCAATTCCATCTCGAGTAGCGCCAGCTTCTGGCAGACGTCATCATGGAGTTCGCGAGCGATGCGCCGACGCTCTTCCTCCTGCGCTTCCAGCAGTCGACCGCCTACTTTTTCCAGAGCTTCCCGGGCCAACTTCTGGTCGGTCACATCAATGGCCGAGCCGATAAACCCCGCAAACGAAGTTTCCCCGTTCACTCTAGGCGAGGCTATATCGAACATCCAGCGATAGACACCATCCTGGCGACGAAGCCGGTACTCCGCGGAAAATGGCTGGCGGCTCTTCAAGGCCCACGAAAGGGTGCCCTGTAGATGCCTCAGATCGTCGGGGTGAACGTAGGAGCTCCAAGTCTCGCCGTAACCCGCATTAGGATCTGCTCCGAGAAAGGCGGCTCGGTAGTCATTCTGGTATTTGATTTTGCCTTCTTCGTCGCACATCCAGATCATTACCGGCGCGGTATTAGCAACCAGGCGAAAGCGCTCCTCGCTTTCCCGCAGTTTCTGCTCTGCTTGCTTGCGCTCGGTGATATCTACGGTTACGCCCAACATGCGCTCCGGCTGACCGTTCGCAGCGTAATAGCACTTTCCCGTTGCTCGCACATGGCGAATTGTCCCGTCTGCCCAGGCGATGCGGAACTCTCCTGCGTAGGGGGCGTGGGTTCTTATCGCCTCAGCCATGGCTTCGTAAACCTGCTCTCTATCCTCGGGGTGTACGAAACGGCGAAAATCTGCAATTTCCCCTGCGGATTGAATCCCAAAAATCGTCCGCAGGTCGCCCATCCAAAAGTTTTGTCCGCTCCCTAGATTCCACTCCCACACCACGGATTTTCCTGACTCCACGGCCAACCGAAGGCGGTCGTTCGCGATGCAGATGTCGGAAGCCAACTCACGGTTCGAGAGATAGTCCTGGATAAACGCCACCATGGCTACGACCACGACCGAGATCAATACCATCAGCAGGCGAATCAAACGTATATCGTGCGGCTCATCCGGCCGCAACAGCTCGAATACTCCGACCAGCGGGATTGCAACTACCGCGGTCACGGCCAAAACAGAAGCGTTCCTGCGATCACTCGTGTCCGGCTGGACTGTCTGCGCCAGCTCCAACGCCTGTTTTCGACCCTGCAAACTCACCCACACCAACCAAGCCGTAGCGACATTAAAGGGTACGGCAACCCAACCGTCCGTGAATCTGCCGTTCGAGGCGAAGACGAGATGCGCGACCTCCGACGCGACTGCGTACAGGGTGGAGGCTCCCAACAGGTGCCGATAGATTGTCTTCCAGGGACGTTGGGATTTAACCACTAGGACGCCCAACACGATCAGAAGTATGAGATTTTCTCCGGAATACATGGACGCCCACGTGCGCATGACGACCGGGAACCCAGGCAGGTAGCCATACGGAAATAGTAAGTAGGCATAGGCAAAGATCAGAAGGAAAAGCACGATGAGGAAGTTCAGGGTTACCGCGTATGGCCTCTGAATCGGAACTCTCAGATGGGGTCGTGCAGCCATGGCCGCGATCATCAGTACGATATGAAGGAACCAGGGAAAGGTCATCAACAGGATGTTTGGCTCCCTCCCGTGCAGCACCGTGTAGTAGAACCAAACGCACGGCGGCAGGGCCCACACCCAATAAGCGGCTGCGAGAAATGCCCAAAATAGCTGGATTGCCTGCTTGTTGAGGACTGCATTTCGCGTGGTCACACCAGCGGCCACCAGAAGCAAGAAAAAGTTGATGCAGGCAGACCATATATTTAGAGCGGGTTCCTTCAAAGTGAGGGAGACGATTGCCTGAGCCACCACGGCCGTGATCGCCACCGTAAACCAATCAAGGCGATATCCGACGCTTCGAGTCTCGGGCCTGTCGAGCGTGGTTTCGGGGATTCCCATGACTGCTTCCCCAACCTCAAGGGATTTGTGACAAGTTGCGCGTCACCGAGCTGGGTCAAGTGGAAAATGGAATCAGATCGCGAGCTGACTTTTGGCCTGCCTCAGGCCAATCATTTTAGCCAGTAGGAGTCTTGGTGCACAACTCGGCTAATGGGATGCGCTAGCCGCTAAGCCCTGGTGGGGGTGGGCACGGGCCATGTTTTCGTCCTTCTCCGGTCGAGGCAAGTCACGCGCACCCATGCCGGTGGCCGACATAAAGCCTTGTTCGGGAGTGACCACAAGGGTCAGGATGCCCCGAGGTGTTTCGACGTCCACGTGTATGCGATCGGGAAACACGATGGTGACGTTAAATGGAGTCGCCGGTCCGTTCTCCACCGCCCTTTCCGTTAGTTCTGCCCGCAGAGCTCTTACCGACCGCAGCTTAGCCAGTCCACCCATCCGCTCCACTACCTTGTCAGCCAGTGCCTTTCCTTCGGCATTCGACGCCGTAGGTTTCTCGGCTGGCCCTTCGCGCTTTTGGT
>DATJVZ010000386.1:0-6684 GCA_035501575.1 Terriglobales bacterium | reverse complement strand
TTCGAGGGGCTTCAGCAGAGAGGAGGCGCGCGGGCGGATTGCGACCGAGAAGGTCGGGTAGTCGTAACACCAGCGTAGGAAGCGGTAAGGCGAGTTTGCAGGTCTTGCGCGCAAGCGGTTCGCGTCGATGACTGGGGGTGGGCCCACTGCGCCGTCGTCACCGCGCGGCAGCAATCGTGGCTACAACAGTCGGTCGCTCGAACCGAGGTCTTCTGAGACTCGGCATCCGCGGAATCGCGGCAATGGTGAAGCGTTTTACGAAGACAACATGCCCGGTGCTCCGCGGTCGTGGCCGCCCACGCGACCGGGGCAAGGTTGCCGACGATCGCTAGCAACAACAACAATTTGGCCGTCAGACGATGCATAAAGGATCGGGCAGAATGCTCGAGCTTTGTGGACGATGGCGAGACAATGGTGCCGAAAGCATAACCCAGTGGCGGAGCTTGCGCAAGTTTCGGAACAGCGGAATAGGATATCTGGGCTAGCTCCTCAGCAAGCTCTTGAGATCTTCCGGATGGACGGCGTGAAGTTCGGCAGTCTCGCGGTCGATTAAGTCCCGGTTTACCAATTGCATAAGGGACTCCTCTAAGGTGAAGGATCCCTTGTTCTTGGTCATAGTAATCTCCTGGTGCAGGTGCTGCAGGGCGTTGCGCCGGATGTGCTGCCGGGCGCCGTAGCCGACCATCAAGAGCTCTGCCGCAGCCACCTGCCCGCCGTTTTTGGCCTGCAGAAGGGTTTGCACCATGACGGCAGCCAGCGCCATGGCCAGTTCCTGCCGAATCGTTTGTTGACGTTCGAGAGGGAATGAATCCGAGATGCGAGAAACCGTCGACGCGACGTCGGTAGTGTGTACCGTGGAGAGGACCAAGTGCCCTGTCTCGGCGGCGGCCAAAGCAATGCGCATGGTCTCGGGATCCCGCATCTCGCCGACGACGATGATGTCGGGAGCCTGACGAAGCGCGGCCCGCAAGGCGGTGGGAAAGTCCGAGGCATCGACTCCGATTTCCACCTGCTCCACGACGCTCTTGTTGTGGAAGTGCTCGTATTCGATCGGATCTTCGATGGTGATGATATGCCTGGCCACGTGGCGGTTGACTTCCTCGATCAGAGCCGCCAGCGTGGTGGACTTCCCCGAGCCGGTAGCGCCTCCGACTAGCACTAATCCCCGGCGCAGATGAGCCAAAGCCTCGACCGACAGGGGAAGTTCGATCTCACGGATGGTTGGCACCTGGGAGGGCAGGGCACGAATGGCGGCGGCGGCCGTCCCCCGCTGATGATGAAGGTTGATGCGAAATCGTCCCATGCCATCGACTCGGTAGGAGGAGTCCCCGATACGGGTTCTACGGTAAAGCTCGAGAGCATGTGGGGTAAGCGCCGGAATCACCGCCGCTTCGATGTCGGCTCCCTCGAGAGGCGACTCCTCAAAATTGCGAATCTCACCCTCAAAGCGGATGCAAGCCGGGGCGCCGGGAACGAGCAGTAAGTCGCTTCCTCCGTAGGAGACCAAGGCACGGAGCCATTCGTTGAGTCGCGATGTGCTGGAGTAAGCCGGCCGGGAAGGGATTTCTTCGGAGGCGGAACCCGCCCCCTTGGAGTCGCCGGATTCGCTCAGCGGCGGAATTGACGTTGGTGGCGGAACGGAGGGATCAGGCAATCTTGCGCTCCACTGCGGCAGCAATCATTTGTAATTCTCCCATCAGCTTGGAAAACTGCTCTGGGTAAAGCGATTGGGCGCCATCGGAAAGAGCTCGTTCCGGATCGTGATGCACCTCGATCAGGAGGGCGTCGGCGCCGGCGGCAACCGAAGCCCGCGCCATGGGCGCCACTTTGTCGCGCAGGCCCGTACCGTGCGACGGATCCGACGCGATGGGCAGATGGGAGAGTTTATGAATAATGGGAATGGCTGAAATGTCCAAGGTATTCCGGGTGTAAGTTTCGAATGTGCGAATGCCGCGTTCGCACAGGATGACGTCATAATTTCCCCCCGTCATGATGTATTCGGCCGAGAGCAGAAGTTCCTCAAAGGTGGCGGCGATGCCGCGTTTGAGTAGGACCGGCTTGGTGGTCCTGCCGAGTTCGCGCAACAGGTTGAAATTCTGCATATTGCGGGCTCCAACCTGGAGAATGTCTACGTAGGGCAAGAGCGTGGGAATCTGCGAGATTTCCATCACTTCGCTGATCACCAGCATGCCAAATTTATCTCCTGCCTGGCGCAGAAGTTTCAGGGCTTCGAGGCCCAGCCCTTGAAACGAGTACGGCGAGGTCCGCGGCTTGAAAGCCCCGCCACGCAGGGCTCGGGCTCCTGCTTTCCGCACCTGATCGGCGATGGTAAAAAGCTGTTCGCGGGACTCCACCGAACAGGGCCCTGCCATGACCAGCACCTCCTCGCCCCCGATGGTCAGTCCATTGGGGAAGCGAATATGGGTCCCCTGCGGGCGGAAACTGCGGGCCGCCAGCTTGTAGGGGGCGCTGATGCGGTGGACTTCTTGCACACCGGGCAGGACCTCCAGATTGCGAACATCGAAGTCGACCCGAGCACCCACGGCGGCAACCACGGTTTGGCGGACGCCGGTCGAACGATGGACGGAGAAACCCATGCGAATCAGGTGATCGATCACCCGCTGGATTTCTTCCTCCCTGGCCGATTCTTGCATGGCGACGATCATAGAGAATTCTCAGCTGGCCGGCTCTTGCTCCCACCCTCATTAACGCTCAGGAATCGCAGCCGCTCGCAGCGGCTGGTGGGAGAATCTTCAGTCGTTCACCTCGGAATCTAACTCGGTACCCCCTGCGTTTTCCATCTTCGCCGAGGGGGGAGTGATCTCCTCCCTTTGAATCTGCCGCATGACATCCATGATGCGCTCGTAGATATTCAATAAGTCGTGATTGGGCAGTGGTCCGGGGTTGAGCCGGCGTACGTTGTCGAACACCTCCTGCTCACGATCGGGTTCGTAAATCGGCATGTGGGCGACCTGCTTCAGTTTGCCAATGGCGTGGGCTGCGTGGGCTCGCTGGCTCAATAACTCCACCAGCTTGCGGTCGAGCTCGTCGATCTTTTTCCGCCAATCGGATATGTCCATAAGGATCCGAAGCCTTTGCGTCGACCAGCCGGCAGCGCTTGGAAATTCGATTCCACAACGCCCACTAGGAGCGACACGCCAGGAGACTTCTCACGAATTCTGCCACAGACCGCACTTCTTTGCCGGGATTACGCTCGATGGTCTCTACGATGGCACTGCCGACCACCGCTGCGTCCGCAAACGTCCCCACGGAGGAGAACTGCTCTGCCGTCGAAATGCCAAAGCCGACTGCGACCGGAAGCTTGGTGTAGCGACGAAGCCGCTCGACCAGGGCTTGCGCATCCTCCGGGAATTGCTGACGCGTGCCGGTCACTCCGGTTCGAGACACAGCATACACAAACCCGCCGGAGGCATGGGCGATCAGTTTCAGCCGGTGGTTGGTACTGGTAGGGGCCGCAAGGAACACGGCTGCCAACTGGTGTTCTCGCATCGCGTCAAGGTAATCTCGGGCCTCTTCGACAGGCAAATCGGTGATTAGAGCTCCATCGACCGAGGCCTGCTTGAGTCGAGCCACAAAATGCGGCAGTCCCATCTGCAGAATCGGGTTCAAATATGAAAAGATGATCAGTCCTGCCGGTGACTGCTGGCGAATATCCCCCGCCAGATCGAGCACTTGTTCGAGGGTCGTCCCCTGGCTTAGAGCCCGCTGGCTGGCCCGTTGAATCACCGGACCGTCTGCTACCGGATCGCTGAACGGTACGCCGAGTTCGATGATGTCGGCCCCGGCTTCAATTGCCGCCAACACAATGTCGCGTGTGGTTCGAAGATCCGGATCGCCGCAAGTGACGTAGGCGATGAGAGATGGATGGTTTTGAAAGTGCAAGGGCATGGGACGAGCGATTATTGTATCCCGCAGCGCGCGGTTCCGCGCTCATGCCCGTTCCTTTGCCAGAATCGATGACTGGCTCAGTGGGCAACGGTTCCAGGCGATGCGCTCAGCTTGAGGCTTTCCCGCAAAATGCCGATGTCTTTATCGCCGCGCCCGGAAAGGTTGACCACGATGAGCTCCGACTTCTTCATCTTGGAAGAGCGCTTCACGGCTTCGGCAACGGCGTGCGCCGACTCTAAGGCCGGGAGGATTCCCTCGGTTCGAGCCAGCAGCATGCAGGCATCGAGTGCCTCCTGGTCAGAGGCCCGGGTGTACTCCGCTCGGCCTGTCTGTCGCAGCCAGGCATGTTCCGGTCCGACGGAGGGGTAGTCGAGCCCGGCGGAGATGGAATGAGTGTTGGCGACTTGCCCGGCAGCGTTTTGCAGCAGGTAAGAATACGTTCCTTGCAAGACTCCGGGCGACCCACCGCTGAAGCGTGCCGCATGCTCGCCCAGCGCGGTACCCGATCCTCCCGCTTCGACCCCAACCAGTTTTACGGCTCTGTCTTTGAGGAACCCATAGAAGATTCCGATGGAATTCGATCCTCCCCCAACACAGGCGACAATCGCCGAGGGCAACTTCTTTTCGGCGAGGAGAATCTGCTTGCGCGTTTCCCGGCCGATGACTTTATGGAAGTCGCGAACCATCGTGGGGTAAGGATGGGCGCCGAGCACACTGCCTAGCAGATAATGGGTGGTGCGAACGTTGGTGACCCAATCCCGCATGGCTTCATTGATGGCGTCTTTCAAGGTGCGAGAGCCTGAATCGACGGCGCGCACTTCGGCTCCGAGCAAGCGCATGCGAAACACGTTGAGTTCCTGACGCCGCATGTCCTCCGTGCCCATGTAGACGACGCAGTCCAAGCCAAACAGAGCGCATACGGTCGCGGTCGCGACCCCATGCTGTCCCGCGCCGGTTTCGGCGATGACGCGACGCTTTCCCATTCGTACGGCAAGGAGCGCCTGTCCCAGGCAGTTATTGATTTTGTGGGCGCCGGTATGAAGGAGATCTTCGCGCTTGATATAAATCTTGGCTCCACCGAGTTGCTGGCTAAGCCGGCTTGCACAAAACAGCGGCGTCGGGCGCCCTGCGTAGGTTCGCAGCAACTCATCCAGACTGCGCTGGAAGCTCCGATCCCGCCGAGCCTTCTCGTACTCCCGTTCCAGCTGTTCGAGCGCCGCCATCAGCGTCTCGGGCACATAGCGCCCACCGTAGGGCCCAAACCGGCCCGGGCGAGGACCGGCGGGGGACGCCATAGGGGTTCGCATGGTCTGGGTTGCCATTATGGAATCTTCCGATCTGCCTCTCGCACGGCCATGATGAAGGCACGCACTTTCTCCGCATCCTTCTTCCCCGGACGGGCCTCGACGCCGGAGGCGACATCGACGCCCCAAGGCTCAAGTATACGCATTGCCTCGCGAACGTTGGCGGGGGTAAGGCCGCCCGCGATCACGATCTTTGCCATCGGTTTTATCCGGTGGACCAGCCGGCGGGATTGTTCCCAGTCAAATACCTTGCCCGTACCTCCGGGCTCGAGGGGAGTCGCAGAATCGAGAAAAATGCCGTCGAGCCCTGGACCGAGCTGAACCGGGACTTCGGATCGGAGCAGGCTGTCGATTCCGAGCGCGACATACTGCTTCACGCCGTTCAAGGATGCCAGGCGTCCTGGTCCCTGTTGAATCCAAGAGAGTTCGAGGTGAAGCTGCAATCCGGTCAATCCCAACTGTTGCGCCAGGCTTACGACACTCTGCGGAGTTTCGTTGACAAATACCCCGATCTTTTCGATCTCCCGTGGAAGCTCCTCCACGATTCGTTGGGCGGTTGCCGGATCGAGATAGCGACGGCTCTTCGGGTAGAAGACAAAGCCCAGCGCGTCGGCTCCCGCTTCGACGGCGGTTCCGGCGTCCTCGAGGTTCGTGATTCCGCAGATCTTGACCCAAGTCATGAATGGTCAACTTCCCGTTCCCCGTGGACGGTTCCGGGAGAATTGGCTTCCGCAAGCAGGGTTCGCAAGGCCGCTCCCGGCGATTTCTCCTGCATCAAGGATTCGCCGATCAGGAACGCCTGGTAGCCTGCACTCCGCAATTGCGCGATCTCCGCCCCGCTGCGAATGCCGCTCTCGGCTACCCGGACAGCCTCGGGTGGAATTGAATCCGCCAACCGCAACGCGGTTCGGAGATCGACCTTGAAAGTTTGCAAGTCGCGATTGTTGACCCCGATCAGATTACAGCCGGCATCGATGGCACGTTGGACTTCCTCTCGATCGTGCACCTCCCATAAGACGTCCAAGCGATACTCGCCGGCCCGGCGGGCAAGCATTTCTAGTTCTGCCTGCGACAGGGCCGCGACGATCAGTAGGATGGCATCCGCCTGATTCGCTCGCGCTTCCAACACTTGCGTTTCATCGACGATGAAATCCTTACGCAAACAGGGAAGCGCGGCGGCGGCGGATGCGGACTGGAGGTTCCCGAGCGATCCTTGAAAGAATTCCTCATTGGTTAGCACCGAGAGCGCGACTGCCCCGGCCTGTTCGAGTTCTATGGCCAGGCTGCGTGGATCAAAATCGGAGCGAATCAGCCCCCGCGAGGGAGAAGCCTTCTTCAGCTCGGCGATCACCGCCGGGCCACTCTGACTTCTCGCTTCCAGACGCTGGCGAAAACCTCGCGGAATGTGCATCTCGGCCAAATCTTCCAGATGGCGCCTATCCCAGGAATGCTTGGCGTCAAGGACTCTTCT
>DATJVZ010000385.1:0-15804 GCA_035501575.1 Terriglobales bacterium | reverse complement strand
ACTCTATCAAGGTAGTGGCCATGGCAGACGGGACGTTTACTGTCACCAACTTACGTAATGGGGTGCGGCGAGGGTATACACCATAGCCTTGCTTCTAGGGTGGAGGGTAGTTAGCCAAAATCAGCGCTTTTCGAGGAGCAGGATGGCGCCCAATAGCCTTCAGGTCAACCGGTTACTTGGGTCCGAAGACCCGCCAGACAAGGCTCCTGGCGGGCCTTCGCTATAATGTACCCCGGTTCCTGCACCGTAAGTGGTGCTGTATAATCACTCATTCAAATTGTGGGATTGTGCTATGGCGCGATCACATCGAGAGGTTTCGCGGCATCTGTATGAGATCGCCGGGACTCAACAGGGCTTCTTTACCACCAACCAGGCGAAGGTCGCTGGCTATAGAGAGAATACCCATACTTATCATGTCAAAGTTGGCAACTGGGTGCGCGAGCACCGCGGCATTTACCGTCTCGCGCAATATCCAGCTGGGGACCAGCCCGATCTGGTCCGTTGGTCGCTCTGGTCCAGGAACCGGAGGCAGGAAGTTCAGGGTGTTTACAGTCATCTCACCGCTCTGAGCCTTTGTGGTTTCTCGGACCTGAATTCTTCCCACCTGCACATGACCGTGCCCGGCCATTTCCGCCGCAATAAGATTCCAGACATTCTGGCGCTGCATTACGCTGATCTTGCCGAAAGCGATATCGAAACAGCACGGGGCTTCAGATTTACCAGCCCGCAGCGCACGATCCTCGACCTGGTGGAATCGCTACGCCAAGGTCTGCAGGGCGGACTGATTACAGCTGAACAGATTCAAAATGCATGCGTTACCGGCCCGGCGCGCAAGCTCTGCGAGCGAATTCTGCGGGCGGTTTGATCGGCGCCCGGTTATCGGGATCTATCAGCCGGAGATGAACCTGAACGGTCTTCGGAGGCCAATGTCGCCGCGTGCCTATTCCCCGCGTCGATGAGTCGCTGAAGCTGCGCAAAATCGTCATACGATCTCCTGCTTAAATGGGGACTTTCGATTCGCGGGAGTAGAAGGAAGATCCTCCGTTGGTATGGCTCAGTTACCCTGCTCTTGATGGCTCGACCAAGCCAAGAATGGAAAGTCAGGGCGAATAGGAGTCTCCCTCTTCGTGGTTTGATGTCGATTGTTTACAATAGGTGGTTCCATCTTCAACTCGCGTTCTGGTTGTTCATCCAGTCCCGAGACGAAACGGAATTTGACAGAGCACGATCCCAAACTCGTCGGCAATGGCTCGAACACACGCCTTTACTGGCGCGTTGAGGGAAGCCTTCTGGAACTGACCACGGTTCGTCCTATTGCTTTCTTTACTTGGAACCTGCAGACGTTCACCAGCCGCTGGATGAAACGTGGCATGGTTCTGCTCATGGCCCTGCTGCGCCCGTTTTTGTATGCCGCGCACCGCGTTTTTGCCACCCGCGTGGTGTACAGCGTCTTACGAGGAGTCAGTCACGATCGGCTCGATCTCCTCGCAGAAGAATACTTTCAGTACAAACTGCGCCCCGAACTGAAGCCGGAAGGCGTGCGCCAGCTGAAGGCAAGGATTGATTCGGGAGGAGAAGTCGTGCTGGTGAGCCAGGGACTGGACCATGTGATGCGTCCCTTGGCGCGCCACCTTGGCGTCAAATCGGTGATCGCCAATCGCCTGGAATTTCGGGACGGGATCGCCACCGGCCGGCTGCTCGATCCCGTCATTCGTCCGCGGGGAGCCCTGGCACGGATTACCGGCACCGGCCCGGATGGAGCTCGCAACCCGGAACAACTCGCGCGCGACCTCGGGCTCAAGGACGTGCAGGTACTCGATTCAGCGGTAACTCCCGCGCAGCGGCAAGTCGCAGTTCGCGAGCGGCCCATTGTTCACTTCGACGGTCATCGCCAATCCCGACCGCTGTCGGTTCGCTCGGCCCTACGTGGCAAGCACGTCATGCTGATTGGGGTAACCGGGTTCATAGGCAAAGTCTGGTTAGTCAATGCACTCTTGGATCTGCCAGAGATCGCGCGCTTCTACCTTCTGATCCGCAGCCAAAAGTCGAATTCGGCCGAGCGCCGGTTCGAAAGGCTGGTCGAAGATTCGCCGGTTTTTGATCCACTGTTCGCACGTCACGGAGCGAGACTGGGACGATATCTTGCCTCGCGGGTGGAAGTCCTCGAAGGAGACGTTTCCCAACCGGGCTTGGGATTAGCAGCTGACGTTAGCCAGGCTCTGCGCACGAATTTGGATTTAATCATCAACAGTTCTGGACTGACCGACTTCAACCCCGATTTGCGGGATGCGCTCGCCGCTAATGTCGGTGCCGCCGTCAATCTCGTCGAATTCGTGCGCCAGTCTGACCATGCTGCGTTGTTGCACCTTTCCACCTGCTACGTAGCGGGAACGCGCGACGGGCGGGTCACCGAAAGGCTGCGCCCGGACTACACGCCCGCCGGTGTCGCCGGTTTTGACGCCGAGCGCGAGTGGTCCGCCCTGCGCGCAATGGTCGAGCAAGCCAAGGAGAAGGCCGAAAGCGCGGAGATCAGCGAGCAGCTTCGCCAACAAGCCTTCGCAAAGGAGCACGCGGCCAAGGGCCTGCACGGCGCCGCGCTGGACAATCAGATCCGCAAGAATCGTGTGCGCTGGCTGCGCAATACTTTGACGGAGGCAGGAAGCAAGCGTGCCCTTGAACTCGGCTGGCCCAACACCTACACCTTCACCAAGAGCCTGGCCGAATCTCTGATTGCAAAGTACGGCGCCGCTTTGCCTATCGCCGTTGTCCGGCCTGCGATTGTGGAAACTTCTCTGAGTAGGCCTTTCCCCGGATGGAACGAGGGGATCAATACTTCTGCTTCACTTTCCTACCTTTTGGGAACATACTTCCGGCAACTTCCCAGCAATCAGCGCAAGCGTCTGGATCTAATTCCAGTGGATGCCGTTTGCCAAGGCATGACGTTGATCGCGGCGGCGCTCCTCGAGCGTCGCCATGAGGCGGTGTATCAGCTAGCCACATCGGTCACCAACCCGTGCGATATGGGCCGGTCGATTGAACTTACATCGCTCGCGCATCGCAAGCATTACCGCGCGCAAGAAGGCCTGGAATCCTGGCTGCGCTTACGCTTCGACGCGATTCCCGTGTCCAAACAGCGGTATCAACGTATGTCGGCTCCGGCACAGAAGGCGATTATCAAGTCCATTCAGCGCATCATGTCGGCCCTTCCGCTGAAGAAGACTCCTTTTACTAAAGCGGAGCGCAATCTCGAGAAAGTGGAGAAGCTGATCGAACTGTTTGAACCGTTCATTTTGCTGAATGAGCACGACTTTGTGGCGGAAAACGTTGAGCGGCTGTCGCAAGCGCTGGTTCGGGAAGAACGAGGCGGGTTCAGCTATGATTCACGCGCGATCGACTGGTGGAACTACTGGATCAATGTGCATATTCCAGCTTTACGCCGCTGGACGTATCCGCTGATCGAAGGACGACCGCTTGAAGCGCGTCCTCAACGCAGCGTGCAACTTACCTTTGCCGGAAGCGAGGACGGCGCGGTTAAGACCGGCACCAATGGGGGAACGTGGCGATATTCTTGACCGGGTCGACCGGATACATCGGCGCGCATGTTGCCGCTAATTTATTAGAAGGGCACGGCGCTTCCCTGAACGTGCTGGTGCGAGCGCGCGATCTGCGGGAAGCGGAGGCTAGGTTGTGGTACGCCTGGCAGCTCCATCTGGACTTTCCCCGCTTTTATGAGTACTTGCAGACCCGCGTGCGCATCTTTCGCGGAGATCTAACCAGTCCACAATTCGGTTTGGCTCGCGACGATCACGATCGCTTGGTTCACACCACGGATTCGGTGATCCACTGTGCCGCATCGTTGAACCGCAGGTCGGAAAAGAGCTGCCTGAACGTGAATTTGCGGGGCACGCTCGAAGTACTGCAGCTGGCGACGCGGGTGCACCACTATCACGGCCTGCGGCGGTTCAGCCACATCAGCACGGTAGCCGTCGCGGGGAAGCGGCAAGACGAGGTTGTCACCGAGGACAACGCCATCGATTGGAATCGATCCGATTACGACCCCTACGCGCGCACCAAAAAATTTTGTGAGCACATGATCCGCCAGCTTCTGCCGGAAGTGCCGATTACGATCTTCCGCCCCAGCATTGTATTGGGTGACAGCCGGCGTCCGGAGACGACTCAGTTTGACATGGTGAGGGCTTTTGTCTTCCTCGAGGGGTTACCGGCTCTGCCTTTTCGACGCGCCGACCAGCTCGATATCGTCAACGTGGATTTCGTGGCCGATGCCATTGCGACGCTGCACCAAAAAGAGCATCCGCAGTACGACACCTACCATCTCTCTTCGGGAAAAGACTCGGAGAGTTTCGGTGCGTTGACCAAAGCTCTGGCCGACGCTCAGCAGAAGCGGCGACCCGTCTTCCTGCCCGTCCTGGAGCGTCCCTTCTCGGGCACGGTGAACTTCCTAGCCAATTCCGGCCGCAAGATTTCGAACCCTGCATCTCTGATGAAGGTTTTTTTCCCTTATCTGGTCTGGAACACGGTTTTCGACAACCAGCGAGTGACCAGCGAATTGGGCCGCAAGCCCATACCGTTTTCACGATACAGCTATCCGCTGCTCAAATTCAGCCGGGAAACCAACTTCACCTATCCCTATCGGGATTGGCCCGCGAAGGTGGGAGGTTCGGCCGCATGATGGACTTGCTGCTCGAGACCTGGGTGAGCGCCTCGATCGAAAAATCGAAACTTGCCTGGATGCTGGGAAGGGGCAAGCCATGGCGTCCTGGAGAACGGTTGAAGCTGCTGTTTGCAGGTTATAACGGCACCCGCAATATGGGGTCGGATGTGCGAGTTGAGGAGATGCTGCGGCAGATTCGCCATATTGTGGGCGGCGAACGCGTGGACTTCAGCGTCATGACCCAGAATTTCGGCTTTTCCGAGGGGTATTTTGCGGGCACGCGGCAGGTGCATTTGCCTGACATCTTCCCCCCTTTTTTGGCCGACGAAGTGCCCAAACATCATGGCGTCGTGGCTTGCGAAGGCTCGATGTTCAAGAGCAAGTTTGCCAACGCCCTGACCACCATGATGATCGGCTCGCTCGGAATCGCCGCCGCTGAGAACAAGTTATCGGTGGGCTACGGCGGGGAGGCGGGATATATGGATCCGCCGATCCGAAAGATGTGTGCGCGGTTCTGCAAGAATTCTCTGATCATTACGCGCAATGAAGAATCGCGAACCGTGTTGCGCGAGTTGGGTGTGCCTACGGAATTGGGCACCGATACCGCCTGGACCTTCGAACCCCTTCCCGCGGAGTTCGGTCAAAAGACGCTGCGCAAACTGGGTTGGGATGGAAGCACGCCGGTGTTGGTGGTTTGTCCCATCAATCCTTTCGAGTGGCCGGTCAAGGCATCGGTCGCCAAATTCGTCGCCCACAGCGTGGCGGGAGCTTACCAGGACAGTCACTACCGCTCAGTATATTTTCACAACTCGGGTCCGGAAGCGAAGCAGGCGTTCGATCGCTACCTAAGCGCCATTGCCAAGGCAGTCGATCATTTCCGTAAGCAGCAAAAGGTGTTCGTAATCCTTGTGGCCACCGAGCGGTTGGACACTCGGCCGTGCCAGCGGATCTCGGAAAAGTTAGGCTCCGTCCCGGTCTTGACCTCCGAGGAGTACAACATTTACGAACTGGTGAGTGTTCTGCGCTGCTGCCATATGATGGCTTCTTCCCGCTATCACGGCATTGTGACCTCCATGCCCGGCCTGGTGCCCTCGGCGGGAATTACGATGGACGAACGCATCCGCAACCTGATGCGAGAGCGTGGACACGAAGATTTGCTGATGAATGTAGATGACGCCGATCTCGAAGGGAAACTGCTGGCAGCGTTCGAGAAGCTAGCCGGGGAGGGAGAACGGATTGCGGATGGAATTGCCCGTACCGTGGTGCGAAATTTGAAACTGATGGCACGCATGGGTGTGCACTTCGAGGAAGAGCTCGAGCGCCGCTATCCCGAATTTCCCACCCGCCGAGGAGAATGGAGTTGGGAGGACTACTTGCCCCCTCTCAGTCCGGGCCTGCGTAGCCTGGTCGAGGCCTATAGCTGAGGGACCGGCCGACTTAGGAAGGTAGACAGCGGAATAAGCGAATTCTGGCGATACGCAATTTGGATGACAAAACATTGAATTTCCTTGAGGCAATTGGCGAACAGTTGGAGGTTGCGGGCGACACGGTTGTCCTCCAAGAGCTGCGCAACGACACCGTTCAGGCAAGCGGGCGTAACCTTCTAGCTTTGATTGCGCAGGGAAGAACCTTCCTGCGCAGCAAGAAACTGAATCGTGGTGACCGCTGCGTCTTGCTTGGGGCCAACACCATTCAATGGGTGGCGATGGACCTGGCCATTATCTCGGAAGGGCTGATTGCCGTGCCCCTCTACTCGCGCCAGACGCCGGCTGATCTCGTGGCCATGATGAAGGATTGCTCGCCGTCGCTGGTATGTTGCGAAGACACCGGTTTGCGGGATAGTGTGCGTGAGGCCTGGCCGGAGGTTCCCCCGCAGCACCTGTTCCAGGAGATTTTTGCGACCCCCGCCCAGAGCTCGCTGGAGAAACCTCTTCTCGGCGAATCCGATCCGGTGGCGATCATTTATACGTCGGGAACCTCGGGTGAGGCCAAGGGTGTCGTACTCACCTCGGGGAATATCGGGTTTATCCTCGGGCGGACGTCGGGCCGGCTAGACCTTCTGATGAAGAACCGTACCCGCCAGGATAGGGTGTATCAGTATGCACCTTTGTGCTTCGCAGCCGCCTGGGTCACGCTGCTGACCGGTTTGCTGCGCCGCAGTTTGGTGATGTTGAATACCGATTTGTCGAAGCTTGCCCCCGAGATCCGGAGCCTCGCGCCGGATTATTTCGTGAATGTTCCAGCCCTGCTCGAGCGGATGCGGAAGGCCGTGGATGAACAATTGGCAAAGACCGGTGGATTTCAGTTCAGCATCTACGGCCGCGCCCAAGCGGCCTGGATCAGAAAGCAGGAAGCTCGCGCCGGCGCGGGGGATGGGATTTGGCTGGGGTTGGCCAAGGCCCTGGTTTTCCCCATCATTCGCAAGAAGATGATCGGTACGAACTTGAAGGCCCTCATTTGTGGTTCAGCCCCGCTCCGTCGCGAAACCCAACTTTACTTTATGATGCTGGGCATTCCCGTGCTGCAGGTGTATGGTCTGACAGAAACCACGGCGATCTGCACCATGGATGATCCCCGAAACGTCAAACCGGGCCGTGTCGGGCCCGCCGTCGACGGCGTTGAGATGAAGCTGGGGATCGACGATGAAATTTTGGTGCGCGGACCCAATGTATTTGCCGGATATTGGCATCGCCCGCAGGAGACCTCCAAGGTCCTGCGTGACGGTTGGCTTCATACCGGAGATCAGGGCGAACTAAATCTGGCGGGGAACTGGAGGATTGTTGGTCGGATCAAGAATCTGATCATTCTGAGTACAGGACACAATATCGCACCCGAACCGATAGAAGACCTACTGCTGCGCCATCTGCCCGGAGCTCAGCAGGTGGTCTTGGCGGGGAATGGGCGCGCTTATTTGACGGTCCTGGTGACGGGAACTGTCACCGCGGCAGAGATGCAATCGGCGATTGATGAGTTGAATCCCAGCCTACCGCACTACAAGCAGATTCGTGCCTTCCACATCTGTGAGGAGCCATTCTCGATTGAGAACGGGTTGATGACAACCAATGGCAAGCTGAGGCGGGATGTGATTGCAACCCAGCTGAAGAAAGAGATCGAAAACATGTACGCACTCAAGCAGGCGGTGGCAGGCGGGTTGCAATAGTGGAAACGGGATGAATCAATTCAAAGGGCAAGCGCTCTCCTGGACGGTGAAGGACGGCGTCGTTGAACTAGCGCTGCATCGGGAGCCTTGCAACGAGTTCGGTTTCGTCGCGCTCGAAGAAGCCGATCGGTTTGTCGATTCGCTGGCCAAGCTTGCCCTGGAGGCGCATGCCCTCATCATTTTCAGCTCGGTCCGGGCGGGGTTCAGCGCGGGCGCAGACTTGCGCGAACTTTACCACCTCCTACAGACCTCGGAGCGCGATGCATTCCTCAAGAGCGTGCGGGCCCGGCTCGAGCGCGCTCACCGGGTGATCAATGCCATCGATGATTCGCCCCTGACGACGATCGCGGCGGTGCACGGGGTGGTCTTCGGCGGGGGATTCGAGCTTGCTCTGGGCTGCGATTTGATCATTGCCGACCGTACCGCGCGCTTCTGCTTTCCCGAGTTGCGACTCGGTTTGATTCCGGGATGGGGCGGAATCCCGCGGCTGAAGCGTGATATGGGAAATGCGCTGGTCCGCGATCTCTTGCTGACGGGGCGAAGCTTTGGGGCCACCAAGGTCCAGCAAGCCGGACTCGTCAGTCAGGTTGTGGCCGAAGGGGAAGCGCTGAAGGTAGCTCGAGCCACGGCCGTGCAGCTGAGTAAGTTTGACCGGCACACCGCCACCACGGCCAAGAAATTCATCAAGCCGATTCCTTACGAGGAGTTGCGGCGGGAAATCGACATTTTCTGTGAGCTCTGCGGCCGGCCCGAGGTCGAGGCGGGATTGCGCCAGTTCGTCGATTGCCGGGATGCACAACCGTATTTGCCATGATCGAGAGAAAGGCAGGGAAACCATGGTTGGCAACGTCGCGGTAATGAAAGACCCTGATCCAACGCTCGAAGAAGTCTTGAATCTCGCCGCTCTCCACTTCAAAGTTCCCCGGGAAAAGCTTGGCCCGGATGATGATTTTTTCAAGACGCTTAGGATTGACAGCCTGCAAGCGCTCGATCTACTGACGAAGTTGGAGAATCATTTTCATGTTGAGCTGCCGGATTATGAGTTGCAGGGAGTGTCGGACTTTCGCACTCTGGCCAGTAGGATCCGAGCTCGGTTGTGAGACCCAAGTTCACCGGGGTGAGAGGCACGAGATACGCTGTTCTTGGTGAACGCCGCTACACGATCACGCCCTCGGGAGATCCTGCCTGGGTCGTTTGTGCCTCGATGGCGGGCGTGAATTAATTTTTTTCCATGCTGGATCTAGATCAATACAGCTCTCTAGGCGCGGCCTTGCGGGAGGCGCTGGACCGCTGGCCGAACGAAACTTGCCTGATTGAGTCGGATCGAGGGCGGGAAAAAACCCGCCTCACTTATTCCGACTTCAAGGAGATCGCCTTGCCTCTGGCCGGTGCTCTCGAAGAGGCGGAATTTCAGGCTGGAGATCATGCCGCCATCATCATGAGTAATCAATCCAAGTGGCTGATCTCCGCGTACGCCATCTTTTATGGTGGTGGTGTCATTGTCCCCTTGGACTATAAGTTGACCCCGAGCGAGCATTGGCAACTTCTGGCGCGTAGCCGTGCCAAAGTGTTGGTGACGGAGTACTACCTATGGCGCGCGATGAGCGAGATTCCCGAGTCCCGCAATCATCAACTCAAGACCGTACTGGTGACAGAAGCGCCGCGCGGAGCTGATCTCGGCGGTGCCCTCCGCTGGGAGGAGTTCCGTGGAAAACGAGAGCCCGTGTTCGTTCCACGAATGCGCCAAGATACCGCGTGCATCGTGTATTCCTCGGGAACCGGAGGATGTCCCAAAGGCTGCATGCTGACGCACGAGAATTATCTGGAGCAGTGCAAATCGCTCACCGCCTGGTATCCGTTTTGGCCAGGCGTGCGTTATCTAAGCATCCTGCCCACGAATCACGCGATCGATTTTATGGTCGGGTTCATCGGTCCCTTTGTCTGCGGGGCTTGTGTCGTACACTTGCGTACCCTCCGCCCAGAATATGTTCGGGATGCATTCGTAAAGTACAAAATCACCTACGTCACTCTCGTGCCGCTCGTCCTAAAGAACCTGGAGCGTGGGCTACGCGCCAAATTCGCGCAGCTGTCGCCGACCAAGGCCATCTTGCTCAATCGAATGATCGCCCTTAACAGATTCCTGACGAAGCGGCACCCCCATGTCAAGCTGAGCCGCAGACTGCTGCCCGGGGTCCACGATGCGTTCGGAGGAGAATTGCTCGCCCTCATTACCGGCGGTGCGTACGCAGAGCCCTCGACCTTGCAGTTTTTCTACGATCTGGGAATTCCAGTCGCGAACGGCTATGGCCTTACCGAGGCTGGAACCGTACTCACGGTGAACGACTTGAAGCCCTTTCGTGCGGACACGGTGGGCAAGCCGCTGCCGGGAGTGGAGCTTCGCATCCTCAACCCCGATGCTGAAGGGATTGGAGAGGTCGCGGCGAGGAGCAAGACCGTCATGGCCCGTTATCTGGATGCACCGGAATTGACGGCTGAAACGATTGTTGATGGCTGGCTAATGACGGGAGACCTGGGACGCTTGGATGGCAGCGGACACCTGCAACTGTTTGGACGCAAGAAGAATATGATTGTCACCGAAGGCGGCAAGAACATTTATCCCGAGGATATCGAAACGGTCTTCGATAGCCTGCCGGTGAAAGAATTCTGCGTCTTTGCCCTTAACTATGTGTGGCCCGCGAAGTCTCTGAGTGAGGAACAGTTGGTGCTTGTGCTGCGCCTGACCGAGAACCAGGAGTTCACGAAAACCCTGGGAGACGAGATCCTTGCCTGCAATCGCCGTTTGCCCGATTTTAAGCGAGTGAAAGGATATGTTCTTTGGAGCCGGGACTTTCCGCGGACAGCATCGATGAAGATCAAGCGCACGCTTCTGGCTGAAGAGATTCGAGGGACCCTTGATAGCTCGGCGGTGACCGAATTGTGAGCGACGCATTTTTGGCCGTGATCAATCCCGCCGCTGGCGGCGGGCGCTGCCGAAACCTGGTTGCTCCGGCTCTGGATCGTTTGCGGAGCGGCGGAATCGCTCTGGAGATGGCGGAAACCGAGGGTCCGGGGCACGCTTCCGAGATCGTTCGCCAGGCTTCGGCGCGAGGTTATCGCAAGTTTATTGCCGTCGGCGGCGATGGGACTTCCTATGAGATCGTGAACGGACTTTTTCCGCAGGATAGTTCGCGGGAACGGCCTACCCTGGCATTCCTTCCCCTAGGCACTGGAAATTCCTTTCTGCGGGAGTTCACCGAGCGTGGGGTGGAGCACGCGATCGAGGCATTGCTGGCCGGCCGATCGCAGCCTTGCGACGTGTTACGCATGCGGCACGCGGAGGGGGTCATTCACTACCTCAACTTGCTGTCCATGGGATTTGCCGCCGATGTTGCCGCCTTGCGGGCTCGCCGGTTCCGTAGTTGGGGCGAACTCGGGTACCAATCATCGATCTTTGTCTCGTTACTCCGGTTGCAGAGGCGCCCCTTTCCCTTGTGTGTCGATAAGGACGCCGAGATGGATCGCCGCCCGTGTCTGTTCCTTACCTTCAACAACAGCAAATTCACGGGCGGCACAATGATGATTGCCCCCCAGGCAGAGGTCAATGATGGTTTGATTGAGTATGTGCGCTGGGGACCCATCGGCAGAATCGGTCTCATCCGCAATTTGCCCACACTCTACGACGGAACGCATGTTCATCATCCCCTGGCAGAACGACGTTCGGCCAAACAGATTGATTTCTATCTCGACGCTGCCGTAGATGTCATGGTAGACGGGGAGGTTCTTTCCTTGCAGTGCAAGACGCTCGATGTGCTGCCCGGCGTAATCAATGTCGTAGTATAAGAATTCAAGTAACTGGCGAATGTCGGAAGAGAGAAGAAGACGGCAACAGGAGCGGGAGCAACCGGCCCGACCGAACCCCTGGCTGAAAAAGGCTGCGATCGGCTTGCTGATTGTAGCGGCGGCCGGAGGCTTGTATCTTTTCGTCCGCCACAAACAGGCTAGCCGGCTGAACGCATTCGCTCAGTGCCTGTCGGCGAAGGGCGCCAAAATGTATGGCGCTTTCTGGTGTCCGCATTGCGCCGACCAAAAGGAAATGTTTGGCTCTTCCTTTACCTACGCGCCGTACATCGAATGCGGGATAAAAGGTTCGCGTGCGACGGCGCAAATATGCACTGATGCCGACGTCAAACACTATCCGACCTGGGTCTTTTCCGATGGATCGAGAGTCGAAGGCGCTCACTCGCTCGAGTTTCTCAGTCAGCAAACCGGATGCCCGTTGCCATGACCAGCCGGGCCAGGATCATCTTCACCCTCATCGCAATCTGCGCCGCCGCCGGAATCACAATATCCTCCATCTCTCTTTATCATCACTATGGATCGTCGAAGACAACGTATTGTGACTTCGGGGAGAATTTCAATTGCGATATCGTGAACCGCAGCACCTATTCGACTGTATTCGGGGTGCCGGTTGCGCTGATCGGCATCGTGGGGTACGCGGGCTTGCTGGGTCTGGCGACGCGCTACCGGACTCGAACGGCGACTCCGATGGTCTTATTGATAACATCGCTGGCGGGACTGAGCTTCGCTCTTTATCTCACCTACATTGAAGCTTTTGTGTTGGCGACGTGGTGCGTCCTCTGTCTGTCGTCGCTGGCCATCATCCTCATGATTACGGCCCTTTCGTCATACTTGGCAGCAAGTTCGAAACTCCAGGCCTGAAGCGAGGGCGCGTCTGAGCATGGAAGAAATCACTCACCCCCCGGTCGAGCGTCTGGCAGAGAACGCCACCAACCGGGGTTCTGGCGTCATCGGGGATCTTCGCTTGCACGAATTTCCGAGCAAGGTCTTCCGCAACAGCCGCAGGCTTCGCGTCTGGCTGCCGCCTGGCTATGAGGCACCGAAAAATCAGGGTCGGTACTACCCGACGCTCTACCTCAACGACGGCCAGAATCTGTTCGACCCTGCCACGGCCTTTGATGGCATCGAATGGCGGGTAGACGAAACCGCCGATCAACTGATTCGGCAGGCATCCATTCCTCCCCTCATTGTGGTGGGCATTGACCACGCCCAAAGCGATCGCATGAAGGAATTCATATCTTATCGCTCGCTCGATCCGGCTATTCCACTTCCGCAAGGCAAACACTATCCGGCTTTCCTAATGCGCGAAGTAATGCCATTCGTGTGCAAGCGTTATCGAATCGCCCCTGGCCCGGAAAACTCGGGCTTGGGAGGCTCGTCCTTAGGTGCCTTGATCAGCCTCTATACGGTGATCGCGCGGCCGGGAATCTTTGGCCGCCTGCTTTTGGAGAGCCCATCGCTGTACGTCTCCCAGCGCAGAATTTTGCGCCGCAGCCAGACCTTGCGGCACTGGCCGGAGAGGGTATTCCTGGCGGTCGGCACCCGAGAGGGCGGACAGGCAGATAAGGATCAACAAGTCGTGGAAGATATACGCACCCTCGAAGCAATCATCCAGAGGGCAGGAGCGGACGAGAGGCATCTGCTGGTTATGATCGAGGAAGGTGCTACCCACGGTGAAAGTGCGTGGGCCAAACGCTTTCCGCGGGCGCTCGAGTTTCTGTTTGGAAACAACGGCGAGGGACAAACTAAGTGATTGAGCCAGAATCCGTTGCCCCGGGATGGCCGGGAATTCAACCGCGCTGGACATCGAGCGCAAAAACCGGAGGGGGTACAGCCCTAAGCCCCAGCAGTCGGGTCTGGTTCACGCTCAGCCACGGCATCCTCAACGAAGTCTACTATCCGCGTCTTGACCAAGCGTGCATTCGAGATTTGGGGCTGATCGTCACCAACGCTGTGGATTATTTCTCAGAAGAGAAGCGCCACTGCGCGTTTTCGAACCTGCCGCTCGCGCCCGGCATTCCCGTTTATGAGTTGAGCAACTCGGAGATCAACGGGCGATACCGCATCGAAAAAGAAGTGTTTACCGATCCCTACCGTAACGTTGTTCTCCAGAGAATTCGATTTGTTCCGCTCCAGGGGGCGCTCGCTAACTACCGTTTGTACGCGCTGCTGGCTCCGCATCTCGCCAATGGTGGGGCCGGCAATACCGGCTGGGTTGGTGATTACAAGGGCGAACGCATGCTATTCGCGGAACATAATCAAACCGCTCTGGCTTTCGGATGTTCCACTCCGTGGCAGAAGATGTCGGTTGGCTTTGTTGGCTTTTCCGATGGTTGGCAGGATTTGGCCAAGAACTATCAGATGACGTGGGCCTACACGCGCGCTGAGAACGGGAATATCGCGCTTACCGGGGAGATCGATCTGGCGTCCTCGAAAGGTGAATTCATTCTGGCGCTCGGCTTTGGCGAGACCTGGACTGAAGCCGGCCAGCACACGCGATCGAGCCTGCTCGAACCCTACGAAGAACTTCGCGAGCATTACGTGATCGGTTGGGCGGAGTGGCAGAACAGCCTGCTGACACTCGACCGAACACCGCGCGAGCGGGATCTGTACCGCGCCAGCGTAGCCGTGTTACGCACCCATGAATCCAAGGAGTTTCTCGGGGGAGTGATTGCCAGCCTTTCCATTCCATGGGGATTCAACAAAGGGGATGAAGATCTCGGCGGCTATCATTTGGTTTGGCCGCGTGATCTGGTGGAAACTGCATTCGGATTTCTGGCCGCCGGAGCCCCCTCGGATGCGGTCCGCGTCCTTCGCTATCTCGAGTCAACCCAGGAGGCGGACGGGCACTGGGCGCAAAATATGTGGCTGGATGGGCGTCCTTACTGGGTTGGCCTGCAGATGGATGAAACGGCCTTTCCCATTCTCCTGGTGGATCGACTGTGGCGGGATGCACCCGAGGACATGGGTCAGCTGAACCGTTGGTGGAGCCTGGTACGCCGTGCAGCGGGTTTTTTAGTGAGAAACGGTCCGGTCACAGAACAGGATCGTTGGGAGGAGGATGCCGGGTATTCCCCTTTTACTCTGGCGGTCGAGATCTCGGCTCTGCTGGCTGCCGCGGACTTTGCCGAAGCCGTAGGCGAGAAAGCAATGGCCGGCTATCTGCGTGACTCCGCCGATAACTGGAACGACAATGTTGAACGCTGGACCTATGCTACCGGCACGGATGTGGCACGACAAATCGGAGTGGAGGGATATTACGTGCGAATCGCTCCACCCGAGGGAGATGGTGCTGCTTCTCCCGTGGAAGGCTTCGTACCGATCAAGAATCGGCCTGCGGGGCAAAGCTCGGAACCGGCAACCCACCTCATCAGCCCGGATGCCTTAGCGCTGGTGCGGTTCGGACTGCGCGCCCCGGATGATCCGCGCATTCTGAATACGCTCAAAGTGATTGACGCCTTGCTGCGAGTGAAGCTGCCGCAAGGGTTTTGCTGGTATCGCTACAATGGTGACGGCTATGGGGAGCGCGAAGACGGTTCCCCGTTTGACGGACAAGGGATCGGCCGGCCGTGGCCATTATTGGCCGGTGAACGAGCGCACTACGAATTGGCCGCCGGACACGAAAACATAGCCCTAGAGCTGCTTAAGGTTATGGAGTACTCGACAGAAGGCGGACGTCTGCTTCCTGAGCAGGTGTGGGACACGGATGATCTACCCGAACGCGAGTTGTTCAAGGGAAAACCTACTGGGTCGGCATGTCCGCTGGTGTGGGCGCATTCGGAATATATCAAACTGCGACGTTCTCTGCGGGATGGACGAATCTTCGACCAGCCTCCCCAGCCCAAACAACGTTATCTTATCGAGAAGAGAAAATCGCCGTACTTCGCGTGGCGATTTAACAATAAATGTCAAACCATGCCCCAGGGGAAGATTCTACGCATCCTCTTGCGAACCCCAGCGTTGGTGCATTGGGGCTTCGATAGCTGGAAGAACACGCGCGATATAGAGACGCGCGATACCGGCCTAGGAACGCACGTCGCCGATTTGCCATCCGATCAGCTAGGCCCAGGCGGACACGTTGTCTTTACCTTCTATTGGCAGCAGGAGCGGCGCT
>DATJVZ010000384.1:0-8795 GCA_035501575.1 Terriglobales bacterium | reverse complement strand
TGAGGACCTCATTGCGAATCTCCGTGACGGCTATCGAAATGGCGGTTCCAAAAAAGTAGAGGCACTCAAGAAACTCAGAGAGATGTATCCGGGGGTTTCCGCTAATGCAGTTTCACGATTCGCGCGAAGGCAGGGATGGCTGGTTGAAACAAGAAGGAACGGAGAAAACGGGAAGCGGCGTCCGTGGATTAAAGAAGAGGATGATGAGCTGTTTGCACGGGCCGGCTACGATTCAATTGCAGAAATTGCGGAGAAACTCCGCCGTTCAGAAGAATCGGTTCGCTCGCGCCTCAAGGGGCGAGGCATCAGCGCTAGGGTAACGGATGGATGGTCACTGCGGCGACTGCAACACACTTTACATATAAGCTATCGCCGGCTTCAGCATTTGATTGGAAATGGACTACTGCCGGTGCGCGATCCGCGGATATCGGCCACGTCGTTGGCAGAATTCGTTGAGAAGCATCAATCACAACTGCAGTCACGAGCCTCAGGCAAGATCATTCCGGAGTTACCGAAAGGTAAGGAAGCGTACTCATGGGAACGGGTTGCAAGATTGTTGGGTTTCAGTGTCGCTGAGGTCAGCAATCTGATTGCAACGGGCGAGTTGAAGGTCATGGACACGTTTGTAACCGACCGATCCTTCGAGGCGTTCTGTGCGAAGCACAGCTCAGAATTGAATCTGCAGCTCATGGATCCAGACGTCGCCAAATGGCTTATCGAGGAATATGGTTTAAGAATTGAACCGGGCGAGCAGAGATCGTTACCAGGTCCTCTGAAGCAAGCGATGGTCGTCCGGCTATGCCCGAAATGCAAGCGTGATATTCGCGGGAACGTCTATTTTGGGCACTACGAAACGTGCCGCGGAACACCTCTAAGTAATCGCATACGCTCAGATCTGCATCAGGAAGCAAGTTGAGATTTTCGACCGGGCGCAGGCACGACGTAGGAATCGGCTTGCTGGCGCCAACGCTGGAAAGAGGGATACGGGACAGGTAGCCTTGATGCCCAAATCCGGTCGCAGCGCTCCCAATACTCCATAGTGCGTATTGCACGAGGATGACTTCTCAGAGAGAGCAGGATTGCATCGATCCACCCCTCCTTCTTGGCATCAAGAAAAAACCGGTCTGTTATCCAAGCCATTAGTCGCTGCCAATCTTCGGGGAAACCTGCGCGATCAGCTTTTCGCGCTTCTTGATTGAACTCCAAGAACCCGGGGCATCGGCGCGCGAACTGAGATGCAACCGGAGCTGGCACCGGAGTTGAACTTTCCAACAGGGGCCTTACCCAATAGGCAAAAGCCTCCCAATTCATGTAGCGCGCAACAGCCTTGTTAAGGCGCGCACGCTCGACCAGCCTGTACGATGCCCTGGCCTTGCGGGCTCCCAGAACAAGGTGAGCGGATGAATCGCACCGAGCGGCGTCGCGCAGCCACTGCCTGAATGTTGGGTATTTCCGCGGTTTTACTTCCCTCCATTTTTTCACGCACTCCGACCAATGGGCTGCCGCATTCTGAGAACGAGGATCTCGGATCGCGTAAAAGTGCACTGCATCGAACCAGCCCTGCCTTTTCGCTTTCGCAAACATGTGTTCTTGAAGCGAAAAGAGCAGACGAACTGGAAGGGGTGGGGCTTTAGAACGATTGCGTTGACCTCGTTTCTCTCGCACCATAAATCGTGGGCAGCGTCGATCGACAGTCCTGGCCAGCCAGGCCGGAATGCAATTCTCGGCCTCAATGATCGACCGAACCCAATAGTAGAACTCCTGCATTTTCACGTATTGATTACGGGCGTCGAGCAATCGCTGCCAGGGAACATGGCGAGCTTGTTCGTCTGCCCGATCGCGCGCGGACCGCTCAATCGCGTATTCCGAACTCGTGCCGCGCGTGGGCTGGCTGAATTGTCTCGATAGCCTCACTTGGGCGAACCTCTTCCTTCGCGAAGGCACCGGAGGTCAGATTCAGGCCGGTGACCTGAAAAGCAAACAGTTACATGACCGGAGCAGGACGTCGAAGCACCCTCTATCGCGTTGGTGGCTTCCGCAGAATAGCCTTGATCGAATCGAAAAACAATCGAGCTGCTCAACCCTCAGGCGACGCCGAGAAGGAACAGGGTGAGATTGTACGACGCGTGCATAAAAAAGGCAGCAGTGGTCGTATGGGATGCAACCCGCAGCCACCCATACGCTATGCCTGTCGCGGCAAACCAAATCCAATGGGCCAGGCTCGCGGGACCATGTAATAGAGCAAAGAGAAAAGCAGTGGCACTCACGGCGAGCGCGCTGCCGAACGTGCGTGCCAACACTGGCAGAATGCACCCGCGCAGGAGAGACTCTTCGAGAACGGGACCCACCAGAAGTGCCAAGACAAGGAAATCAATTCTAGGTGTGGGAGAGACCGGACGGAGTGAGCGAATTGAAAGCATCACGCTAACTGCAAAAATCGGTCCAAGCAGCACAGCAGCAGCGCCATAGCGCAGAGTAGGTAGCACCCAACCCAGGGGCTCAACTACAGCCCGGCGGTACCGAAGTTTAAGAACCAAGTACAAAGCCAGTAGAAGAAAAAGCACGATCACACACTGTATTGCAGGTTTTGGATTCGCCAGTTGCAATGTCGGCAGCAGACGCAACCGTACGGCGAATCGAAACACTGCTGCCGTGAGAGTCATCAGGATGAAGAAAATCCCTACATCCTCGTATCCCCAGTAAGGATCAATCCGCGCAGAGTGCGGAGAAGATGAGCGACGGATCAACGAGGTCGTGAGAGGCATCACACTGAACCATCCCAATGTGGACAAGCGATGCTTACCTTACGCCGAGAATCGTTGGAAGGAGCCTAAGCAGCGCGAAGAAATTCGAACTCGGGCACCACTTGAAATGGTCTTTGCGGCTTCCGTAATGTTTCGCCCGTCTGTTCGATGCATTCATCGGAAGAATTTCCGAGAAATTTAGATGCCTCCCGGATATGAGTGATTCGATCAGGGTCAAAGCCCATCAGTTTGGCACAAGTCGCATCGGCGGCCACGGGATCGTCAGAGAGAATAAGGCTCCAAAGGGGCCGAGGCGTCCCGTTAAGTGGGCCATTTCCTTCCATCGCCAAGATTGCGTCCGCGATGACAAAGTTAACCGGAACCGTTGCGCATATATCGAGAATGCTCTCCTGAATTCCTCTCCAGTGAAGGATGTTCTTGGGCCAGCCGTACTTGGTTCCCGGAACAACACCAAACATGTTCTTCATGCTGAGGGTAACGCCAGACCAGTGATGCGCTTTTACCTTGGGCATCGAGACAAGGAAATCAGCTTCAAGAATGGTCCTTGGCAAGTACAGATGCGTGAGACCGGTATAGCTGGCACGAAGGGGCGTACGGATCAGTTCGTCGCGATTCAAGTCTACGAAGCGGATTTGTCGTTCCCGGAGGTATTGGTGGTAGCCGCTCTCGACGAGCACCAACTCTGTGTCGCGTTGATGCCCAGGCCCTTCGGCAACCACGATCCCTTTGGCTCCGAGGCGCCGGAAGCACTCCGCGGCCGTCACTACCAGCAGCGGGTCGGTGTTGATGGCTTGTCCGGGGATGTAATCCACTAAGTTTGGCTTGAGTACAACCACCCTGCCCCGTACATCTATGTGGAAAAGCTGGAGACCACGGAAGAGAATTTCTTCAATCCACTCAGAATACTCATCGACGTGGAGGATGGCCACGTGGGATCGCCGTGGCCGCCGGACAAAGTGGTAGCGAGGCATTAAGTATGGAAGTGAAACCGCAGCGCCAGCGGTAACGGCCGCAGCGCCAACCAAGAGATCTCTTCGAGTGATGGTCATGCACTCACTCCAAAAGCAGCTAACCCGCGCGGGCAGTCGAAAGCTAGTAGCACAAGCGCCAGAGTGCTCGTGTCTTCGATCTGGTCAAGCTCAGGAAGGTGTAAGAGTGTGTCCACCAGTGGAGAAACTGAGCGACCGTGTGCGGCGAGCGCCAGAATGGACCAGGCGAGACTCCAAGGAGCCACAAGAACAGGAGCGGCCCGTTCCAACCATTCAATACTCATTCGAACAGCAGGCTCCTGGGTTTGGAGGTTCAAAGCAAGAAGAGCAATTGCCGTGTCGTCGGGATGAGGAGCGAGAGGCGCGCCATAGACCACTCCATTCCCCGCGTTCCACCCTCCGCCTGGGCAGACGCGATCCAAGAGCATTTCAAGGCCTCGCTGCATACGAGATGTAATGGTTTCAATGCCACACGTGCAAGGCAGTCCGCGAATTGCCAGGATGGCACTGGCAGTAGGCACAACCCAGCTGTTCGTGTCCGGTAGCCAAGGCCAACCGAACTTATCCGGATCAAACTTTACGTGGCGGTCAGTAGTGCGGAACTTCCACTCCCAGAGCCAATTCGATTCCTTTCCTGCCGAATTGGAGAGCCAAGCAAACCCCCTCAGTCGGACGAGCGTGTCCTCCACGATATCCCGCAAAGCAATGAGAACCAGAGAAGTCACCCAGGATCCTTCTTGGTCGTCTCCCAGAAACGCCGGCCAACTGCCGTTGAGATTTTGACTGTCAAGGAGAAATTGCCGGGCGCGATTGCGAGCGGCGGGGTTGAATTCGGAACCCAAAGCAAGGAATGAAAGAGCGGTGGGCTCAAGTACCGGTTGTGATGAGCAAGAAAGGGCAGCCCAACCCCCGCACGGAAGTTGCCTGTTCAGCAAAATGGCTGCGAGTTCTGCACGAATATCATTCATGGTGCCGAACGGTGTTGTAGTGCGGATTGGAAGGGGTGTCAAACGGAGCGTAGAGAGGCGTCGAGGACGGCTCGGACCTCGTGAGGACAAGTGCAACAGGCGCGCTGAGTTCGCCTCAGTGTCAATCACCACCCATGTTGCTCTCAGCAGAAAAAGAACTGTGAAACGCCTACCTCCCAACTCGCCCCGTAGATTCGTCGGGAGCCAACATCGCTTTCGCGAAAAGAAAACTTCGATTACCACGCCACTACCCATTTCGTTTTCAGACTGAAAGAGACTGTGGAAGTCTGCGACCGCAGGCGCCACGGCGATCTCACGTGAACGTCACCACCGATCTTGTTCTCAGACTGAAAAACTTGTGGACGTTTGCGGCGCGGGTCCGTGGGACGCTCGCGGTGACATCACCCGAATGTCACCACCCACCCTGCTCTCAGCTAGAAAAAGTTCTGGACGCTCACCCGAGTGACGCATAGCGCAATCGGCCGCGCGGACCGTTACACTCCTTCGCCATCGCAACCTTCTCAAGCCAAGACACTTTCAAGGTTCAAGCAATGGCGCACGCCCGCACCCCGAGAACTGGTTCCGCACAGGCAAAGCAAGAAACGTGAGGAACAGTGGAACCTAAACCCCGAGCAGTCGGTCTTCAGAACATGCAGGGAAAAACTTTCCGGTGTAGGCTTCACGAGCGAAAGGAGCCACGCGTGTTCTCATCAGCACAGGAGTTGGCGGACAAGCTGCGGGCGGCGAGGTACATCGTGGATCCCGTGACGTTGCAAGTGCTCTATCTTGCGGCGCACATGCAGAGGCCTTTGCTGATTGAGGGACCACCTGGATGCGGCAAAACTGAACTGGCGTATGCCGTGGCTAGTGCCGCAGACGTGCAGGTGGAGCGACTGCAATGCTACGCGGGAATCACTGAAGAGAAGGCGATTGGGAAGTTTGACGAGGCTTTGCAGAAATTGTTTTTGGAGACGCAGAGCGAACACCTTGAGAAGGACTGGAACGAGATCCGAAGACGACTGCATACGATAGATTTCTTCGCGGAGGGGCCGCTCCTTCGCGCATTAAGGTACAACACTCGGCCTTGTGTGCTGCTCATCGATGAACTCGACAAAGTGGACCAAGGTTTCGAAGCCTTATTGCTGGAAATCCTCAGCGCATGGCAGGTCACGGTCCCGAAACTTGGGACCATAAGCGCCGCGACGGTGCCATTTGTTGTGCTTAGTTCCAACGAGGAGCGGCGGCTGGGTGACCCGCTTCGGCGACGGTGCTTTTACCTGCGCTTCGAGTATCCGACGGTCGAGCGGGAAACGGAAATCCTGGCCGTGCGGAGCAAGAGCAATAGCGTGGGCTTGCGCGGTCAACTGGCCGGATTGGCACATGCTCTGCGCGGCTGGAACATGGAGAAGCCCCCCTCAATCGCAGAAATGCTGGACTTAGCACGAGCCCTGGAAGTCATGGGTATGGAAGAGATTTCCCACGATCAACGGGACTTACTACTGCCACTGTTGGCGAAGACTGAGGCCGACCGAAAACGGCTGCTGCTGCGCGCGGGCTTTGAGGGGCTGGTCGCGGACTCAAAGCGATATCGAGATGAGTTGATGCAACGGGTAGGGCCCGGCAAAGTGGTGCCGCGCAAAGCGGCAACCCGCCCAGCGGAGGCTGTTGCATGAAACGTGCACAGTTAGCGTGCCTTTTTCTAGTGCTGATGCAGGTAGGAGTAGCGCAGGCAGCAGCCGGCACTAGAGAGGTGCGTGACCTTTCTGTGCGCTGGGCAGAATACTACGCGACGATTTATCGAGTTCCCGTGGATCTTGTCGAGGCCATCATTGACGAGGAGTCCGGTTGGGACCCCTCCGCAGTTTCCTCCAAGGGCGCCGTCGGACTCATGCAGCTCATGCCAGAAACGGCCCTGCGCTTTGGGGTGAAGAACCGTTTTCGACTCGACGAGAACATCCGTGCTGGCGTGGCCTACCTGGCTTGGTTGATCCAGAAGTTCAACGGAGACCTCAGATTGGTCACGGCTGCCTACTACGTCGGTGAAACCCCTATTCTTTCGCGAAACCTGGAATACTCGTCTCCCGATGTGCAGGGATATGTGAGCCGAGTGGCAAGAAGATACCGCGCCCGGCGAAGACAGAAGGCAACGGTCGAGTCGGCCGAATGGCGTAGACAAGAGGTGGAACATGAGCATCCGTAAGACAGCATTTGTGTTGTGTTGGCTATTGTCAGCGGCGATGGCGCTCCACGCACAGGTGATAGACGTACATCCGCAAGTACGGACACAAGCCGCGACAGATGGCAAGGTCACTGCGGTAGAGATAGCGGCGCATTTTGTGACGGCCATCCGTCTGCCGGAAGCAGTGAACGCCGTCGCCGTTGGTGATCC
The DNA here is from genome assembly GCA_035501575.1 of Terriglobales bacterium. Lineage (GTDB taxonomy): Bacteria > Acidobacteriota > Terriglobia > Terriglobales > Acidobacteriaceae > JAFAGX01. The sequence goes on along the minus strand of DATJVZ010000384.1, from coordinate 1,684 downwards.
GGCGCTGTTTCAGGTAGAGCACTCAGAGCGCGAACCGGAGCTGGTGCTGGTGAAAGCTATCACGGAAAAAAGTGCTGAAACCAACTTGCTCGTCTCCACCGTCCACGGCCGGCAAATCAGTCTGCTTCTGGTCAGCCGCGGATCGTCTGCGGTTCCCGCCAAGGTTGACTTTCTTCTGCAGTACAAGCCAGCCGGCAGTTTCTTGGTTGAACCAGAAGTTATTCCCTTCCCACTGGTTGGGCGGACCACCCCGCTTGCGACAGCGCAGTCGGTAACGAACGCGACGACAAGAAGTGGCGATGGACAGCCGTCATTGCTACCCACATCGCTGGCGCTAAGTACCACGAATATGCCGAACTCGGCAGGGGAACCGACAGCAAGCCAGGCACAACCGAGATCGCTGGATGAGCTGCTGAGCCGTCAAGAACGCGCCCCTTTGCCTACGCTGTTTGGCGAACGGGTCGAAGGGGAGAGTGTCAAAGGAGATCGCCTGCGCGTCGGGATCAGCGAGGTGATTGATGGCGGTCAACAGGTGGTTGTGCTGTTCTCGGCTGTAAACACGAGCAAGCACGCGATATTGCTGATGACCCCACAGGTCCAGCTAGGCGGCAAGACGAGGACGGGAAAGATCGTTAAGCACGATCGCTGGTCTACTGCAGAGCAACTAACAATCATGGATTTCCGGCTAAGCCGGCGTCGCCTGGGCTCCGGAGAGCGCGCGGACGGCGTGGTGGTGTTCGAGCGTCCACCCTACAAGCAATCCAACGAGACGTTGTTCCTACAGATGGCGGAGTCGGGTGCGGTCGATCGTCCGGCCCTGGCCCCGATCGGTTTTGGAGTTAGCTCACTCCGGGAGGGCGAGCATGGAGCGCCAAGAGCAGCAAACTAATAGAAGTCAGGAAATACCGCCGGATGCTGGTGGTGAAGACCGAGCGCAAACAACAAGTCCCGAACCTGGGCTTGAGGAGGCTGGGGCCGCTAGTCCATTCCAGCGCCTCCGCGCAGCCCTGGAAAAGATAAGACAGAATCAGAAGCCGGTCGCCAGCCGCCGTGAACTAGGCCGTGACAAAAGCAAGTCATTGTTCTTGCTGGCGGGAGTGAGTGTGGCGTTGCTTCTGCTTTTCTTGGGTCTATTCTCAAGCCCGAAAAGCCGCTCCCCGCTGCCTGGGGAAACCGCGCGTGGCGCGCCCGGCCTCGGGCGCAAGGTTACTCCCGGACAGGAACAAAACGACCCAAGCAAGACAGTGACTCCAATTCTCAATGCCGATGTGCGTGGCGGGGACGGGGCTCCTGGTTCGCAAGTGACGCCGGAGGAAGTCGGCGGAACCTCTCCAAGATTCACTGGATCCTCCAGAGTTTCAGGAGCAAACACGGGTACGCTGGAGAAACCGTCACCAAGCAGGGCCAGAAATGCCGGAGAATATGCGCTCAAGAACGTGGATTTCTCCGACCCTGCAGTTGCGCAGGCAGCGGCAATACCGGGTCCCCCACCGCTTCCGGCCACGGAACCAGTTTCCGACCTGAAGAAGCCCTCGATGGTGTTTGTGCGTTCTGCACAAAGCACAACACCGGTGCTTCAGAGTTTGCCCTCCGAGGACAACACGCTGGCAAGGCTTCTCCCCGCCGGCACGCGACTCGTCGCACGTCTGGAAGCTCCAGTGAGTTCGGCGGCGCCCGCCCCCGT
>DATJVZ010000383.1:0-6100 GCA_035501575.1 Terriglobales bacterium | reverse complement strand
ATGCGCAAGCCGCCGCCTACGACCAATTCTATCGTTCACCCTGCATGATGGCGAACGTTGCGCTACGGAACTGGCGCCCCCTGGCCAAGATGGGCATCACCGGATGTCGCTGGTTTAGCGAAGGCATAGGCAATTACCTGGAGCTGCGCCGCCTGGCCACCGTGGGCAACGTTCCAAAAACCATTGGCCCTGACTCGCCTGTGGTTCTGACCGTCAAGGTTTTATATTCCTATCCGGGCTTGAGCACCCAGGATCAGGGCCATCGCGGTCGCCGGGAGCTGATCACGACCTCTTTCCGCGACTATGAGCGGCGGATTCGGCAGCAGTTCACGGACATGTTTGCGGCGGCCGGCTTCGCGGCAGACAGGGACATTGTGGGAATTATCTTGAACCGTTGGGGGCATGCATACTTGAGCCCGCAACCCGGGTTCTTTTTCGGGAGCCCGGGCAAACCGGCAGCGCGCGAGGTGTTGCGCGCGGCCCCATTCGGCCGGATCACTTTTGCCAACTCCGACTTGGCCGGGGCCATGGATCATCGTTTCTCCATTCTGGAGGCACAGCGGGCCGTGGCTCAGCTCATGTCCCAAGTCATCACCGACTAAGCTCGGCGTTTGGGACCCATCACCGCCACTCGCGGCAGGGCTTCCCTGCCGGAGTTGGCTTATTTCCACTACACTATGGCTACTTTAAGCGCGAGGACAATCCTTGAAGAACTTCGCTCGACTCTCCCGCCAGCCTGTCGTCTGCCTGCTCACAACCACCATCGCCCTGGCCGCCCAGACCATTCCTCCTGAGCTTTACCACGGGCTCAAGTGGCGGCTCATCGGGCCTTTTCGCGGAGGGCGAGTGGTTGCCGTCTCCGGTATTCCCGGCAACTCAACCACCTTCTATTTTGGCGCGGTCAATGGTGGTGTGTGGCAGTCGAGCGATGCCGGCGTGGTGTGGAAGCCGATCTTTGACGGACAGAAGGTTGCGTCGGTCGGTGCGCTGGCCGTGGCTTGGTCCGATCCCAAGGTGATCTACGTGGGCACGGGCGAGTCTGACATCCGTTCCGATCTTGCTTCGGGCAACGGCGTCTACAAGTCCACCGACGCGGGCCAGACCTGGACGCACATCGGCCTCGGCGACACCCGCCAGATCAGCCGGATTGTCATTGATCCCCAGCATGCCGATATCGTGTATGTCGCCGCCCTGGGACATGCCTACGGGGCGAATGCCGAGCGGGGGGTCTTCAAGTCGAGCGATGGCGGCGCGCATTGGAGCAAAGTGCTCGATCTCGGCCCAGACATCGGCGCGTCGGATCTGGCCATGGCCACCGACCATCCCCAAATTGTCTTGGCGACTGTTTGGCACGCCCGGCGTCCGCCCTGGAGCACCTACGGGCCGCTCGGGGGGCCGGGCAGCGGTCTTTACCGCTCGCGGGATGGCGGGCGGAGCTGGTCGCGCCTGACCGTGGGTTTACCCGAAGGCGACTGGAACCGCAGCGGGGTCGCCGTATCGCCCGACGGCCAGCGCGTCTACGCACTCATCGACGCCCAGAAACCGGGACTCTACCGTTCGAGCGATGGCGGCGATCACTGGACGCTGGCGAACTCCGACCGGCGACTGACCACGCGTTCCTGGTATTTCAGCAGCATCACCGTGGACCCCAAAAATCCCGATGTCATCTATATGCCGAACGTCGCACTGTACCGCTCCGAAGACGGAGGCAAGACGATCTCGATTGTGCGCGGCGCACCCGGAGGAGATGACTATCACCAGCTCTGGATCGATCCCAAAGATTCCTCGCGCATGATCCTCGGAACCGACCAGGGCACAACGATCAGCGTCAATCGCGGCGAGACCTGGAGTACCTGGTATAACCAACCGACCGCCCAGCTTTACCACGTGATCACCGATAATAAATTTCCCTACTCGGTTTACGGCAATCAGCAGGACAGCGGCGCCATTGCCGTGCCCAGCCGCACCGACCACCAGCAGATCACCAACCGGGACAGCTTCTCGGCGAGCGGCAGCGAGAGCGGCTACATCGCACCGGATCCCAACGATTCGAACATTCTTTATGTCAGCCAGTTGTACGGAGGGGTTTCTCGCTTCGACTTGCGAACCTCGCTCGGGCAAAACATTACCCCCTGGCCGTTGCCGACCTGGGCCACCGAGATCAACCAGCGTAAGTATCGCGCCCCTTGGACTCCGGTCTTACTCTTCTCGCCGGTGGATAAAAAGACGCTCTATTTCGGCACCCAGTTTGTGATAAAGACGGCCGACGGCGGCCTGCACTGGGAGACCATCAGCCCCGACCTCACCGGGGCGACACCCTCGAAGCCGGATGACAAACCAATGGGCCCGGCAACCGTTGAAAACGCCAAACAGCGCGGCTACGGGGTAGTGTTTACCATCGCGCCTTCGCCCCTGAACGGCGATTTGATCTGGGCGGGCAGCGATACCGGCCTGATTCATCTGACCCGCGATGGCGGCAGGACTTGGCAGGACGTGACTCCGAAGGAGCTCTCGGCGTGGAGCAAGATTGTAATGATCGAGGCTTCCCACTTCGATCCGGCGGAGGCTTACGCCGCCGTGGATCGACATCGACTCGACGATCAGACACCCTACCTCTATCGCACGCGCGACTACGGCGCGACTTGGCGACGGATCACGGATGGTCTCGAGGCTGCTTCTTTTTTGCGTGCGGTTCGTGAAGACCCCGAAAGCAAAGGCTTGCTCTTCGCCGGTACCGAGCTCGGCATCGTTGTCTCCTTCGACGATGGCGATCACTGGCAGTCCTTGCAATGGAATCTTCCTGCCACGTCGGTCGAGGACATGGTCATTCACGACGATGATCTCGTCATCGCCACCCACGGCCGATCCTTCTGGATTTTCGACGACATTACGCCATTGCGCCAGACCGGCGAGGCGGGGAAGGCAGCCCAGGCGTTCCTCTATCGTCCCGCGACGGCCGTGCGAGTGGACAACGATTCCTTTCTCTCCACACCATTGCCGCCCGAGGAGCCGGCGGCAGAGAATCCCCCCGATGGTGCCATCCTCGACTACTACCTGACGGGTGCAGCCCGTCAGGTCAAGCTGGACATCTTCGACGCGCAGCATACTCTGGTCCGAGCATTCTCCTCAGACGACAGAAAGGAAGCCAAGCACCCTCCGCCGGCAATCGCCGAGCGCTGGCTGCCCAAACCTCAGGTTCTCGAAAAGACTCAGGGCATGCACCGTTTTGTCTGGGATCTTCGCTGGGGCGCGGCAGGCGTGAAATCGACGGACGAGAGCGAGGATTCGGAGTCTTCCCTCCCCCGCGGCCCGCGAGTGGCGCCCGGAAGCTATGAAGTGCGGCTGACGGTCGACGGCGCGACCTTCCCTCAATCCCTCGAGGTCCGCATGGATCCGCGTGCGACGGCAACGCCCGAGGAGCTCGACCGGCAGACCCAGCTTGGCCGCGAAATCTTAGCTACCCTCAAAGATGGACAAACGGTGCGGGACGAGGTCGACCGGGTCGACGAGCAGCTGTCTCAACTGGAAACGAAAGCCACCGCCCATCCCGAGCTCGTGACGGAGATTCGGCAATTGCGGAGCGACATCGCCAAAATTATTGCCGGGGAACCGGGTGGCGATGTCAGCGGCCTCAAAAAGGCAAATAGCGGGCTCGAAGCCGCCTTGAGCGTGGTTGAGACGAGCGACCGCCCAGTTCCTTCCCAAGCCATCACCTTGTTTGAGGGTTCGACGCGGGAACTGAAGTCCCGTGTCGCCGAATGGGATGGCCTGAAAAAAAATCTTCTCTCTCAACTCAACCGGCAGTTGCAGCAGGCCGGTCTGGCCCCCATTTCCGCAGGCAACTGACCTCATTTCACAAAGTGCAGTCCATGGGGCACGGCGGAGGGAAACACATAAGCGTAGAGCATAACAATGATGCCGACGATGGCGCCAAGAGCAACCGAGTGCCACGCCACAAAGCGAAAAATGATCCCTTCATTGCCCACCTGCTCGGTGGCGGACGTAGCTATGGTAATCGATTGCGCATCCACCATTTTTCCCATCACGCCTCCAGCACTGTTGGCGGCGCACATGAGCACGGGGTCGACACCCAGTTGTTGGGAGGTGATGCGCTGCAGGCTGCCAAACAGCGCGTTCGAAGAAGTGTCGCTGCCGGTGAGAGCGACACCCAGCCAACCAAGAAACGTTCCGAAAAATGGATACAGCGGTCCGGTGCGCGTGAAGGCGAGCCCCAGCACTGCGTCGAGCCCGGAATAGCGGGTCACAAAGCCAAGTCCCAACATGAAGGAAATGGCAACCATCGCCAGCCGCATCCGCGTCAACGTCCGCCAAAAGATCTTCGCCAAGCGGACGGGCGTGAGCCCGAGCAGCAAACCGGAAATAATTGCCGCCAAGAAACATCCTGTGCCGGTTGCCGATAACCAATTGAAGTCGTAGCGGGCAGCTTCGGCGGTTGGCTTGGGCACGACCGGCGCCGCGCGATAGACGGCATTATGCAAATAGGGAACGTCCCAGCCAGGCTGTCCGGGGCGAACGGTACCATCGGGCAGCACAACCCGAAACGCCGGCGTGGTCGCCTGGTTTATGGCCAGTTTGATCGAGGGAAGGCCCCACAGCAGTACCAGGATTGACAGGATCGCGAAGGGCATCCAAGCTCTCAGAATTTGCCCCTTGCGGTAGGAACGGACCTGGAGATTGCCATCAAAATCCCGCGGCTTCCATTCTGCTCCGGCCTGATCAGCGATCGTCTCATCGGGTGGCAGAGGCACTTCTGCTTCCTGGTCATAATCGAATCGCCAAACGGTTTTTGGCTTCCAAAGGCGTAGAAAGAGAACGACGGCGATAATCGACACCACGCCCCCCATGATGTCCACCAAATTGCTGTCGACATAATTCGACCAGGTGAACTGGGTAATGGCGAAGGAGAATCCGACCACGAGAATGGCAGGGAGCACTTCGAGCGTTGCTTTCCACCCCACCATGGTTCGCACCAGCCAAAAGGGGACGATGACCGCCGTGAGCGGCAAGATGCGACCGACCATGGCGCTGAGGTCAGACTCCGGAAGGGCGGAGACTGCCGCCAGGGTGTGGACAGGAGTTCCGATCGCTCCCCAGGCGACCGGCGCGGTATTGGCGATCAGGTTGAGCGCGGCGGCGTGGAACGGCTGAAATCCCAGCCCAATCATGAACGCACCGGCGATCGCTACCGGCGCTCCGAAGCCCGCTGCGCCCTCGATAAACGCGCCGAAGCAAAATGCCACCAGTAGGACTTGCAGCCGGCGATCGGCGGTCACGGCTGCCACCGATTCTTTCATGATTTCAAATTGTCCGGTCTCAACCGTGATGTCATAGAGATAAACAGCGGCCAGGACAATCCAGGCTATTTTCAGCAGCCCGAAGGCGACGCCGTACAGGAAACTGGTCGCGGCCAGAATCGGCGGCATCCCGAAAACCAGGATAGCGAGCGTCATGGCCGTCAAGGCGCCGGCGGCAGCACACCAATGGGGCTTTACCCTCAGTCCGGCAAGAAGGCCAAACAAAACAAGGATAGGAAGCCCGGCAACCAGCGTAGACAACCACCAGTGGCCGAGAGGATCATAGACTTGGGTCCAATGCATCGCGGTTCTCCCCACAGTGATTTGGCCGGATATGCCGTTCCGGCGAGCCTAAATCTTCGATCGTCCTAACTCGTTCAGCGACCTCGCCTACGTTTCTATTGAGGTTTGGTATCGAGGAAGAACTGAGCCACGGCGATTAGTTCATCGGATCCAATGGAATCACCGTTGGCCATGTCAGCGATCACGAAATCCAGGTCGGGATAATTTACCAAAGCAGAGTTGAATCCCTTCACGCTGCCGGTGTGGTAGGCAAGTCGCCGCCCGCCCGCGTCTTTGCGAATCTTCCAAATCAGCGCCTGTTCAAATTCGAGCTTTTTCGCCGGCCCGTGCTCCTGATACGCGATCACCGGACTGAGTTGAGGCTTGTACATGAGCGCCAAGGTATTGGGCTTGAGGAGTTGGCCGTGATTTAGCGCGACCCCCAGCCGTACCAGGTCCTCGGCGCTTGAAATCATGCCGGTAAGGTCCCCATATGGGCCGTT
>DATJVZ010000382.1:0-22460 GCA_035501575.1 Terriglobales bacterium | reverse complement strand
ACGGAAATATCTACGTCACCGCGGGCAACGGCCCCGATGATGTCGCCAGCGGTGGCAACGATTATTCGGGCGCCTTCATAAAGCTCACGACGCCCGGCTTGACCGTGGCTGACTATTTTAAGCCTGCCACGAAGACCACCGACAATTCGTTCGAGATGTCTTCCGGGGGGCCGATTCTATTGCCTGACCAGACCGGCTCCTTTCCTCATATCGCAATCGTGGCGGGCAAGGATAAGAACATTTACCTGGTGAACCGAGATAGTATGGGAGGTACGGCTCCCACCACCAGCGGCAGCCAACTTCTCCAGACCCTCACCAGCGCGGCCGGCGGCGTGAAGTTCGGAGTGTTCAGCACCCCATCGTTTTGGCAGAACAATGTTTATTTTTGGGCGGAAACAGACATCCTCCGGTCGTACCAGTTGCAGAACGGCCAGTTGGTGCCGAGCGAGACGTATGCGGTACCCATGTCATACCCCGGCGCCAGTACTTCTGTGTCTTCCGACGGCAGCCAGAACGGAATTCTCTGGGCTCTGGATGCCAAAGGCGTCCTTCACGCTTTCGATGCAACCAATGTTTCCCACGAGTTCTACAACTCATCTGAGGCCGGTACGCGAGATGCCTTGGTTGGTCCTCCCGTCAAATTTGCGGTACCAACGGTCGCCAATGGGAAAGTCTACGTCGCAAGCCAAACCCAAGTAAGCGGCTACGGTCTGCTACCATGCCCCTTTCCTGGATGCTCATGAACTATTCTTCTTGATCTGTAAGGTAATTACGAATAAGTAGTAGACTAGCAGGGTTGGTTTTTGGGCAAGACTAACACTGGATCCCCGCCTCGCAATGATTAAGGATGTCTGTTCAGAGAGTGTCATCTAGGACCGACAGGCTCGGGCTTCCATTTTGAGGTCTACTGGTAAGGTGATCGGACCGAATGCCATCCTCGTGACTGCATATGGGGTTTGGCAAGGGTTTGCCTCACCCACGAGTGCCGAGAAGATCTAGGGCCTTCGGTGACCAGAGAAATCAGGTACGACAGCAGTGTCCTCGCTCTTGCCTAGCGTTCAAGCGGTTTGAGGCGGGTAAGGAGCCAGATTTGCCGGCGCAGGTAACGGTGGTGGGTGGTCCGTCGCTTGCAGACAGTCTCGTCGGGTTTTTCGGCCTGCCTCCCTGTGGGGTACGACAGCAACAGTTCGGAACTAAGCTCTAACGCGAACATGGCTTAGGCAGGAGGGGTAATCCCGGCGAGAGAGGGGTTTCCGCGCGGCAGCGTGATTCGGTTCTCAGCAGGCGCGGAAGGCCTGCTCAGCACCCGCTACGTGTTGCTACTCGCGCTTACTCTGCTGCTAGTTAGCCTGCTGGTGCTGCGAGGGGTCCGCCGCGGCGAGTTTGACTACAACGTGGATGAGTCCCAACATGCGGCTACCGGCCTGTACTTTGCCGATCTGCTGAAGGACCTTCCCCTCACTCACCCGGTCCACTACACATACCTGTATTACGCGCAGTATCCTGCGCTGAGCGGGATCATTCACTGGCCTCCCATTTTCTACCTATGCGAGGGATTACTGTTCGGCGTCTTCGGACCCTCGGTAGTCACGGCGCGGATCACCATTCTGCTATTTGCGTTGGTGGCTTCGATCGCCTGGTTTCGCTGGGTGGCCCGCATTCACAACCCGTGGACGGCAGCGGTTTCGACCGTCATTTTCGCCGCGCTCCCCCAGGTCCTGTTTCTTGAAAAAGCGGTCATGCTCGAAATCCCATCGCTGGCCTTGTGCATTGTGTCGCTTTATTACTGGTATGAATACCTGACCATCAACGAGGCGGGGAATCTCTACCGTTTTGCCTTGTGGTCTAGCCTGGCAATGCTCACCAAACAAAGCGTCATTTTCCTTCCCGTCGCCTGTGCCCTCAGTGTGATTGCGCTGCGCCGGTGGAAACTCATATTTACCCCTAATTTCCTGAAGGCCCTGGCCATCGTGGCGGGGCTCATCGGTCCGTTCTACACGCTGGTGTTTCTGGTCCACTGGAAAGGGATTGCCATAGACCTGTTTAGTTCGGCGAACCCTCCCCCCAGAAATGCGCTGCTGTTTTACCTGCAGGCTTTGCCCGGTCAGTTGGGTTGGCCATTGCTGCTGTTAAGCCTGGCGGGAATCGCGACTTGCCGCTGGTGGAGCAAACGCGAAGCCAGCGTAGTCATGTTGGCGTGGATTGGCGCCTGTTATATCACCTTTACCCTTATCTTCCATAAGGAGGCTCGCTACTCGTTTTATTGGATACCCGCCTTTACGTATTTCGCGGTGGGCTTACTCGCCTCTCCCTGGCGAATCAAGGCGGTTCGTATCGTGGGAGCCCTGCTAGCGGTGGTGTTCATGGGCAACTCGCTGCTGTCGGCTTGGCGGTATCAGCGGCCCTATATCGTCGGGTACGGGAGACTGGCCGAGCAGGTGGTTGAGGGCGGCAAATCCGGGATCATACTTTTCGACGCTGAATTGCCCGCCAATTTCATCTTTTTTCTCAATAAATTCGATTCCGGCCGGCATTTTGTGGTGCTTCGCAAATCCCTGTGGGTCATGCGTATCAAGCGGAGGGGCGGGGAAGAAGAGCTGGTGCACAACGACCAACAGCTGCTCGAGCTGATGAGAAACCAGGGTGTCAGATACCTGATCGTATCGGACAACCCGAACCCCGAGTTTCAGATCCAGAACCGCCTGCGCAACCTCCTGCAATCGGAACCGCAGTTCAAGCTGCTCGGCACATTTCCCATGGAAAGCAATCAGCCGGAATGGCAGGCCCGTCACCTCTATCTCTACCAGAACCTCGAATGCGGACCCCCGCAAGACCAGTTTCTGCGTATTCGAATGCTAACTATTTCTCACGACATCGTGGTGCCCTGGAGTGAGCTGAAGCAGACCTGGTGTCCCGCTCCCGGCGCCCCGAACTCGGGCGAATAGGCTGAATCCGCTGCGCGGAAGCTAAGGGAACCGAGGAGCTTAACCCGCACCCAAAAACGAAGGGGAGGCTTTTCAACCTCCACTTGCGGCACCTTGTCTTATGTCTTAGGAAATCAGAGGCCGTCGAGCTCTCGGCGGATCTAAAGAGCAATCTTGCGGCGCAGCTTTGCCAGGATTCCCAGCAAACCCGTCCCCAAAAGGGCGAATGAACCAGGCTCAGGGACTGGGGTTAGAAATCCTCCGGTTAAGGTCTCCGACACCCGGTTGTTGGTTCCGATCAGGTTCGCCGGGTTGAGCAATGCAGCCGTGCTGTTCAAGGAAAGTACAAAGTCCCCATGGCCGTTGGAAAACATACTTTCAAGCGATCCGCCGGTGGCCTTGAAGACAAAAGTGAAGCTTCCGCTCTGACCCGAGTCTTTGAATTGCAGCAAGACCGGTGTGCCCTTGAGCAAGTCGCAACTCCGCCCATAACAGACTGAAACGCTCCCGGGCATACTCGTCACCCAGTTGCCATTGCCCTCATTGGTGAGCACGATCGGGTAGGGGACCGTGGTGACATACCTGCCCTTGTCTGCGCCCGGTCCCAGCGCCGCGCCAGACATGTCGCAAATTCCTTTCTTGTGGTAACAGGAGCCCAACATCAAGTCGACCGTGCTTGTGCCTTTCCCGTTTCTAACGAAGTGAATATTCTCTAGGGACTGGCCGAGGTGAATTGCGTCGACTGAATCGGCGCGCGAGGTGGATGGGGTGGCAAGGACGAAGAAGCAAACGACACCAGCTAGTGCCAGCTGATGGGGGAGGCCAGAACGCATAGCAACACTCTTTTCTTCCGGAAGCAGCGCTCCATACCGGAAACAGGTGGATTGCGCAATTTATTTGCCAAAGTACTCTTCTGCAACTCGATGCCGCAAAAGAGCGAACTGCCGCTAGCGGCTTGACTTACGCAACTCTGTTTCACCTGAGGTGAAAGAGGTTGCATCGAGCCTCGAGATTCTTCGGCAACTTATAGATGGTTGTCCGTTCGCCCGCGTTGCCGCAGAAGGCGCGGTGTAGAAAAAAACTGGACCCCTCTGGCCAGTTCGCTGGTTATTCGGGGCCGGGAGGAAGTCCCGGGTGGGAGGATTGCGAATTTTGGTCGTGGCATCGGCCGGCGGCGCGGGCACAGGCCACTTGGCTTAGCCGCGGCGTGGTATTCGCTTGCGATGTCTCGAGGAGAACCTAGAAGTCGCGCCCGGGACTCCGGTCCTACCGACCCGGAGTCCGGTGCGATTGGCTTAGGGAACAATCTCAAATACTGTTCCAGCTCCATTGGAGCCGCCCGACTGGGTCGTGCCCCAGAGATTCCCGTTCTCCAGAATCAGATCGCCGCTGGGATTGGAGCCGTCGCTTCCGCGTCCGAAGAGACGGAGCACCCTAAACCCAAAGCGGCCGTTCGAATTCGGGATTAAGGTGAAGAGCGTACCACATCCCTTCTTGCACGTACTGACGCCACCGAGGGCCGTGGTACCGTACAGATTTCCCGACCCGTCAAGGACCAAGCCCGCCATGGGATGCGCGGCAGGAGTGTTCCAAAAGGCATGGAGTAAGGTTTCGTGCCATGTCCCTGTCGACTGGGGCGTGAGTTTGAAGACGACTCCGTATTGTCCTTCGGGGACGCCACCCTGAACGGTCGTACCGTACAAGGTACCGGTGCTATCGAGGATCACTCCGCCGATGGGTCCGCCTCCATCCCACCCACCCTTGAACGCGTGGAGAACGGTCTCGGTCCAAGTTGCGCCCGATGCGGCAGTCAGCTCAAAGACCGTGCCATTTGAATGAGCGCCGCCGGCGAAGGTGGTCCCATAAAGATTGCCGCTCGAATCAGAGGTTAGGCCCGCGTAAGGTGACGCTCCATCGTTTCCGCTGAAGGCGTAAAGCACGCTTTCGGTCCAGCTACTCGAGCCGGGAGCCAGCCGAAATACCGTGCCGCAGCCGGTAGTACAAGCGGTGACCCCGGCGACGATATTCCCTCCCATCATGGTTGTGCCGTAGAGATTTCCCTGTGCGTCGAGCAGCAGCCGTGCATTTGGCTGTCCGCCGTCCTTACCACCGGTGAAGGAGTACAGCACGCTCTCGGTCCAGCCACTCGAGCCCGGAGTCAGCTCGAATACCGTACCGCAGCCCTGCGGGCAATTCGGGCTCGTGCTCCCGCCGACATTGGTGGTGCCGAAAAGATTGCCGGACAAATCGAGCACCAACCCACCGTGAGGTTGGGCACCGTCAGGTCGGGCGCCCTTAGATCCAGCAAAGCTGTACAGCACGCTTTCGGTCCACTTTCCGCTCGAACTCTGCGAGAGCTCAAATACAGTTCCTAGATTGTGGGCACCACCGAGTTTGGTTGTGCCGAAAAGATTGCCTGAGCTATCCGCGACCAAGCCGGCATAGGGCAGTTGGGGTGCGTTGGCGCCCCCGAGGCTGTCCAGCGTGAGTTCAGCCCCCGGCGTCCCTCCGCTCGGTGGAGGCGGCGGCGTGGGCGGCGGCGGCGGTGGCGGCGGCGGAGGCGGCGGCGGTGGCGGCGGCGGTGGCGGAGGAGGTGTCGGTGGCGGCGGCGGCGGTGGCGGAGGAGGTGTCGGCGGCGGCGCCGGATTCGGAATGGCGGCTACGGTTTGATTCGAGAAGCTGCTCTGCATACCACCGGAACTGACCGCAGTGGTAACGTAAAAGTAGGTATGTCCCTGTTGGACAGTGCTGTCGGTGAAGCTCGTCCCATTGACCAGCGAGCCATTGATTTGGCTGTACGGACCTCCCGAGACGGTGCCCCGAAACACGTCGTATCCGGCGACCTGTGAGGTGCTCGCATCCCAACTAAGAACCACTGATTGTCCGACAGCGAACGAGGGGGGGAAGAAGAGAAGGTTAAGCAGGATTAATGCGCAGATTCCAAGTTTCCACTGCGTGCCGAAATGTCTCACGGGGGTTGCCTCACGTCGCCGCGCTCCCGCACGGCGGGGGATTTGTGATGCCACTGCACACGCTCCTGACCAAACCAACCTTTTCTGCGGTCAACGGATGTGAAGTGCAGCTGACTCATCTTGTTACCAGGCTGGGTATTTCAACAGATAACCGAAGTACACAAACGGCTGTGCCCGTCTGGCAGACCCACATCGACCATCCGAGGCTGCTCTCTGAAATCCCCGCTTTTGGCGCAAAATTCCTTAGAGTTCTTGATCTCCTCGAGCGCACGTTAAGCCGGCGAGAGACTTGTGCTGTCTTCGCAGATTGAGCAGCTCACATCGAGCGAAGAACCGAACTGATTCTTGCTTGCGCCCTCTCGAGATCAAAATTGCATGCCGTCGAAATGTGGGTGATCCGCAAACGAGCCGGCGCCAGTTGGTGAAGGGGGAGAAATCTTTACCGCTTTGTCCTCGACGGCCGATCCAGGGTTGCTACAAACAGCGTCTGCGCCCTGAAATCTCGCGAGTGAAAATCAGGTTGGTGTCCGGTTCTCCTGTTACCACTCTGGTCGTGAAGTATCTGCGTCGATGTGTTTGATCCTTGCGGGTTAAGTTGGCGGCCCGCAATGAGCGCTGCGAAGTGTAGCCGCCGGTGACCGTCGACGGGCGTTGGGCTCGATTGCGTAGAGTAATATTGAGCGACCATGAGCCAGAGGCGAGGTAAGGTGCTCGTAGTCGGAGGAGCCGGATACATTGGGTGTCACGCGGCCCGCGTGTTGCGGCGGACAGGCTACGAAGCGATCATCTATGACAACCTGTCCACTGGGCACAAGTTCTTGGCCGAAGGCTTCGAGCTCATCGTCGGCGATATCGCCGATTCCGATAAGCTTAAGAGAGTGCTTGAACGTGTGCAGGCGGTCATGCACTTCGCTGCGCATGCCTTTGTTGGAGAATCGGTAGCGAACCCGCGAAAATATTTTCAGAACAACGTCGTAGGAGGGCTTGCGCTGCTCGATGCAGTGGTCGACTCCCCAGTGCGGAAGTTGATTTTCTCTTCCACTTGCGCCACCTATGGCGTGCCCGAGACCCTGCCCATCACCGAGAAGGCGGCGCGATTGCCGGTCAATCCGTACGGCGCAACCAAGCTGAGCTTTGAGCATGCCCTCGAGGCGTACGACCGTGCCTACGGTTTGCGCTTTGTTTCTTTCCGCTATTTCAATGCGGCCGGAGCGGACGAAAGCGGAGAGCTGGGAGAAAAGCACACGCCGGAAACCCATCTCATCCCCTCGGCCTTCGAGGCAATCCACGGCGAGCGCTCGGAACTGGAGATTTTCGGGACCGACTATCCAACTCCGGATGGCACCTGCATCCGGGATTATATTCACGTCAACGATCTCGCCGATGCCCACGTGCGCGGGATCGAATATCTGGAGCAAGGAAGTTCGACCGCCCTGAACCTCGGAACTGGCCGCGGCCAATCGGTGAACGAGGTAATTTCGATGATCGAGCGGGTGACAGGCGAGAGGGTGCCCAAGCGCATCGCACCCCGGCGCGAGGGTGATCCACCGCAGTTGGTGGCTGATCCATCGCAGGCGGAGAAGGTGCTGCAATGGAAAGCTACCCGTTCGCTCGAACAAATCGTTGCCACGGCTTGGAAGTGGGACCAGAATCGCCGGCGGAGGCGAGTTCCCCTCGGCTGATCGGCTTCGATCAACAGATTCAGCGCGATAGGGTCAGGTTACTTTCGAGACGCGGCTTTAGCCGGATTCAGGTTGTCTTTAAGCCTCGAGCCGAAAGCCCCGAGTGTATTGACTTGGCCAGTTGAATGTGCGAGAAATTCAGCAATGCGGTCGAACTTTATCTCGCACGGGAACCGCCACGAACGCGGTCAGACTATGATCCTGGTGGCAGTTTCCATCGTGAGCCTGCTGGCGATGGCAGCGCTCGCGATTGACGTTGTGACGCTCTATGTGGCGCGCACGGAGATTCAGGGCGCAGCCGATGCTGCAGCTCTGGCCGGTGCCAAGGCGATAGCAGATTCGGGGCTTACCTCGCTGCCGTCAACGGACGGTCATTTTGCCGCTACCCAAACGTTGGCTCAAAGCATGGCCACCTCTGCAGTTGCTGCAGTACTTGCTTCTCCCAATAACCAGGTGGCCGGAGTCGCACTGGCCGCAACCCCCGCGTTCAATTTCACTGCCAACGTTAATGGGGCCATCAACAATCCACGGGTCACCGTTGCCCTAACGCGGACTGGTCTGCCAACGTTTTTTGCTCATATTTGGGGCAGAACCGCCGTTACGGTCAACGCCTCGGCGACGGCGGAGGCCTACAACCCATCCAACATGGCGAATAACACCCCAATCAGTCCTAAAGGGGTTAAGCCCTGGCTGGTCGCAAACGCAGATCCCTATAGCCCTAATGCTCCCCCAAACAACGGGTTCGTCGACGTTACCTCCGGCAACGTTGAGTCTGGTGCAATCGGGGAAGAGTTCTGGTTGACCGCAGATTGTACCGCCGGACGCAGCAGGTGCAGCTTTCCTCCACCGACCAACCCTCCGGGCGTCGTAACCGGTGGTCCGCGCACAGTTCAGTATCTTCCCGCTGAGGTCTCTGCCAATGCTGCCAATGTGTGCAACCCCGGTTGTGCGTCAGGGACCGATTACCAAAACAGCATTCAGTGTGCTGATATGAACCCTTACCAATGCGGCTCAGGTAACGGCACAAACGCTCAATGGGATACGATTGACAGGATTAATCCCAACGGCACGTTTTTTTCGAAGCAGGATACCAGGGACGCGGTGGAGTGCCTGATTCACGCGACAGGTACGGGGCCGGGCAACGGACAAGACACCATCAGCCTCGGAACGTGGCCGAATGGCCCAATGCAGATCAGCCCTTCTGGCAGCGCAAGCTTAATCAGCACGAGCAGTTCGATCGTGACCATTCCGGTCATTGATGTTACTAACCCTATCCCCGCGAGTGGTGCGGTAACAGTCATCGCGTTTCTGCAGGCGTTTGTCGAACAGATTAACGCCAACAACAATATTCAAGTCAGAGTCATGAACGTTGCTGGTTGCAGTTCGGCACCGAATGCGTCGGCGACGATAACAGGGGGGAACAACTCCTCTCCAATTCCGGTACGCCTGATCACACCACCCTAGCAAATCGTTGGGGACGGTTCTGCGGTTCGCCGTGCGATTCCCGAATAGGTTCCTCACTTTCAGAGGGCCGATCAATCTTGATTTGCGACGGTGGCGTCTGTCTGGATTGTACTCAACAGGAAATGACTCCCGGGCGCAACCAACTGGATCACGTTGTTAAAGCGCCACTGGTAGGGATAGGAAATCGTAATCTTTGTGCACGGCGCGAGGACCGTAACACCGCCATAGTTATTCATGCTCACTTGGCAGGTCGGAGTAGCCACGCCGGCACTGGCGTCGCGGGCAATCGTCAACGCTAATGTGCCACCGCAACCGGTCGCAGCCGTATAGGTCCAAGGCGATCCCGCAGCAGAACCAGCGGCAGTGTTGAGTCCGCAGTCTTTAATCTTTGCATTGGTGAGATACGAGTCCACCACGTAACGGATAGCGTTAACAGATGGGGGTACTGTGCAACCAGTACAAAGGTCGTTCGTCGGTTGCGCGGCGCCAAAGCGAGCGCCCTGGCGGGCGGCGTTGTTAAGTTGCTGCTTTAAGTTGAAAGCCGCACCAAAATCGAAGATACCCACGACCAGAACGACCAGCAGAGGAAGGGCGACCGCGAACTCCACGATCGAGGCGCCACCTGAAGTCTCGAGCACGGCCAAAAGCCGCCGGACGGCAACGCATTTGACTGCAACCGGCATCAGTATTCCCCGTCTGTTTGCACATCCGCCGTGAGGAGGAACAGCTGATTGTTCAGTGAGGTGAAAGGCAGCCAGAATTGATAAGGATACTGGAAGCTGACATTCACGCCGCAAGCCGGCGCCCCAAGTCCGGCGTTGCTAGGAGGATTCTGCAGCTGAACATTCGTGCACAAGCTGATATTGTTGCCGATCGTCTGGCAAGAGCCTAGCACAGGGGTGGTGCAAAAATTGAGGGTTGGAGTGTATGCCCTAATCTGACCCGGATCAATACTGGACGCCTGCATGGCTTGCGTGATGACGTTGGCCACATTCCCATTCAGTGCATTCCCGCAGGTTGCGCATGTTTGGGCGGCTGCCGCTCGGGCTCCTTCCCGGGCAGCGTGATTAATCGTGGCATAGGTGTTGAAGGCTCGACCGAACCAGTAGATTCCCAACAAGATCATGAATGCCAAGGGCAGAACCAGTGCCGCCTCGGCAATTTCTGACGCCACGTCCTCGGCAAAGACCCTTTTTACTGATGCCAAGTTCATCGATTTATTATCGGTCTCAGGGAAAGAAATATGCCGCGTTCGGACGGTTGGTCCGCTGAATCCGCGGCCTACTTCGCCGAATGGACGACTCTGATGGGGATTGTCACATAGCCTAATTGGCCAGTCAATGACAAGCAAAGAGTTGCCGTAACCACGGACTTGTCCGGATTCTCCGCTTCTGGAGAACGAAAACCTGGCATCGGCACGGAACTAGATGGCGCAAAAGGCGATATTTGGTAACGTTACGGCGTCCACCCCTTCCGTGGGTGAGGGCGGTAAGCGAGCAGATTTGGCAGCCGGTGGAAAGTTGTGCCGTTACAAGTGGGATGTGAAGATAGGTCAGCGGCTCTCGAGAGGAAAAGGTCTAGCCCGAACTCTTGGCCGTGGAATAGGAATAGACGAGCGATTGAGTCTTGGCCTCAAGGTCGCGGCGGAGATCGATCCAGACACCCTCGGGCATGGTGAGAAACACCCGCACGACTTGCGGATCGAACTGGGTTCCTTCGAAACGTTTGATTTCTTCGCGCGCCGCGGCCACGGTTTGCGCCGCCCGATACGGCCGATCCGAAGTGATGGCATCCAAAGTATCGGCGATCGAGAAGATGCGCGCGCCCAAAGGAATCTCCCTGCCCTTTAGCCCGCGCGGATAGCCGGTGCCGTCATACCATTCCTGGTGGGCATAAACGATCTCGGCCGCCTCGGTCAAAAAGGGAATTTTCCGCAACAACTTGTAACCGCGATAGCAGTGCTCGCGCATGATCGCGGTTTCCTCGGGCGTCAAACGGGCGGGCTTGCGCAGGATACTGTCGGGGATGGAAATCTTCCCGACATCGTGCAAAAAGGCGCCGTGGGCGATCACCTTAATCTCGTCCTTCGGCACGCCTAGGGCTCGGGCAATGGCGATGGTAAACGCCGTCACCCGGCGCGAATGACCTTCGGTTTCATTATCGCGCAAGTCAAGGGCATCGCCCAAGGCTTCGAGCGTGATGTCGTAGGAACGCTCAAGCTCGATAATCTTTTCGTTTAACTGCGTGGTTCGCTGTTCGACCAGAGCTTCGAGCTCGGTTTGGTAGCGTCGGTTGTCGAGCTTGAGCCGGCGATTCTCGAGAGCGCGCCGCACCGTGGCCAACAACTGTTCCCGTTCGAAGGGCTTGAGAAGGTAGTCGTAGGCGCCGTCGCGAATGGCCTTGAGTGCGACCGAGATATCGTGCACCGCGGTCACCATGACCACGGGCATATCGGGGTATTTCTCTTTGGTTTTTTCGAGCAGGTCCGTCCCACTCATTTCGGCCATCATGAGATCAGAAAGCATGAGCTCGAATTCTTCTCCGGAATCGAGCATGGCCAGGGCTTTCAGGCCGGAAGAGGCTTGCACACACCGGTAGTTCGCGATGCTCAGCATGGAGCAGACGATTTCCCTAATCGCGTCCTCATCATCCACGACCAGGATCCGCTCAGCCGGCATGGGATATCAGTTTACCTCGTGGCGATTCCATTGCTCAGTTCCTAAAGTAACCGCTCTCCCGGGGAACGCGCATCGTCAACTGTCTTCGCCATGATAATAAGAAAGTGGGTACCTAGAGACTTATTGTCGATGAACAACTCTGTCCTTAGCGTCTGGCACGGGTTGGGGGAACCGACTGTGCCCAGGCTGATGGCAGTGGAATCCGCCACCCTGGGCGTCCTGGCAGCCAGCTTGCTCGTGTTTCGCACGTTTCGCGAGCGCTACCTCCTGCTCTGGATCCTCGGTTGGCTGGCGTATTTCGTTTCCGGTTGGTCCCAAGGACTTTCCTGGCTCCCGTCCCGATACCAAGAGGCCATTTCCCAGGCGCAATTTGTCCTGGCCGTGGCCCTGTTTGCCGGCGCCGTGCTGGTTTACTCGCGGGCGCGCAAACTCCTGATTCCCATGGCGGCCTTTACCGGCCTGGTGATGGCCTATGCCGTGGCTCGCTGCCTCCTATGGCCAGAGTCCTATGCTCTTCGCGTGGTTCTCGAGATCTCCTATCGCTTCATCGCCGTCGTGGCAGCCGTCGAATTGATCCGTTTTCGCTGGGCCCGCTGGGAAATCGGCCCCTGGCTGCTCAGCCTCAGTCTCCTGTTGCTGCATCTGGACTGGGCACCGTTTGATGCGCTCGTGCCTCCGGGCCTGACCATCGCAGCCGATTTTATCTCCGGGCTCAGCATCTTGATGGTGGTCTTTGATGATTCCAAGATGCGCACCCGTCGTCTAGCGGCCATCAATTCACTCACCGGCAGCATTACCCGCGCCCAGCAGTACGGCCCGATGATGGTCACCGCTCTGGCGGAACTGAAGAAGCTGATGCTGGCCAAGGCCGCCTGGTTTCGCCTGATCGAGGACGACAAGATGGTGATTGTTCAGCAGATCGGGCTGTCGCGGGACTTCATGCGCGATCGCGGGGCGGTCGCCAAGGATGACAACTTCGAACAAACCATGAAAGATGCCAGTCCGATTGTGCTCAAGACTTCCTCGGCCGACGACGGGGTTCGTCCGTACTTGAAACGGGAGCGCTTTCATCACATCGTTCTGGTGCCGGTTCTGGGGAAGAAGTCAACCATCGGTATTTTGGCCTTGGGCAGCAGTCACCGTCTTTCCTACACCCCGGACGAAATGGAATTCCTCGCCACCAGCGCCCATCAGTTGGGTCTGGCGGTTGAAAATCTGCGTTTGGTGGAGCAGATCGTGCGCTCCCACCGCCAGTGGGCCAACACCTTTGATTCCATCCAGGACCTGGTTCTGCTGCACGATTCCGAGTTCCGCATCATGAAAGCCAATCATGCCTTACTCGGGCGGCTGGAGATGGCGCCGGCCGATGTAGCCGGACAGCTCTGCGAGAAGGTGCTGCCGCGCGCCGGCCAGTGGAGGGATTGCCCCTACTGCAACCAAGTCGCGGATGCGTTTCAGGAAGTTCCCGACCCTTGTTTCGGTGGGTATTCGATGGTTTCAACCTCGTCCTACACCGAACAGGGAAGTGAGCTAAAGGGCGTCATCCATGTGGTGCGGGATACCTCCCATTCTCGCGCCGCCGAGGAGAAGTATCGCTTGCTCTTCGAGCAGGCGCAGGAGGGCGTATTCGTCGCCACCCCGGATGGCAGGTTGCTCGACTCGAACGAGGCTTTTGTCCGCATGCTCGGCTATGCCAGCAAGGAAGAGATCAGTGCCCGCAATCTGGATCGGGATCTCTACGCGTTTCCGGAGCAGCGAGAAAACCTGCGGCGAATGATCGATGTCGAGAACTACGTGCAGAATTTTGAGGTGGTGCTGCGCCACAAGACCGGCGAGCTGCTGACCTGCCTGGAGAGCGGCTTCGCCACGCGGGATGCCAGCGGCCAGATCGAGCGCTATCACGGATTCCTTCTCGACATCACGGAGAAAAAGCGGGCGGAAAATGAGATTCGCCGGCGCAACCGCGAGCTGAACGCGCTGAACACCATGGCCGTGATCGCCACCCGATCCTTCGACCTGGATGAGATCCTGAACCTTACCTTGCGGCAAGTGATTTCCTTGCTGGATGCCGAAACCGGGTCGATTTATCTGGCGGACAACGACGACACCTACCGGCGGCGGGCGGGTTGGGGCAAGCCGAGCGAGCAACGCACGAAGCTGTCCGAGGTCCGCTTTCCCGGAGGCTTCGGCGAGTTGATCTTTCGCTCGCGAACCGAGGTGATCACGCCGGAATTTCTTCCCCATCTGCCTCCGCTCGTGGCCGAGTTCATCCAGGCGGATCAATTGGCCTCCTGGATCTGGCTACTGCTGTGGGGCAAGGACAAACCCATCGCAGCCATGGGGATCAGCAGTCGCAAACAGCGGGAATACACGAGCAACGATGAGAACCTGCTGGTGGCGATCGGACGGCAACTGGCGACGACCATCGAGAAGGTTCGTCTCTATGAAGAGAGCTGCCGCGCTTATGACGACCTGCGCCGGACCCAGGAACAGTTGTTGCAAAGCGAAAAGATGTCCGCCGTAGGCCAACTGATCGCCGGGGTTGCCCACGAGCTGAACAATCCGCTGACAGCGATTCTGGGCTACGCCCAACTGCTCGAGGGCGAAGGCCTAGGCGAGCGGGCGGCGGAATTTGTGAACAAACTGTTCAAACAAGCCCAGAGAACCCATCGCGTGGTGCAGAATCTGCTCTCGTTTGCCCGTCAGCGGAAGCCGCAAAAAGAGCAGGTTGATCTCTCGAAGGTGCTCGAGGAAGTTCTGGCCCTGCGCGATTACGACATGCGGGTCAACGCCATCCAGCTGGTACGCGAGATCGAAGCGAAGCTTCCTCCGGTGACCGGGGATCCCATGCAGCTAGAGCAGGTGTTCCTCAACGTCATCAACAATGCCATCGATGCCTTGCTCGAAGCCGGCCCGGAGAAAGTCATCAAGGTCCGCATGTTCAAAAAAGACGGAACCATTCATATCGAATTTCACGATTCCGGCAGCGGCATTTCCGAACCCAACCGCATATTTGAACCGTTCTATACCACCAAGGCGGTCGGCAAAGGCACCGGCCTCGGCCTAAGCATTTGTTACGGCATTATCCAGGAACACGGCGGGAGCATCGTGGCGCGGAATCGACCGGAAGGCGGCGCAACCATCGAAGTTTCCTTGCCGGCGGCGGAAGCTGCCGCGACGGTCGAGAAGGCGTTGCCCGCGCCCCGTCGTGACTTGGCCATCGAAGGGCGTATCCTGCTGGTCGAGAGCGACACCTCGGTCCTCGAGTTTGAGCGCGATGTACTTTCCGGTGCCGGAGCCAGCGTGGTTGCTTCGAGCAACGAGAAAGAACTGAAGGCGCTGTTGCAAGAACAATCGTTTGACGCGCTGATCCTCGATGGCAAGATTTCCGGAAACGGAAGCCTGCCGGAGTTGTACCGCTGGATTCAGGAGAAGTGCCCGCCTTTAGCGAAGCATCTGCTGGTGGTGTTTTCGAGCGTGGCCGAGCCGGAAATACGATCCTTCCTGCAGGAAAACAATATCCCTTGTCTGCTGAAGCCCTTCGAAGTGGGGGATTTCATCTCCCAAGCCCGCCGACTGCTGCAGAAGACGCAGGCTGTGGGGGCCAGCTAGCCGCTCCCACCTGTCGGCGCCCTGCATTCAACCCTGCAGGCTTTTGCTACTTCTTCAAAATCGGATTGTATCCGTCGCTGATCAGCTTGGCGCGCATGCCCTCCGCGTCTTTGATATCGCTATAGGGGCCGAGTTCGACGTGAAGGAGTTTGTCGGAGGCGATATTGGCGGAGAAGGCAGGATATTGTTTCTTCTTGAGCGCGTCGACTAGGGCGTCGGCGTCTTCTTGTTTGCTGACCGCCGCCACTTGCACATAATAGCCGTTCGTGACTGGGACGGTGAGCGGGTCGGGAGCCACTCCGCCGGCTGGCGGAGGCGGGACTGGTGTGCTGACGCTGGGGTTGTCGTCGGTGGGTTGGTCCTCGAGCTGCTTAGCCACCTGATCCGGAGTGGCAGCAGATCCGTTGCTCGCAGCCTTGACCGCGGCAGATCGTAGAGGGACGTCCTTAGATGGCCCGGAAATCACTTCCGTTGCGCTGGCCCGCAAAGCCGAGTTCCTGCCCAGGGAAAACCCGGTGGCAAAAAAGACGGCGCACAGCGCTACCAACCCAAAAAACAGAACGAGCATCTTGCCCGTACCTAGCGTGATTTCCGTGTCCTCTGCGGTCGGCATTTCTATCTCAAGGTCCATACCCTAGTCTTAACCCCGGGTAGCGGGTTCGACACCATCACCGTCGGTCTTGCCCAAAAGTTTCTGAATACCCGAAAAAAAGTCCACCGGAACCGGGAAAACTACCGTGGTGTTCTTCTCCACGCCAATCTCGGTTAAGGTTTGCAGATAACGCAGTTGGATGCTGACCGGCTCGGTGGCCAGCAATTTGGAGGCATCGACCAGACGCTGTGCGGCGGAGAACTCTCCTTCGGCGTGGATGATCTTCGAACGCTTCTCGCGCTCGGCCTCGGCCTGCTTGGCCATGGCACGCAACATGGATTCGGGCAGATCGACCTGCTTGACCTCAACATTCACCACCTTGACTCCCCAGGGAGCGGTGTGGGTGTCGAGAATGCTCTGCAGGCGCAGGTTGATCTTGTCGCGATGGGCCAGCAGTTCGTCCAGTTCCTGCTCGCCGAGCACAGAGCGCAACGTGGTCTGGGCGAACTGCGAAGTCTGATAGACGTAATTGGAAACCTCCACCACGGCCTTGCGCGGTTCGATGACGCGCAAGAAGATGACGGCGTTCACTTTCAAGGTTACGTTGTCGCGAGTGATGATATCTTGCGGAGGCACCTCCAGGGCCTCTTGCCGCAGCGACACCCGGACAATGCGGTCGATCGGAGCAAAAACCAGGATTATTCCGGGTCCCTTCGCGGCCGGCAGCAGGCGGCCCAGGCGAAAGATGACACCGCGTTCGTATTCCGCAAGAATCTTGATTGAACTCAGTAAATAGAGAACCACGATAACGAGCACAACCGTACCGAAACCTAACTCCATATAGCCTCCGCCCCAGCCGTTCAGCCAATGCTCCTGCGGCGGATTGTATCGCAGTTTATCGAGTGGAAGCGGTGATTCGACCGCTTCTCTGTTGCCTGGCCGGGTGCTCGCGGGATTACTCTAACCTGGGGAAATCCTTAGGCCGAGGTGCTGGCCCAGTCGGGTTGCCCGGACGGCGCGGGATCTACTTGCAACTGG
Source organism: Terriglobales bacterium (assembly GCA_035501575.1). GTDB lineage: Bacteria > Acidobacteriota > Terriglobia > Terriglobales > Acidobacteriaceae > JAFAGX01. Next base: position 5,498 of record DATJVZ010000382.1, on the reverse strand, counting down.
AGACCGTCAACCTGTCGCACGACCACGCTTCGCCCGGAAGCTATGTTGGCGGAAGAAACTGCATCCCACAGCTCCCCGTGAACAAATACCTTTCCCTGCGGCGAGAGTGGCGTTTGCGCGATACCGATCTCGCCCACCAGTCCCTGGACTCCGGTGACGACCTTGTTTCGCCGTGCTCGCAGCGCGATGCTCATCAGAAAGGCCGTGATCAACCCGAGAGGGATGCTGACGGCGAGCGCGGTCAACAAATGTACGCGCATCTGTGGAATAGGCGCGTCGACCAGCAGCAAGCCGCCCAGGGTTAAAGCAACGATGCCCCCGATGGTGAGCACTCCGTGCGTCGCGAATTTGGCCTCGAGGGCAAACAGCAGGAACGAGACCAGGATCAGAATCAAGGCGGCATAGCGGGTGGGCAGAAGATTGAGAGCGAAAATCGCGAGCAGGATGAAAATAAGCCCTACGACTCCCGGCACGACGGCTCCCGGGTGATTGAACTCGGCATAAAGGCCCAATGCGCCGATGGCAAGTAGGATAAAAGCCACGTTCGGATCCATCAGATAGGCCAGGATGCGTTCCTTCAGGGTCATGTTGTAGTCACGAACCGACGCACCGACCAGGTTTAGCCGAACGGTCTGGTCGTTAAAGCGCTTAATGGGGTTGGCTTCGATGTCCTTGAACAGATCGGCTTCTGTAGCGGCTACGTAGTCGATCAGCTTCTGCTTGAGCGCCTCCTGCTCGGTGAAGGATTTCGATTGGCGCACCGCGCTCTCGGCAACGTCCACATTGCGGCCGCGCTTGGCTACGACCGAGCGCATCAGGGCAGCCGCATCATTTTCCATTTTCTCCTTCATCACATCGTCGATTTTGCCCCCGCCGATCGCCACCGGGTGGGCAGCGCCGGTATTGGTTCCGGGAGCCATAGCGGCAACGTCGGCACTCTCGAGGATGAAGAAACCGGCGGAGGCGGCACGGCTGCCGCTAGGGGTGACGTAGATGATAACGGGCACCGGCGAGGCCACAATCTTCTCGATAATGCTGCGAGTCGATTCGACCAATCCCCCGGGAGTATTCAGCTCGATGAGCAGGGCATCATCTTTCCGGCGTCCGGCTTCGGCGATGGCGCGGCCGATGTACTCATCAGTAATCGGCTGGATGGTATCGTTGACAACCACCCGCAAGACTTCAGCCGGCGAGGAAGCCGTCAGGATCAGTAGGGCGAGCAGACAGAGTGAGCTGAAAAACTTCATTGCTTTGGGCCGCGCCTACCCCTTCCTACAAATTATAGCCCCCCAGACGGGATCATTCTTGTGACCACAGTCATCGAGAGCTCAGCGATTGCGGCAGGCCACTGCTGACAAACAGCGAAAGTTGGGAAGTCGAGATCTCGATCGGTAGGGTAGTGACTCACAGAACTTTACAGGGGACAGACAATTCTTTATCTTTCCCTTGGTGTTGATGTTCCATGATGAAGCCTAGCCCCATAACTCGAGGTTGTCGCCCGCCCAATCATGATTAGTTTCCGTCAGGGAAGGGATGGATTCTTTCACCTTTGCGCCATTCTGGCGCTGAGCGGCCTTTTGTTGGCCGCACAGGCCGGCGCCGCGCAGGATACCGAGAAGCCGGGTGCATCGGTCAGCAAGGCCGTCGGAACCATCCAGCTCATCAGCGGGAAGAACTTGACGGTCGCGAGCGATGCCGGGACCACGGTGCGCGTTGTGATCGTAGATTCGACCCGCCTGCTGCGGACAGAGCCGGGAGCCAAGGACCTGAAGGGGGCCACGCCGATCACGCTATCCGAGTGTGCCCCGGGGGACCGCGTGCTGGTGCGCGGCACGCCCGCCACGGACGGTCAATCTCTCGTGGCCTTGTCCGTCATCGTCATCAAGCATGCCGATGTCGCCGCCAAGCAGCAGCAGCAAGTTGAGGATTGGCAGAAACGCGGCCTCGGCGGGCTGGTCACGAAGTCGGACCCGGCGGCGGGAGCGGTTACCATTTCGACGGCCAGCCTGTCCGGAATCAAGTCCACTATCATCCACATTTCCAAGCAGACGATCGTGCGGCGATACTCACCCGATTCGGTGAGATTTGATGACGCAACTCCCGCCACTCTCGATCAGATCAAGCCCGGCGACCAACTTCGCGCCCGCGGACCGAAGAGTGCTGATAATACGGAGTTGACGGCGGAAGAGGTGGTGTTTGGGACCTTTCGCAATATTGCCGGCCTCGTGCTTTCGACCGATCCTTCGAGCCATTCGCTCAGCGTCCAGGATCTCTCCACCAAGAAGCCGGTGGTGCTCAAGATCGACGGCGCTTCCGAGCTTCGCAGCTTGCCTCTCGCGGTGGCGCAGCGTATTGCCGCCCGCCTGAAAGGAGCGCCCGAGGGAACCTCGGGAGCGGCGTCCTCGGGCCAGGGCGGAGCGCCTTCCGGCGGAGCTCCCCCAACGGCCGCCAATCGCGGGAGCGGACGAGCGGATTTCCAGCAGATGTTGAATCGCATGCCGGCGGTGAGCTTGGGCGATCTTCAAAAAGGGGCCGCGGTGATGATTGTTGCCACCGAGGGAAGCCCGCAAAGCCCGCCCACCGCGATTACCTTGCTGACCGGTGTCGAGCCCATTCTGACCGCATCGCCGGACAGCCGTCGCGCCGCAATGTTATTGTCTCCATGGAACCTAGGCGGGGCAGAATCGGAAGGGAATCAGTAGGGGGGGCGAACTCCCAGGCAACAAGGAAGGCACGACAACTCGTTTCGGTCGACTCTCAAATTCTAGGAAGGTGGGGCATCCCTTGGCCTGCCCCGGCGGATCCAATGCCTCGTTGGTTGCCGTCCGCCGGTTGACTTGCAGGCACAATTCTCGTTTTAATGATGATCACCCTAGTGGAAAATCCGGTGTTCCTGAGTTCTGTGGTCAAAGGACGGCTGTGTCCAACTGCATAGTTCGTGGATTGCTTTTAGCAGGAATCTCTCTCGGGGTCTTGAGTTTATCAGGTTGTCATGGGTCGCCCATCACCATTACCCTGAGCTGCCCGAATTGCGCGGGCAGCCCCAATGCGGCGGTCACGATTAACCAGAGCGACACGTTAGCCATCACAGCCAGCGTCGCCAACGACAAGACCAATTCCGGCGTGAGCTGGAGTCTCGGCTCAGGCGTTGGATCCTTAAGCAGTCAGACGACGACTTCGGTGACCTACGTGGCTCCCGCCGCCCTGACCCAAACCACCACGGCTACCGTTACCGCAACCTCAGTTGCCAACACGGGTGTGACGGAAACGGTTACGATTACCATCCAGGCGGTCTTTCAGTTTCAGAGTACTTCGCTCCCCATCGCGACCGTGGGTGTACCTTATTCCGGCACCATCAGCACGATTGGGGCGACCGGTCCCTTCACCTGGACCATCATTTCCGGCAACCTGCCCGCGGGCCTGACCTTGGCCAACAGCAATACTGCTTCGGTCCAGATTGCGGGAACCCCCAAAACGGTTGGAACCTCGACCGTGACCATTCAATCGACCAACGGTTCCGGAACTCCCATCAGCCAGAGCTTTACGATCACCGTAAATCCGCCGCCAAGTTTGACGATCACTACCCGCACCCTCGCACCCGGAACCGTCAACCAGAGCTATAGCTTCCAGTTGCAGGCTTCCTTTGGCACGCCGCCATACACCTGGAGCATCGTGAGCGGCAGCTTGCCGCCGGGTTTGGGCTTAAACAACAGTACTGGAGTCATTTCCGGCTCGCCTACAGTGGTGGGAACCACAACCTTTTCCGTCCAGGTGAAGGATTCAGCGACACCTAACCCGGCGACCTACCCCCCCAACGGAAGCGGTCTTGCTCTGACGATCAACATCAACGAGGTTTTCGTAAATGAGGACTTGACCGGTCCGTATGCTTTTCTGCTGAGCGGACTGGACTCGAACGGCAAGAGCTTTACGGCTGCCGGAAGCTTTCTTGCCGGGGACGGGTCAATCAGCGACGGAATCATGGATACCAATGATGGCGGAACGGTGGTGACCGGGATCGCTTTCAGCGGAACGTCGTCCCTCGGTGGAAACGGAGTGGGAACCATCACCTTTCCCCCTCTGGGGCGAACCTTCGCTGTGAGCTTCGTGCCGAGCGGCGGGAGCCCTATCCAAAATGCGAATCTGATTGAATTCGACAACACGGGCGTGCAGGCTTCTGGCGTCCTGCTGCAGCAAACTCCGCCGTTTTCAGGGGCATTAACTTCGGGCAGCTTTGCCTTTGGCTTTCAAGGAAGTGATGCCACCGGCCAGCGTTATGGCTTGGCCGGATTCTTCAGCGGCAGCACCGGCTTCCTCGATTCCGATGATGGCGGTACTTTGCAGAGCGACACGGCCTTTACGGTCTCCAAGCTCGTTCCACCGGACCCGAACAGCGGTCGCGGTACGATGACGTTTAGCGTTGGCGTACAGGCAGCGAATTACGCCTACTATGTGGTCAATTCCCAGCAAGTGCTGGTGATCGAGATCGACTCGGCAGCCATTGTGAGTGGTAGCATTCTGCAGCAGTCGGGAGCGTTCGGCGCCTCTTCTCTCACCGGGGGCGTTTTTGAGACCGCCGCGGTACCCTCAGTGGGAACGGCCCTCAGTCAGCTGGGGGTTCTCAGCACCGATGGCAGTGGCGGGCACCTGAGCACTTCTTTTAACAACAACACCAGCCTAACGGGCGCAATCCAGACGAGTTCGGGTGGTACTTACGCGGTCGATGCCATGACCGGACGCACGACCTTAACTGGCACGGGCCTGCAGGCCAGTTCTGATCCGGTTCTTTATCTTGTCCAGCCCAACCAGGGCTTCCTGGTCGGAACCGACCCGGCCGTCACTTCCGGTTTCATGAAGGGGCAGTCGCCCCCGCTGACGACGTTGAGCGGCACCTATGCCGGCGGCTCGCTCGCGCCGATCTTGTTAAACCCGAGTTGTGCGTTGCTATCGTCGCCATGCCCGAGTGGTGAGGTGGACGCCGCTTCGGCCGATGGCAGTGGAACTCTCACCCTCATGTTTAACGCCAGCACCACCAAAAAAGGGCTGCTGCAGAACCAGGGTCCTCTAAGTCTTAGCTATTCTTCGCCATCGACCAATGGTCGAGGGACGATCCCGCCGTCGGGGAACCCCACGGATATCTTTTATGTGCTCTCGTCGACCGAGTACTGGGATCTCTCAGTCAACACCAGTGGGATGATAAGGATTTTCCAGGCTGCCTGTAATCCCAATTGCGAGACCCAGTAGGAGAGCCACGCGGGAGTAGAACGCGAGCTGCCCCTACTCCCCCATGATCTTGACTACGACCCGCTTGTCTCTCTGTCCGTCAAACTCTGCGTAGAAGATGCGCTGCCAGCGTCCTAGATCGAGTTTGGCGGCCGTGATGGGGACGATGACTTGGTGATGGATGAGGAGCGCCTTCAGATGCGCGTCGCCGTTGTCTTCGCCCGTCTGGTGGTGGCGGTAATTCGGATCCGCCGGAGCCAGCTTTTCCAGCCACTCGG
>DATJVZ010000381.1:0-10944 GCA_035501575.1 Terriglobales bacterium | reverse complement strand
CGAACGTGTTCCTCGATACGAGATAGTAAAGCCCTGCGGTAAAGCTAGCTCATTCCCAGACTCCAAGTCACGATGCGAATGAAGTCTTCCGGGAATAAGCCGATGAAAACCGTGGCTAGGCCGCTGACACCCAAGGCAACCTTCATAGCGGCGCTGACCGGGAGGCGAGACTCGTCCAGGGCATCGCGCATGAACATGGCGCTGGCAATTCGCATGTAGTAGTAGAGGCCAAACACCGCATAGATTACGGCCAGCGAAGCCAGGACGTAATGTCCACTCTCCATCAGACTCAGGAAGATGAAGTACTTTCCATAAAAGCCCGCGAGCGGCGGAATCCCCGCCAACGACAGCAGAAAGATGAGCATCAGTACGGCTTCGGTGGGTGCACGGGAGTAGAGGCCGGCAATGTCGTCGATCTCGTCGCCGATCACGTCGCGCTGCCTGAGAGAAGTGATCACGGCAAAGGCGCCCAGATTCATGAAGGTATAAACCAGCAGGTAAAGAAGGATGCCCTTAAATCCATCGGTCACGGCCGCGGGGTACTCGACCGAACCGTAGGCCACGAGTCCGAGCAGCATGTAGCCCACATGAGCGATGGAAGAGTAGGCCAGCAACCGCTTGAGATTACTCTGCGTGAGGGCGGCCAAATTGGCGCCGGTCATGGTCGCCACCGACACAAACACCACCAGCGGAAAATAGACCGTCCGCATCGGATACAAGCCCCAGATGAAAATTCGGAGTAGCATGGCCCAGGCCGCCGCCTTTACCGCGACCGACATGAAGCCGGTAACGCTGGTCGGAGCTCCCTCGTACGCGTCCGGCGCCCACTGGTGAAACGGGACAGCGGCAATCTTGAAGAACAGACCGGTCGCGGTGGTCAGCAATGCCACGATCAACACCGGCGTGGCCCGGTTCTGATGGGCCGCCATTTCGCGACTGATGCCTTCGGCGATATCTGCCAGATTGGTGCTCCCGGTCAAGCCATAGAAAAGAGATAAGCCGTAGGCAAAGATTCCGGAGGAAAACGCACCGAGCAGCAGATATTTTAACGAGGCTTCGTTCGAACGGCGGTCGCTGCGGAGAAACCCCACCAACACGTAAGTGGAGATTGCCATCAGTTCGAGGCCGATGAAGATCAGCACAATGTCAAAGCCCGCAGCCATCGCAATCATGCCGACCACCGAGAACAGAATGAGGGCGTAGAACTCCCCATGATTCTCGTGCTCGATTTCGAGATATCGCACCGAAATCAAGATGCTAAGCGCCGCTCCCGCGAGAAACAAATAGGTGAAGTAGATGGCAAAGTGATCCATGCGCATGGCGTGCATGAAGGCCCATTGCACGTGTTGGCCGTGCTCGGCCAGTTCTCGCTGGGCCGATTGAATCCTGAAGACGCCGGCGGCGGCGAACAGCACCCCGCCCAGGGCGGTCGCCGGGTTTATCCATTTCCACTCCGGAGGAAGCGCCAGGTCGATGAGCAGGATGAATAGGGCGAACAGCGTCAACAGAATGACGGGCAGCGACAGCAGGTAATCAATACCGGTAAAGTACTGTGCGCCAGCCACTATTGGCCCCCCTGGGCGGCATGGACCGGAAGCACCTTGCCGTTATCGCGCGACGGCACGGCAGCGGGTTGCTTCGAGGCGTTGACTGCGCCACTTAGGCCCGGATAATTGGGGCGCACGGTCTCGACCAACTGGTTGACCGGTTGCTGCAGGATCTGAAAGAACGGCTTGGGATAGAGGCCGATCCAGAACGCCATGATGAGGAGTGGCACGAAGGTGAGCACTTCGCGCGGGGTCAGGTCGTGCAGCTTTTGGTTCTTGGGATTGGTTACGGTTCCAAAAAACACCCGCTGATACAGCCACAGCAAATATGCGGCCGCCAGCACCACGCCCGGCACAGCCCACGCCGCCCACTTCCAATTCTCGAGAAAGGTCCCCTGCAAGATCGTGAACTCACCCACGAAACCGTTGAGCAGCGGCAATCCCATGGACGAAAGAAACATGATCATGGTGATGGTGGCATAGAGCGGCATGACCTCCGAGATGCCACCGTATTCCGCTATTTCCCGCGTGTGGCGCCGCTCGTAGAGAATCCCGACGATCAAGAACAGGGCGCCCGTCGAAATACCGTGGTTGATCTGCTGCAGCACCGATCCGCTCAGGCCGACGGGATTCAAGGCGAAGATGCCCAGAGTGCAGAAACCGAGGTGGCTGACCGAGGAGTAGGCCACTAGTTTCTTCATGTCTTTCTGCATCAGGGACACGAGCGCCCCATAGATGATGGCGATGATCGAAAGCAAGATCATCGCGGCCCGTACTTTAGGGTGCATGACAACGTCGGGGAAAAAGGGCAAAGAAAAACGAAGGAAGCCGTAGGTGCCCATCTTCAGTAGGACGCCGGCCAGAATGACCGAACCCGCCGTGGGGGCTTCCACATGGGCATCGGGAAGCCACGTGTGGAAGGGAAACATCGGAACCTTGATGGCGAAGGCCAGAAAAAATGCCAGGAACAGGAGAATGGCAAAGGTCGCCCCGTACGCCGGGTCGTGGAAGATGTGCGGTGCCGTCCGGTAGAGGGCGGGAATGCTAAACGTGTATTGCCCGGTCTGGCGGTAGTTGTAAAAGTAAAGGAACAGCACCGCCAGTAACATCATCACCGAGCCAAACAGGGTGTAGAGGAAGAACTTGATGGCGGCGTAAAGCTTGCGCGGCCCGCCCCAGATGCCGATGAGCAGGTACATGGGCACCAGCATGGCTTCCCAGAAGACGAAGAACAGGAAGAAATCGAGGGCCATGAAGACGCCCAACATGCCGGTCTGTAAAACTAGAAACCAAATGTAATATTCCTTGACCCGATTCTCGATGGCCGACCAAGAGGAAAGAATCGAGATCCAGCCGAGCAGGGTCGTCAACATGATCAGCAGAAAGGAAATGCCGTCGATGCCGACCACGTACCCCGCGCCAATCGAGGGAATCCACCTGTCGGGTCTGCCCTCGACGAACTTGAAGCCGGGCTCGAAACGAACTTGCCAGAACCAGGGGACGAGCGGCAGAGAAACCAGAAAGCCGGCGAGAGAAAAGATATTGGCGATCCAGCGAATCGTCCCCTTGTCGTCCCTGGGCACAAACAGCAGCAGAATTGCGCCGATGAGCGGCGTCAATAAGATGATCGAAAGAATGTGATTCTGCATGGTTCATCCCTTACGCAGGCGACGGCGCCCGCGCCACCCAAGCTGTTCATCGCCAGGCGTAGTAGGCGACGAATCCTACCAGACCAACCACCATCACCAAGGCGTACCACTGCACCAAACCCCACTGCAGCATTCGCGCGGGATAGGAGAGGATGCGCGAGAGCCACGCCGGACCGTTGACCAGCAAACCATCGATGATCCATTTATCAAACCAGCTGGAAATGCTGGCGCCGAGCCGGGTCATCCAGCCCGCCCCGTTCACCAGGCCATCGATGACGTGGGAATCAAACCAGGAACAGGCATCTCCCAAGCCTAGGACACCCCAGCGGCCGCGGCCCACCGGGCGACGCCCGGTGAAAGCGTAATCATAAAATTCGTCGACGTAATATTTGTTGTAGAGGACCGTGTGGACGGCCGGGGCCGAAGCGGCGATGGGCTCGGCGTAGCCCTTGTCGGCGTGGCGATAATACTTCCAGGCCACACCCCACCCGGCGGCTGCCGCCGCAATCGAGAGAACCATCAAAAGATATTCGGTCCCGCTGGTGTGCTCTTCCTCTTTGCTCCCGGCCGCCAGCTGCGCGCTCTCCCCTGACTCCTGAAACACTTGCGCCTCGCGAGCAAATACCGGTTCTAAGAATTTCGCGAAGCGATCGGAACCTCCCAGGCTGTGCGGCCAGCCCAGCCAGCCCGCTGATATCGCGCCAATGGCCAGCACGACCAGTGGCACCGTCATGGACTTCGGCGATTCATGGATGTGGTGTTCGACCTCGTGGCTCATGCGAGGCCGGCCATGGAAGGTGAGATACATCAGCCGAAACATGTAGAAGGCGGTCATCAAAGCCGTGGCGTAACCGATAAACCACAACACCCGATAGGCACCGCCTTCGGAGGCCCAGGTTTGCCACAGGATTTCATCCTTCGAGAAGAAGCCGGCAAAGGGGGGAATTCCCGCGATGGCCAAGGTTGCAATGAACATCGTTCCATGGGTAATCGGAATGCGGCGATGAAGATCGCCCATGTTGCGCATGTCCTGTTCCCCGCTCAAGGCATGAATGACCGACCCGGCACCGAGAAACAGCAGGGCTTTGAAGAAGGCGTGGGTGAAGACGTGAAAAACGCCGGCGGCGAAGGCCCCGACGCCGAGCGCCAGGAACATGTAGCCGAGCTGGGAGACCGTGGAATAGGCGAGCACGCGTTTAATGTCGTTTTGCACCAGGCCGATCGAAGCGGCAAAGATGGCGGTTAATCCGCCGACGATCGCGACCGTCTTCATGGAAGTCGGCGCCAGCACGAACAGCGCATTCGATCGCGCCACCATGTACACGCCCGCAGTCACCATGGTGGCGGCGTGGATCAGCGCCGACACCGGGGTGGGGCCTTCCATGGCGTCGGGCAGCCAGACATAGAGCGGAATCTGGGCAGACTTGCCGCAAGCCCCGACGAATAAGAGCATGGTCGCCAGCGTGATGACCGGATCCCCGATCGAGAAACGCCCGCTGTGGGCGAGACGATTGATATCGACATAGCGCCAGGAGCCGAAGTACCAGACAAGGGTAAACATGCCGAGCAGGAACGCGGCATCGCCGATGCGGTTCACGATGAACGCTTTGGCGGCGGCATCGCTGGCGGACTTGCGCTGGAAATAGAAACCGATCAGGAGATAGGAGCACAGACCCACGCCTTCCCAGCCCACAAACATCAACACATAATTGTTGGCCAGAATCAACGTGAGCATGGAGAACATGAACAAATTGAGGTATCCGAAGAAGCGGTAATACCCCCCCTCGTGGGCCATGTAACCAATCGAGTAGAAGTGGATTAGCATGCCGACGCCGGTCACGAAGAGCAGCCAGATGCTGGAGAGGGGATCGAGCAAGAATCCGGCGTCGGCGCGCAACGGCACGGAAGTGCCGTCGTGGGTTCGGATGCTGAGCGTGCCCGAGTCGTGGGCAACATCGCCCTCTGGAGCGGTATCGCTGCCGAGCCAGGTATAGAGGATGGTCTGATACGACAGGGCTCGATTGTCCTGTGCATAGTCGGTGTATTGCCAAACCGAGCCGCAAGCGAGCACAAACGCGGCGACCACCGCCCCGACACAGATGGCATTGACGGCCGTCTTCTCGAAACGCCGGCCGAAGAAGAACATGAGGGCCGCGCCCGCGGCCGGCAGCAGCGGAATCAGCCAGATGTGGGATAAGAAGAACATTTCGCTGGTCATCAATCTTTGGCTTCTAGGACGGCCCCATGACTCCGGATTACCACTTCAATAGATCCACTTCGTCTATATTCACCGTCTCCTTATTGCGGAAAAAGGCGATCAGGATTCCCAGGCCGACGGCGGCTTCGGCGGCAGCGTCGGTAATCACGAAGATGGCAAAGATCTGACCGTGCAGTCCCCACAGGCGCGAGAACGCGACCAAGTTAAGGTTCACCGCATTCAGAATCAGTTCAATCGACATCAGCACGATGACCACGTTGCGGCGGGTGAGGACGCCGATCACTCCCAGCATAAACAGCGCTGCGGCTACCACCAGATAGTGAAGTGTGGTGATCGGCACCATATCGGTTCCTACCCCAAAGCGACACGCGCTTCGGCTAAATTCTTTTTTTCGCCATCACGACGGCGCCGATGATGGCGACCAGAAGCAACAGCGAGGCGATCTCAAAGGCAAACATGTATTGGCCGTACAACAACTCGCCCACTTGCTGGGTATTGCTACCTTCAGCAATTTGGTTGGACGATGCGGGAAACAGAGCCTTGCCTCTGATGAATACAGCGACAAACAAACCTCCGAGAGCGATCGCCGCCAAAGTTCCCGCAACCTTTTGCCGGTTAAACTGCTCTTCCTTTTGGGAGCGCTCCAGGTTGACCAGCATGATCACGAAAAGGAACAGCACCATAATCCCACCGGCATAAAGAATGATCTGCACGCCAGCCACGAAGGGAGCGTACAGCATGAGATACAGGCCGGCCTGCGCCAACAGCCCCAAAATCAATGCCAGAGCGGAATGCACCGCATTCTTGCGAGTAATGACCAGGATGGCGCTCAGGAGCGTCAACGCTGCCAAGAAGTAGAAGAAGAACGGCGTCGCAACCGGAGTCATATCAGAGTACCATCCCTGCCACCGCGGTTCCAATGAGCACGGCGAGCGAGATTGGCAGCAGAACCTTCCATCCCACTCGCATCAGTTGGTCAAACCGGTAGCGCGGAAACGTCGCCCGGTACCAGATGTACATATACATAAAGAAGGCAACCTTCGCCGTAAACCAAAATATGTCCTGAATCCGATCGCGCACGGGGGGAACAAAAAGCACGAGCCCAATCAGGCCCAGCCCTAAACCGAATCCGGCCAAGCCCAGGGTCTGGATGCGAAAGTAGGGATGCTTCGGCATGCGGATCACGCCCACCCAGGCCACGGCGGCCAAGCTCAGGAAGAGGAAACCCGGAAACAGGGAAAACGCCAGATCCCAAGTTGTGCCGGTCAGCGCATTGGGGAAAGGACGAAGCCATCCTCCCAGCCACAGGGTCACGGCGATCGAGGAAACGGCGATCATGGCGGCGTATTCGCCCAGCATGAACAGCGACCAACGCAAGCCGCTGTATTCGGTATGAAAACCGGCGGTCAACTCGGACTCAGCCTCCGGCAAATCGAAAGGCGCGCGGTTGGTCTCAGCCACCATGGCAATGGCAAAGATGGCGAAGGCAATAAATCCCAGCGGGAAGAACTTGAACAGGTACCAGATCTGCTGCTGCTGTTGGGCTTCGACAATGCCGATCATGCTGAGCGTACCGGTGCCGCTTGGGTTGAGGCTGGTCATCAGAATGGCAGAGACCACCGCCAGGCCCATGGCAACTTCGTAGGAGATCATCTGGGCGCTCGAACGCAGCGACCCGATCAGCGGGTAGTGCGAATTCGAAGCCCAGCCCGCCATGACCACGCCCAGCACGCTGAGCGAAGAAACCCCTAGCATGAACAGGATGCCGATATTCAAGTCGGTAATGGCGTGCGTCGGTCCGAATGGGATCACCACATAGACGGCGAACGAAGCGCATAAGATGATCAGGGGAGCGATCCAGAAGACCAAGCGGTCGGCACGCTCGGGAATGATGTCTTCTTTGGTGAGCAATTTGATGGCGTCGGCAATCGGCTGCAGCAGCCCGTGGGGACCCACGCGCATGGGACCGAGCCGAATCTGGAAATGCGCGAGAGCCTTGCGCTCCAACCAGTTCATGGCCATCACTGCGACCGAAACCCCGCCAAACACAATCAGGATATAGATCAGGGCCCACACCAGGTTGCCCGCCTGGCCGGGCGTGGTGTTGCTGCTGAGATAGGAGGTCACATAATCCAGCATCAGCGATCCACCTCGCCCAGAACAATATCCAAGGTCCCAATGACGGCGATGACATCGGCGACCAATTGACCGCGGACCATGAGATCGAGCGCCTGCAAATTCACGAACGACGGGGGCCGTACCCGCACGCGATAGGGTTGGGTGGAGCCGTCGCTGACGATGAAATAACCCAGCTCGCCCTTGGGTGCCTCGATGGAATGGTATACCTCGCCCGCAGGCGGCTTCATGACTTTGGGAACCTTGGCCATGATCGGGCCTTCGGGAAGTCCCTCGACCGCTTGGCGGATGATACGCAACGACTGGCGCATCTCTTGCATGCGCACGAGGTATCGGTCATAGGTGTCGCCGTTCGCTCCCACCGGAATCTCGAAATCGAAGTCCGGGTAAGCGGCATAGGGGAGGGCTTTGCGGATGTCCCATTTCACTCCGCTGGCGCGGAGGACCGGGCCGGTGACTCCCAAGGCCTTGCAATCGGCAGCCGAGATGTTGCCGACGTTCTTGGTGCGCTCTACCCAGATTCGGTTGCTGGTGAGCAGCTCCTCGTATTCGTCAATCTTGGGGGGAACGAAATCGATAAACTTCTTGACGTCGCGCTCAAAACCGTCATAGGTCTCGTACAGGCAACCCCCGATGCGAAAAGCGTGGGTAGTCAGTCGAGCTCCGCAATACTTTTCGAAGATCTTGAGTATCTCTTCCCGGTCGCGAAAGGTATAGAACAGGGGCGTCATCGCGCCGATATCGAGTGCGTGGGTGCCCAACCATAGCATGTGACTGGCCAGCCGGTTGAGCTCGGTAAGAATCACGCGGATATAGTTGGCGCGTGGCGGGGCCTCGATCTGCAGCAGCTTCTCGACGGTTTCGCAATAGCCCAGGCCGTTTGAAACTGCAGCTACATAGTCCATGCGATCCACGTAGGGATTGAACATGGCGTAGGTACGGTTTTCGCCGATCTTCTCCACCCCGCGGTGCAAATATCCGATCACGCATTCGACCCCGAGAACCTTCTCACCATCCAGCTTCAGGATCACGCGCAGCACCCCGTGAGTCGCGGGATGTTGCGGACCCATGTTGAGGATCAGCTCATTAGAGTCAAGAAAAGTCTTGTCGGGCGAGCCCAGCTCAAGGGGCGACGGATGCGGGGTCGAATCAGGCATGATTATTGGCCGCTCTCGATTCCCAAGTTCGTCTGCACCCATTCCTGGTCTTGTTCAATGATTCCGTAATCTTTGCGAAGCGGATGCCCCTTCCAATCCTCGGGCAAAAGAATACGCCTCAAATCGGGGTGGCCGTCGAAGCGAATCCCAAACATGTCATAAACTTCGCGTTCCAGCCAATTCGTCCCGGACCAGATTGGAATCGAACTGGGAAACGATTCCTGCTCGGCAAGCATGGTCTTTACCCGCAGGCGCTGATTGCGAGGAAACGAATAGAGAATCCACACCAGGTCAAACGGCTTCTCGCGCTTCGGGTAGTGGACCGCGGTGATGTCGACGCAATAGTCGAATTCTTCCTCCTCCGACAGAATGTTTAGGATCTCGTACGCGATCGAGGAATCGAGCACCAGACAGTTTTGACCAAGAGAGGTACTGGCCTCAAGAACCCCAGAACCATATCGTGTCTTCAGTTTGGTCACGAGCGGCGAGAGCCATGGCTGTCCGGCTGGTTTTGGCTCGCCGGCGGAGCCTGGCGGGGGCGACTTGGTTTCCTCAGACATGCCCTGGGGTCACAAACCTCCGGCCCAGCAACCGCTTGGGAGGAACGTTCATTTCTAACAGCACGCACTCATGCTGTCAACGAGAAGACCGGGCAACAAGACAACGAATCGCGCACCGAACCGTTCTCCGAAAAACACCCGCGCGGCAACCGGAACCGGCAAGAAGGAATCCCGCAAGATTAAGTCTTGATCGCCTTGAGAAGGGCTCGGAGGGCATCGAGGGCCAGCTGAGGAGCATGCGAAGATGCTTCCGGCAAGCTTTCGACGGCCCTGACAAGTTCTTGTCGGCGCAACTCGCGCGCCTCCGCGAGGGTTCTTCCCTTCACCAGTTCGGTCAGAGCCGAACCGCAGGCCATAGCAGGAACGCACCCCTTTGCACGAAAGCGGATCTCGGCGATGCGCCCGCTTTCAATCTTGATCGTGAGTCGCAGAATATCGCCGCACGCAGGATTTTCGACTTCGACGGCCGCATCCGGATTGGGAACTTCGCCAGCGTTGCGAGGATGTTCAAAATAATCGAGCAGTCGCGCCGAGTACATATCACTCAATTCTAACTCCCGGCTATAACCGTGCCCGCGCCATTGTAATATTGAGGAACCATGTCTGGCGACTATGGTCCCAAGCGAATCGTATCTCTCCAGCCCAGTGCCACGGTCATGCTGGCCGCGTTGGGGCAGCTTGATCGCCTGGTCGCCTGCACTAAATACTGCGCCGATCTTTGTCCCGAGGTCGCCCGAAGGAACCTGGTGACCGTACCCGATTCCTGGACTGCGAACCAAGATCAGATCATGGCCGTGCGGCCCGACCTCGTGATTGCCGCGGTCCCCTATCAAGAAAAGGCCGTGGTAGAAATCCTGAAATGCGGCACCCGCTTCCTCGGGCTGGCGCCAAGGACCTTGGCGGATATCTACACCGACATGGCCACCATTGCTGGGGTGGTCGGTGCGTTAGATCGGGGTGCGCAGGGGATTCGGGAGATGCAAAGCGAAATTGAAACCATGCGGCACAGCACCCGGGGTAAATCGCGTCCGCGTGTCTTTTGCGAAGAGTGGGGCCGGCCGCTGATCGTATCGCAGCCCTGGGTGGCAGAGCTGGTCGAGGCTGCGGGCGGCGAATTCGTGGGGACGCCGGGAAGCGAAACCACACCCGAGGCGGTTCTCGCGGAAGATCCTGAGGTGTTGGTTACCGCCTGGTGTGGGGCCGGAGACCGGGTTCCCCTGGAAAAGTTGATTCGTGTGCGGCAATGGTCCGCGATGAAAGCTGCGCGGCAGGGCCGGGTGTATTCGATTCGCGACGAATTTCTGAATACTCCTGCCCCAACTTTGGTGCATGGCTTGCGAGCCTTGGCGGCTGCCATTCATCCTCAGGACTTTCCACAACCTCCCGGTCTAAGATCAATGGCGAGTTTAGCCGCGCAAGGGGTCGTTTAGAATCCTTAGATATGCCAGCAAAAATCGACCAGCTCAAGACGGAGTTGGCAAAGGTAGCGTCCAAGACTCAGTCCGCCCAGGAATTAATGGCGGGCATGGTTAAAGCTTTGCATGAAGGCATGCTGAAATATAACTGGGTCGGCTTTTACATGTTGGAGCATGGCCCGCCTCCGCAGCCGCCGATGCTGGTTCTCGGTTGCTTTCAAGGAGCGATGACACCGCACACCCGGATTCCGCTCGATCAGGG
>DATJVZ010000380.1:0-4678 GCA_035501575.1 Terriglobales bacterium | reverse complement strand
CAGACACCCCAAGACTCAATTTGTGGTGCTGCATGTGGGTAACTTCGCCGAAAACCTGGCCAACGTATCGGAAAACCTTGACCGGTTTCCCAACATGTCGGTGGATATCGCAGCCCGTATCGGAGAGCTCGGACGGCAGCCACGCACTGCGCGAAGGTTCGTTGAAAAATACCAGGATCGTATCTTGTTTGGTACCGATGCCACTCCCCACGGTGATGCGTTTCCTCAACAAGTGTTCAACGACCAGTTGTACGAGATCTACTATCGATTCCTAGAGACTGACGACGAGTACTTCGACTACGCTCCGGCGAAAATCCCTCCCCAAGGGCGATGGCGTATCTATGGTATTAATCTGCCAGAGCCAGTGCTTCGTAAAGTCTATTTCGAGAATGCGGCTCGTCAACTGAAAGTGCCCGTATAATGAATCACTTAGCGGGTAATCTTATGTCGCGTTGGACACTGATTGTGGCGCTGATTTTCGTCGTAACCCGGTTGGCGCCTGCCGCCGATGAGGGTGTGATCGAAAGCGCCCAAGCTCCGCAGGACGTAGCGCCCAGCACGGATCCGGCCATCTCATTTTGGCAGGTCGCTCCCCCTGTCTTCGCAGACAAGACTCCCTATGGGCAAACCCTACCGCGCTACCGCACGGAGATTCGCTCGCGATGGACAGAAAAGAACCTGTACTTCCTGTTTATTTGTCCTTACGAAAAACTGCATCTCAAGCCCTCGCCCGCTACTGCCACGGAAACCAACCGGCTCTGGGAGTGGGACGTCGCCGAGGTGTTCCTCGGCTCCGACTTCCAGAACATCCGGAGATACCGAGAGTTCGAAATCTCTCCTCAAGGAGAATGGATCGATCTTGATATCGATTTGTCGAAGCCGCATCACGAAGAGGGCTGGACCTGGAACTCCGGTTTTGTTGTAGCCGCGCGCATCGACTCGGCCTCGAAGACTTGGTATGGAGCCATGCGCATACCCTTCTCCGCCCTACAAAGCCAGCCTCCGGCAGTTGGCGAAGGGTTTCGCATCAATATGTTTCGCAGCCAAGGCCCGCCCCCGAATCGGGTCGCAGTGGTTTGGCAACCCACGATGAGCAACACGTTTCACGTCCCGGAGAAATTTGGCCGGCTCCGGCTGATCGAGACCGCCGTCAAATAGTTCGGGAACCGGGAAAGGTTCATGGGCGGTGCGATAGTCGCACTGGTCGATCTCCTCCTCTGGCATGCGGCGGACTTGCGGGCTAGGCTTCGAACCGGTTGAATTCTTGCTGGACAAACAAAACAAAACGATATAAAAGGTAATCTATCGCAAGCGTCCGCATTTGGTTCGCAAGTCTGGCGCTCCGGGAGGCCAGAACCAGCAGGATGCTAGGCGCTCCAGCGCCGAGCGGGGCGAATCGGATTTCGCATCGAGAGATGTCTGAGCCAACTGCCAGCCTTAAGACCGGATGCAGTAGAGTTGCAACCGCGACTTCCACCGAAAACACCTCTCTTCCGACGAAGGAGAATCACCCATGAGGAAGACTATCCTAGTCGTCGTCTCTTTGATCAGTGCGGCAGTGTGCGGGTTAGCGCAAGTCGACACCGGCAACCTGGTTGGAACCGTCCGGGATCCGAGCGGGGCCGTTCTCTCCGGCGTCACCGTGACCGCAACCAACCTGGACACCGGCGCTAGTACGGTCGTAAAGACCGAAACTTCCGGCAATTTCGTGATTACCCCACTTAAGATCGGCAGGTACTCAGTTTCCGTTGAGGCCAGCGGGTTCCGCAAGGAAGTGCGACCGAACATCGTGCTCGATGTGCAGCAGACAGTTCGCCTCGATTTCTCGCTTCAGGTCGGCTCGGTTACGCAAACGACGGAAGTGAGCGGAGCCGCTCCGCTGCTCGAAACCGAGAACGCGTCCTTGGGCGACGTTGTCACCAGCACAGTCGTGGAGCAGTTGCCCTTGAACGGACGGCGCTACACCGACCTCGCCACACTCACCTCGGGGGTGGCCAAGATCACCGAGGGGCCGGTGAACGGCGGCAGCACGCCGACGAACGGCAACGCTGGCGGAAATTTCGCAGTCAATGGAACCCGTGGGGACCAGAACAACTTCATTCTGGACGGGGTCGACAACAACTCCAACGACAATGCTGACGTGTCCATATTGAGCAGCGTAGACGCCCTCGCCGAGTTCAAGATTCAGACGTCGAACTACTCGGCGGAATTTGGCCGAAGCGGCGGCGCCGTCATCAACGCTACCACCAAGTCGGGGACCAACGCTTACCACGGAAGCGCCTGGGAGTACCTGCGCAACGAAGCCGTGGATGCCCGCGGCTTTTTTGAATCGCCGGACCAGCCCAAAGCGCCCTACAAGCAGAACCAGTTCGGAGGAACGTTCGGCGGACCGATCCTCAAAGAGAAAGCGTTCTTCTTCCTCGACTACGAGGGCACGCGGATCCACCAGGCGCAGACTGACATCGTCACCGTCCCAACCGCAGCTGAGCGCACCGGGGATTTCAGCGATATTCTCGGTCCGCAATCCGGGGTGGATGCACTCGGCCGGCCCGTCTACACAAACGAGATTTACAATCCAACTTATGTCACAGTTGGCGGGATCAAGGTGCGAAACGGCTTCGGATTTGATCCCCTTACCGGAAAACCCATCCCCGGGCAAGCCAACATCATTACACAAGGCCTAACTAAGGTGGGCTTGAACTACGCAGCCCTCTATCCCCTGCCCAACATTGCCGGAGCGTTCGCCAATAACTACACGGTGAATGCCCCGGGCACGGAGCAGGTCGACCAGATGGATGTACGGACCGATGAAAACCTCACATCCAAAATTCAGCTCTTTCAACGCTTTTCCCTTAGCCAGGATGAGCGCTTTCAAGCTCCGCCGTTCTCCGGCATCGCGGACGGAGGAAGTTACAACACCGGCAATCGACCGCTCCAGAGCCGCGGCGCGGTGCTCGGCAGCACCCAGACTTTCAGCCCGTACCTGGTGAACTCCGTCCGCGTCGGCTACAACTACGTCCATTACATTTCGAACTTGCCCTCCTATGGGCAGCAGTATCCACCGCCGGGTTTGCAGATTCCTGGCGTCCCCAACGATCCATCGATCAATGGACTAACGTGGCTCGCACCCGACGGGTACGCGGGGCTCGGCGAGCCGCTTTATACGCCGACCAAGTCGACCACCCAGGACATCCAGTTTGATGACACCATCAGTTATGTGCACGGCAAGCACTTCCTTAAAGCAGGGCCCCAGTTCCGGTGGGATCAGTTCAACCTGCTGCAAATTGGCCAGCCGCGCGGCAACTTGGAATTCAGCGGACAATTCACAGCCGTAGACCCAGGTGATCAAGCGGGCAGCGGCAACGCCTTGGCCGACATGCTCGAGGGCTTTCCCGTCTCTGCCAGGATTTCGACTGTCACCTACTTCGGCAATCGTCAGCATACGTACGGAGTATTTGGAGAGGACACGTACAAGGTATTGCCGAACCTGACGCTAATTCTCGGGTTGCGTTACGACTACGCCACACCCTTTTATGTGGCAGGTAACGACTATAGCAATTTCAATTACACAACCGGACAAATCATCCCCGCCGGCACGCCGGGCTATCCGAAGTACCTGTCGGTGACTGACAAGGACGATTTTGCACCACGTGTTGGATTTTCCTACAGTCCCTTCAAATCCATCCCGATGGTTGTGCGGGCCGGATACGGGCGCTTCTTTGTCTTTGGGGAAATCCGCACCGGCGATCCGCTGCAACTAGCTTACAATCTGCCATTCTTTTTCGAACCCAGCTTCAACAGCGCTGGCGATGTGCCATCGGCAGTTACGTTGACAAACGGATTCCCTCCCCTGAACCCAAGCCAGGCGCAGTCCGGTGTTACCAGCCAAGATTACCGTCTTCACACGGCGGTTTATGACGAGTGGAACCTTAACATCGAGTATCAACTGCCGGGGAAAATCCTGATTTCTCCAGCCTATGTAGGCACCAAGGGTACTCACCTTCAGTCGCTCGTGGACCGGAACCAGATTCCCACCCCACAATCTACGTTTATTCAAGCCCTCCGACCCTATCCACAATATTCAGGGTTCACTTCGATTGAGAATCGGGGAAACTCTACTTACGAGGCATTTCAAATCAAAGCGGAGAAACAGACCTCGAATGGTCTTTATTTCTTGAGCGCCTATACTTTCGGCAAAGCCATCAACGATCAGCCGGAGATTTGCTGCAATGCCCCCTGGCCTCAGAACAGCTACAACCTGCCGGCAGAAAAGGGGCTCTCGGACTTTGATAACCGCCAGCGTTGGGTCACCAGCGTTGATTACGCCTTGCCAGTCGGGAAGGGCCAAAGGTTCCTAAATCAAGGGGGGGCCATGAACACGATTTTGGGCGGGTGGCACGTCGGCGGCATTATCACCTTCCGCGACGGCTTTCCTTTCTCTCCGGCGATGGGCTACGACCCCAGCAATACTGGCTCTATGGGACTAACGCGAACCAATAAGATTGGCAATGGCAGTCTTCCGCATCCTGGCCCTAATTTGTGGTTCAACGTCAACGATTTCCCGGTTCCCGTGTGTCCTTCTGGGTGTTTCGGCGATGCCGGGAAGAACATTCTGGAAGGTCCTGGGGAAAAGGGGGCGGACATAGCCCTTCACAAGTTTTTCAACCTCACCGAACGG
>DATJVZ010000379.1:0-20761 GCA_035501575.1 Terriglobales bacterium | reverse complement strand
ATCTACGGCTTCATCGAGCAGCAGAACGATCCGCTTTATCGCAAGGTGGAGTGGGGCGACGGCCGTATCTATTGGATAAGCCGCTTGCGCGCTATGGCTTTCGCGGCCATGGCCAGCACACAATGGACCCTCGGCCCGGCCAGTGAAGCCTCACTCGGCAATGTGCAGTTGCACAGTTCGCCTGGCTTCATAGACATCGTGCAAACGCCCACGCTGGGTGTGATGGAGATGATGGGCGAGGACTTGCTCGACCGCTATGTCGTCATCCCGCTCGAGAATCACACAGCCAATCCATTCCTTATCCTGGCGGCTCGAAGTTTGTGTAATCCGGCGCGCAGTTTTGCTACCCTAATGTCCCTCCACACCGGCTGGCGCCGGGAAAACAGGCCAGGGCTCTTCGGCGAGAACCACACCCTGCGCAAAGAGCTCGTATCGGAGTACAAGCAGGGTGTGATCCGTGCTCCCTTCGGTCCTCATACTGCCGAAGAAAGGGCGTTGATGAATCAGACCGTGGAAGCTCATCATCCGAAGGAAGCCCCTATCGAGCTTCAAGCCTACGCTATTTACGAGAATTTCCTGAATGGGCACAACTGCCTGGGTGGTGGTGGCCAGGGGGCAGCACGCATCGCAGACGCCTGGCAAGTCGTCAGCGAAGTGAACGGGTGCATGGTGATCAACACCCCCAAGAATGAGAGTTCCGATTCGGTGTTGTTCTCTGCGGGTCCGCGCTGGACGCCGCGTGCCACCCACCGTTTCTCCCCTTTCGCCCAGGTGCTCTTCGGCGGAAGGCGACTAACCTACGAGGTGCAGAATCCGGAGCTACGCCGCAGTTTGATAGATGCATGGGACAACGGTAACGGCCCGCTTCCTCATTATCCCAAGCGCAGCGCCTACGAAGAGGAGTACCAGGCGCTTGGATTCAACCTGACGTTGGGCGGCGGCCTCGACGCTTCCTTTGGTCGAGCGTTTGCCTGGCGCGTGCTTGACCTGAACTATTCGCACAGTTGGTTGCCGGAGGTCCATTCCATCAACACCTCCAACGGTGTGCAATTGCGTACCGGGATCGTGCTACGCATAGGGAACTGGTGAGTGGCTTGCGCTGACAAGGACGTCGGCAAGCACCGACCGATTAGAGGTAGGTGTCGCTTACCAAGCAAGCTCGGGCCCGGTCAAAACGTGAAGCCAAGGGCAAGAACCACGGTGGGATCGGTCCATCCTGCATTGAATACGTAGGTAGTGAAGTCCAAGTTCTTGTGAGCAAACCCCACGGAGAAGCCTCGCTGAACATCAAGCGGAGTGTGGTATGCCCTTGTCCTTTGTGCGACCAGACCAGCGTGGAACCAGTCTGTGGGTGAATACACCAGCTCGTTC
Source organism: Terriglobales bacterium (assembly GCA_035501575.1). Lineage (GTDB taxonomy): Bacteria > Acidobacteriota > Terriglobia > Terriglobales > Acidobacteriaceae > JAFAGX01. Next base: position 19,390 of record DATJVZ010000379.1, on the reverse strand, counting down.
CAACTATAGAAAAAGCTGCTCTTGCTGTCGGAAGGATCATAGACATATTCCGACTCGGTGGAAAGTTCTATCTTCTTGTAGCTTAAGGCGAGCTCACAGCCGGGAGCGATCCCTGTGGTGTTACCGAACACCGCGCCCAGCATGGGCGTTGCTTCGAATACCAGCCGATCACCTACGCTCAGGTTATAGCCGGCCCACAAGGACCCGGTTTCCTGATCTTCATAGTTGTAACGTGCTTCCAGGTGAAGCCATCGGTGATCCGCGGTAAAGATGGGAGAGCCGTACGACTGATCCTGGGGCACCAGATACCCGAACGTAGATAACGAGAACGACCATTGCTTCGCGGTCGCCTCGTCTGAGTCGGACGTTGAACCGTTCGTGGTCTGAGCCAAGCCGTGCCCGAGGAGAAGAACGAGCAGCGCGAGCATTCCGAAGTACGACGTAATTTCTCAGCCCCCGAGGGCAATCGTGATGGCAACCAGTACGCTGCCCGCCACCGCCATCCCGAGGCCCATTCTCCAGGGACGATAACCGGCATAGCGGCCAAAGGCGTAGCCTGTCAGAAACAACATCACCACCGCCACTGCGTTGGAAATGCGCAGGGCCAGTCCGGCGTTGCCAACGATTAGAAACGGGATGGCCACCGGGAAGGTGGATAGGAAGACCGCCAGCAACACGGCAACCGCGCCTAACCAATCGTTCTTTGTGAGCCACGGGTGGTGGGGCGGTGGTTCCGGCAGCTGCTTCAGGTTGAGTCGCATCCTCTCGAATTCGACCGGCGACAAGACGGAGGCCAGCAGCGGCGGCATCGCGTCGGCAATGATGCGATGTCCTCGATCGGCATCGGAAGTTTGTTGCACCGCTCGCAACGCGGTGATCGAGCGCCCTCGTTCCACGAAACAAGCAAGCAGGTAGAGGAAGGCATCGATAATTCCCCAAGCCAGATTGCAGCCAACCGCGGCTCGGAGCATGGTGCCGACTTCTTCCGACCCGGCCTGGGCGACGCCGATAGAGCAGGTAAAGGAGAGGACCATCACCAGCCCGAACCAGATCTCCGAGATTCTCTGCACCGGTTCGAGCGGGCGCTTGAAAGTCTTGGCCGTCTCTTGCAGCCCGTGTGCGGCCGGGGGGAACTGCTCCTTCTGACCGACCACGGTTTCCATCTTCAATCTCCTGTCGAGATTGCGCCTATCGCGTGGCTTTGACCGCGCGCGGTATCAGTACCTCTCGGTGACGAAGCGTCTGCCTTTCAGTGTGACCTGATCGTCATAACTTCCTTTGTTCGATCGCGGCGGCAATTTCACCTTTGGCTGAGGTGCCTTCTTGTAAGGAATTCGACTGAGAAGATCGGAAATGCAGTTGAGCCGAGCCTTCCTTTTGCTGTCGGAGCGGACAATCGTCCAGGGAGCATGTTTGCTGTCGGTCGCCTTCAGCATCATGTCCCGGGCCTTGGAATAGTCGTACCAGCGGCGAAAGGACTCCAGGTCCATCGGGCTGAGCTTCCATTGTCGCAGGGGGTCTTTAATACGCGCCTCAAACCGCCGCTCCTGCTCCTGTTTTCCCACCTCCAGCCAGTACTTGACGAGGATAATGCCAGCTTCCACGATGTATTTCTCCATCATCGGGCAGAGCTCGAGGAAACGCCGGTGCTGTTCCTTGTTGCAGAAGCCCATTACATATTCCACGCCCGCGCGGTTGTAATAACTGCGGTCGAAAATCACGATCTCGCCGGCAGCGGGGAAATGCTGCATGTAGCGCTGCAAGTACATCTGTGATTTTTCACGGTCGGAAGGGGCGGGAAGTGCCACGACTCGAAAGACCCGGGGACTGACGCGCTCGCTAATGGCGCGAATCGTACCCCCTTTGCCGGCGGCATCCCGGCCTTCAAAGATGACAATCGCTCTCAGGCCCTTATACTTCACCCAATCCTGCAGTCTGCAAAGTTCCGACTGCAGCCGCACCAGTTCCTTTTCGTACTGCTTGCGACTGAGCTTGTCTTTTCCATTCTGGTTGTGCTTTTTGCCGTTATGGTTATGTTTCTTCGCCATCGACCGTCGCTCCCTTACTTCCTTCTATATCGGCTCAACTCAGGTGCGGAAGGCTGAACCATTTCGTTCTTCCGACCTTCTCGCGAAAAACCGGGCGCTATCGCGCTTACAACCTTAACTTGAAACATCGCGACGAACACACTAACAACGCAGACAAAACCAGATTCCCACTCTCCGCAACCGACCTAGGCTAGTTGATGAGGTGCAGCCCTAGATACTGTCAAAAGAAACAGGTATGTTCTGGCATTCGCCGCGATGCTGGCCAGAATTCACCCTCACGGGAAGGACGGGATCAGCCTATCTCTCGAACTTTCTCAACCCGATTCGACGGCGAGCCATTCTTCGGGTCACCGTCCCCAGCCGCCATCCGGAAGCCAGGCGTCTTGTAATCCGGACCGATGTATTGTTGCGGAATCGCAATCGCATTTCCATCTCGCAGCGAAGCGAAGTGCGGAGAACAAATCTCCACTCCCGCCTGGTTGAACTTATCCTGGATATTTTGGTGTAAGTCCGAATAGATGTTCAGCATTTCTCTGGGAGCACTGGTATAGGCATTCAGCTCGTAGCTGACGTAAAAATCATCTAATCCCTTCTGCAGGACGAAGGGTGCTGGATTTTCGAGCACATGCTTGGTGGCCAGCGCTGCGCCGGTCAGCAGTTGATGCACGGTTCGCCAGGGAGCGTTGTACCCGATCGAAACGGTAGTATGAAAGATAACTCCCGATTTCTTGGCCTCAATGCTGTAGTTTGTCACCGCACCGCTCATGACGGTCGCATTCGGTATAGTGATAATCTCGGCCTTCGGCGTAAGAACCCGAGTAACCAAGAGGTTCTTTTCGATTACTTCTCCGGTTGTGTTGCCGATCTGGACCCAGTCCCCGATTAGAAAGGAACGCATATAAGTAAGGATGACGCCAGCGATGGCATTCGCCACCGCCGACGATGAACCTAAGGACAGCAACACGCCAAAAAATATGGAAACTCCGCGGAACGCCGGACTTTGGGCTCCGGGTAAATAGGGAAACGCAACCGTGAGAGCGAGAATCAGCACTAAGATACGTAGTAGCTTTTCGGTTGGCTCCGCCCAGTCGGGGTAGAAACCACGGATCTTCAAGTTCCCCGTGCTTATCTCACCAAAAATCAAACGCAGCAGCCGAAACGCATAGTAGGTGAGCAAAGCAATCACGCAGACTACCAGCAGGTCGGGCAAGTAATTCACCGCTGACCGGGTCAAGGATCCCAATTGCGCAAGCACCCAGTGTGTCACCCCGAGCGATAGCTCCCGGGTAGAAGAAAAGTAGCTCAGGACAACGGTTAAGTAGGTTTCGAACAGTCCAAGAATGACCACCCAACGCACAATCGCACCCAGGCCGAGCGCGATTGAACCTGTGTAAGAAGCGATAATGTGCCATGCAGACTTTGGTTCGACCTGCGCATTCGCGCGAATCTGTTTTTCGATTTGATCTCTGAGCGCGAACCGTAACCGGCGGAGGAGCCACAGGATACCTACCAGCAGCAAGCTGACCAGGAGGGTTTTCAACACGCCGCGCAATAGCATTCGCCAGCTATGCTCTTCGCGATAGGCGGGGATGACCTCCTCAATGGTTTTCGCATACTGGGCTACGAGTTGCTCTCTCGGTACACCCGCCATTCTTGCGTCGGTGTCGGTGACGGCCATGATCACCCGGCCGCCCATGAGAATCTCGGTCCACCCCTCATGATTCTCCAAAGTCGCAACCGGAGCTCCACCGTCTTGCGCGACGGCAATGATGCGCTGTTCGATGGCACTGGCGCGCTCTTGGGGGGTATGGCCTCCGACGGTTTCGTAGACTGTCAAGATAGGACCGCGGCCTTCGATCAGGACTTGGCCCGGTGCGGGTCGCTCTTCTGCGGGAAACTGTTCGGTACTTTCAGAGGGCTGAGCTTCGGTGGTTGCGGCCTCCGGCTCACTTTGTGCCGCTGCGCTTACGCAAAACACCGCCAGGAGCAGGACGATTCTGGCACCACGAATTGTGATAATCCTCTTCCCCATGGCATCCGGCCCCATGAACCCTGAATGCTCTGGATCACTTCTCTGCTATGCGCGCCAGCGAGAGGCCCCGATCGTCAGCCTGGTCGAGGCAGTCGAATGTCCGACCGCCGCGCTCACTCTTGCCAGCCGCCACCGAGAGCATTGTAGAGTTGGACCAATGCCAAGCGCTCGTTCAGTTGCGCTTGCGCCAAGTTCAGCTCCGCGGAGAAGGACCGATCGTCGGACTCGAGAACTTCCAGGTAGCTGGCGACGCCTCCCCTATAGCGGATGTTTGCCAAGCGAGTTGCATCGACGGCCGCGTCTGTCACCAACCCTTGCTGCTCGCGAAACTCCTGATTCTTGCGGTAGGCCACGAGCGAATCGGACACCTCGCGAAAAGACTCCTGAATCGCCTGCTGGTAGACGAGAACCGCCTCTTGCTGTTGTGCCTCACTCAAGCGGACCCCGGAGCGAATCCTGCCGCCCTCGAAGATCGGCTGCGTGAGTTGGCCGACAAAACTCCACAATCCCGCCGGTCCGGTGAACAGGTCGGTCAACGCCGGGCTCTGGTAGCCACCGACGGCGGTCAGGGTAATTTGCGGATAATAGGCAGCCTTCGCCACACCGATCCGCGCATTGGCGGCAACCAATTGTTGCTCCGCCGCCTGAATGTCCGGCCTCCTCTCTAGCAAAGAGGATGGCAGCCCGGGCGGAACGGTGGGCGAGATTACGGTGGCGACCAGTGGCTTACCACGCAGCACCGGAGCCGGGTTCTGGCCGAGCAGAATGCTGATGAAATTCTCCTGCTGCTCAGTGCGGCGCTCAAGATCGGGAATCGATGCCGCCGCGGTGTGTAGCAAGAATTCGGACTGGCGCACGTCGAGGTCCGAGGTTGTGCCGCCTTTCGCCCGTATCTCAACCAGGTGCAAGGATTCCTGGCGCGCGTCCAAGGTGCGGTGGGAGATTTCCATTTCCATATCCAGTTCGAGCAACTGGAAATAGGCGGTGGCGACGTTGCTGACCAGGGAAGTGATCACCGCCCGCCGGCCCCACTCCGTGGCCAGCAGAGTGGCCCGCGCCGCCTGGGTCGCCCGGCGATACTTCCCCCAAAAGTCCAGCTCCCAGAACAGAGAAAGATTGACTACCGCCGGACTGCTCTCGAAGGCTGGCGAGATAGGTGTCTTCGGGAAGCGCACGCTGCTGCCGGACGCGCCGCCCGTGATGGTGGGAAACTGATCGGCGCGGGTGATGCCGAGAGACGCTTGAGCCTCTAGAACACGCTCCGCCGCAATGCGCACATCGTAATTTTCGACCAGGGCTTGCCGGATCAGCTTCTGCAATTGCTCATCCTGAAAAACCGTCCACCACTTCTCGTCGCCGATCGAAGCTGCCGCCTGGTCGGGTGGCGCGGCTCGATACGCGTCGGGAACCGTAACTGGCGGTCGCTTGTAGTTGGGGCCCACGGCACAACCGGTCACGAGCATGCCTACGATGGCCAGGAAGCAACTTCGGGCGATTCTGGCTGGTTTCCCTTTAGTCATCGGCGGCTGCTCCTCCCAGTGCTGGTCCCACCTCGGTTGGTTTCTTCTCCCCGGACGCCCATATTCCGAAGCGCTCCACGACGTCGAAGCTGACGGGGATAAAGAATATGGCAAGCAAGGACGCTGCCGTCATTCCCCCGATGACCGCGGTTCCCAAAACCCGGCGTGAGACGGCGCCTGCGCCAGAGGCCCCCCAAAGCGGTACGCAACCCAGAATGAACGCGAAGGCGGTCATGAGGATTGGCCGCAATCGCAGTCTGGCTCCAGTCAGCGCGGCCTCGATCAGAGGCTTGCCTTTGTCATATTCGAGTTTGGCAAACTCAACAATCAGAATGGCATTCTTGGCAGACAGCCCAATGAGCATCACCAAACCGATCTGAGCGTACACGTCGTTGTCGAGCTTACGGAGGTAGAGCGTCATGAAGGCGCCGAAGACGGCGATGGGGACTCCCAGGAGAACGCTGAACGGCAGCGTCCAACTTTCATACTGCGCTGCCATGATGAGGAACACAACCAAGAACGCCAGCCCGAAGATGGTAGCTGGCGAAACGCCCTGCGCGGCCTTTTGCTCCTGGTATGACATGCCCATGTAATCGAAACCCATCTGGTTCGGCATCGATTTGTGAAACACATCTTCGAGGGCCGCCATCGCTTGGCCTGAGCTGTAGCCCGGCGCCGCGCTGGCATTGATTTGTACGCAGTTGAATAGGTTGTAGCGCATGACGAACTCGGTGCCCGTGCGCGGATAGGTGCTGGTGAGCGTGCTCAACGGAACCATCCCACCCGAGGCATTCCGAACGTAAAACTTGCCGACATTTTCTGCCTGGGTGCGAAAGTCCCCATCGGCCTGTACATACACTTGCCATTGCAGGCCGAAACGATTGAAATAATTGATGAGGGCGCCTCCCATAAATGTCTGCACGGTTTCATACAAGCTGCTCAACTGGACCTGCTGGGTCATGGCCTTGGCGTTATCCACTCTGACCCCGACTTGAGGAACACCGAACAGAGCCGTCGTCATGACTCCCGACAACTCTGGGCGCTTGCGCGCTTCCGCCAGAAACAGCTGGGTGTTCTTGGCTAGAAAATCCACAGGAGCTCCGGACCGATCTTCGAGAATGAAGGTGGCTCCTCCCGAGGTCCCAACGCCGGGAATCGCGGGCGGCGGGAAGGAAAACGCAATTCCCGAGGGTAGGCTCGAAAGAGTGCGTTGCAGATGGGCCTTGATACCGGCGTAGCTGGTTTCCGGAGTCTTCCGTTCTGCCCAGGGTTTCAGCGAGACAAAGAAGAAGGAACTGTAGGTGGCGTTGACTCCGCTCAGCAGGCTGAACCCATTGATGGAGCTGACATATTGGACGCCCGGAGTCTCCATAATGGCCTTTTCGACCTCCCGGGCAGCTTCGGAGGAGCGCTGCAGCGAGGAGGCGTTCGGCAGTTGCAAGCCGGCATAGATGTATCCCTGGTCTTCGTCCGGGAGAAAGCTTTTGGGGATTGCCTTGCCGAACAAACCAGCCCCGACGGTTAGCGCAGCCAGCAGGATGAACGCAAAGCCAGCTTTGTGGATCAGGAAATCGCACCAATTTACATAACCGTCGGTGGCGCGCCCGAAGACGCGATTGAACCAGCGGAAGAAAGCCCCGAGCGGTCCTCGGGCGGGTTTCCGCGGGCGCAGCAACATGGCCGAAAGAGCGGGGCTGAGAGTGAGCGCGTTGAACGCTGAAAACAGCACGGAAACGGCGATGGTAACGGCAAACTGTTTGTACAGCTGCCCCGTGATGCCGGGAACGAACGCCGTGGGTACAAACACGGCGGCCAGAATCAGGGCAATCGCAATCACTGGCCCCGAGACTTCCTCCATGGCTTTGACGGTCGCATCATGGGGAGACAGACCATGTTCAATGTGGTGTTCGACGGCCTCTACCACGACAATGGCATCATCGACGACCAGTCCAATGGCCAAGACAAGCCCGAAAAGCGAAAGGGTATTGATGGAAAAGCCCAGCGAAGGAAAGAGCACGAATGTTCCAACCAGAGAAACAGGAACCGCCAGCAGGGGAATCAGGGTTGCCCGGAAGCCTTGCAGGAAAATGTAGACCACGAGGATGACCAAGATCAGCGCCTCTATCAGGGTCTTGTAGATTTCGTGAATGCCTTCGCTGACGGCCAGTGTGGTATCGAGCGCCACAATATAGTTGAGCCCCTGGGGAAACCTGCGTTGCGCCTCCCCCATCATCTTGAGAACGTTGTTTCTTGTTTCGATCGCATTGCTGCCGGGCGTGAGGTAAAGAGCAATGAGGGCTGCGGGCTGGGCAGCCTTGCCTTCTCCGGCGGCTCCCAATCGCGCCAGATAGGAGTAATATTGCGATCCCAATTCCACCCGTGCCACGTCCTTCAGCCGCAGGACGGAGCCGTCGGGCTGGGCGCGAACAACGATCTCATTGAATTCCTCAACCGTGGGCAAGCGCCCGGGAGCGCGCACGTTGTAGGTGAATTGTTGGCCGGAAGGAACTGGTTCCCCTCCGACCTGGCCGGCGGGGTTAACCTTGTTTTGCGCCTTGACGGCACTGGTGATGTCGGAGACCGTTATTCCGAGTCTCGCCAGCCGGTCCGGATTCACCCAGATGCGCATGGCGTACGGCCCTGCGCCGAAGATTTGAACCTGGGACACGCCGGAAATACGGGTCAGCGCATACTGCAAATTAATGATGGCGTAATTGGCCAGGAAAACGTTGTTGTAGACGCCGCTCGGTGAATAAAGGTCGAGCAGCATGAAGGGTGCCGTCGTACCCGGCTGCACCAGCACACCCTGCTGCACCACTTCACTCGGTAGTTGCGAGTTGGCCTGTGCGCTCCGCATCTGGGCCAGAATTTGGTCCGTATTGACATCGGTTCCCAGCTTAAAATCGACATAGAGCGTACCCCCGCCGCCGGAACTGGCGCTCAGCGAATACATGTAGTTCATGCCGCTCACGCCCGACATTTGCTGCTCAATCGGAGTGGCCACCGACTCGGCAACCGTTTGGGCGTCCGCACCGGGATAGGTGGCTTTCACCTGGATCATCGGGTCGGCAATGTTGGGAAACTGGGACGTTGGCAGGCTGAGCAGGGCGACCACGCCGACCAAGACCATGAGAATGGAAATGACAATAGCTACAATGGGCCGATTGATAAAGAATTTCGCCATGGTCAGCTGCTCCCATCGAGCTCAGCCACGTAGGGTTTGGGCGTGACCGGAATTCCCTCCTTGGCCGCCTGTGGCGACTGAGCTGCGAAAGTCTGCACCTTCTGTATGCCTTCGACCACAACCTTCTCCCCCGGTTTCAATCCCTCCGTGATGATCCACTTCGAGCCTACCCGATCTCCTACCTTGACCGGGCGGACCGTGGCCTTATTGTCTGGGCTGACCACGATGATCTGATACTGGGATTGCACTTCAATCACCGATGCCTGCGGGACCAGCATGGCGTTTCTGCTGTAGCCGGTCATCACGCGCACGCGCCCGAAACCTCCGGGACGCAGGGTCGCATCGTGGTTAGGGAATGCGGCGGCCAGCTGAATCGTGCCCGTACCAGCGGTGATCTCTCGATTGATGAAGATCAGAGTCCCTTTGAATGGGTAGGGAACATCGTTGGCCTGAATGTATTCAATCGGAACAGGGCTGGTGCCAGATTTCTGCAAGGCCTTCCGAATTTGCGAGGCGGCACCTAGGTATAAACTCTCGCTAACATTGAAGTATGCCCAAATGGGATCAATCTGCGAAACGGTCGTCATCTTGGTGGAGGTGCCGACCAGATCCCCGATCTGAGAGTTCGCTGCTCCGGCAATCCCACTTACCGGCGAATAGACCTTGGTCCATCCGAGATTCAGTTCCGCTTGCTGCTGCTGCGCTTTCGAAGCTGCCAGCTGCGCCGTGGACCAAGCCTGGGCCGCCTTGTCATCATCCAACTGCTTCTGCGGGATGGCCCTCTGCGCCGCCAGTGGCGTGTCGCGCTCTACATCGTTGTTCGCCTTCGCCAGCGATGCCATGGCTCGCTCGACGTCGGCCTTGGCCTGATCGAGCGCCGCCTCGAAGGGCCGCGGATCGATTTTGAAAAGCAGTTGCCCCTTCTTCACGAACGCCCCGTTCGTATAGTCCTGGCTTAACAGGTAGCCCTGCACCTTGGGAGTGATGTCGGCGTTCACCGGGCCGTTCAATTGCGCCACCCACTCTCCCCAAACAGGAACATCCTGGGTGGTAACCTCCGCAACCTCCACGTCCGGGGGTTTTGGCGCTTGAGGGGCTTCCTTCTCGTTGCAGCCTACAAGAATCACAGCTACGAATATGCCGACGAGGGCTGCGAATCGTCGTCCCCGAACAAATGAACTGGGGGACAAGTTGCGGCGCAATCGAAGTTGTGTGAATCGCATGAGAATGGCAGAACCAGGTCCGGGCATGGGTACGCTCCTCCCCCGAAGGCACTCTGTACGCGGGAGATATGCATTCAAACTTGGTTAAGGTTAGATGGCAGGCGACCCAGGACAAACTGGCAAAAGTGACAGTTCATGGAATACCAGAGTAGGGTCTAATAAGCGCCTATGTCCGAGGGACTCCGGCCTGCGCCGACCACGGTTTTACCCTATCAAACGCTGATCAGTCCATTCGTGCGTTTTGCCCGGATGGAGGCGGCCAGCGGTATTCTGCTTCTGGCCTCCACGGTGGCCGCCCTCGTCTGGGCCAACTCACCTTGGGCAGATAGCTACAATGCTCTCTGGAATGTGCAGATCCCGGCCGGATTTGGCCGGTTCATTCTATCGGAGAGCCGCCATCAATGGATTAACGACGGGCTCATGTCCATCTTTTTTTTTCTGGTCGGGCTCGAAATTAAGCGCGAAGTCCTAATCGGAGAATTGTCTTCGCTCGGACAGGCGGCCTTTCCCTTCATCGCAGCTGTCGGCGGAACCATAGTTCCCGCCCTCTTCTATCTATCGGTTACTCACGGTGGCCCTGCACAAAAAGGGTGGGGCATCCCGATGGCGACCGACATTGCCTTTGCGCTCGGTGTACTCGCTCTGCTCGGCAGTCGCGTGCCGGTCTCGCTGAAGATTTTTGTCACTGCCCTGGCCATCGTGGACGACATTATTGCTGTGCTCGTGATCGCTCTGTTCTATACCGATCGAATTCAACTCTACAGTCTCGGCATCGGTGTGGCGGGTGTGGCCTTTTGCTTCGCGATCAATCTCTTGGGCGTTAACCAGCCGGCAGTCTACGCAGCCATCGGAGTCTGCGTATGGTTCGCCGTACTCAAGTCGGGAGTGCATGCAACTATAGCCGGTGTGCTGCTGGCGTTCACCATCCCAGCGCGAACCTACATGGATCGCGAGGTTTTTCTCAAGCGAGGCCGGTGGCTGCTCGATCAATTTGAAAGTGCACCCGAGAACTCCTTCGAATGGCACGCCTCCATTCATACGCTCGAAGCGCAATGCGAATTGATCGAATCGCCATTGCATCGCATTGAGCACTATCTTCAGCCCTGGGTCAGCTTTCTGGTGATGCCGCTGTTTGCCTTTTCCAATGCGGGCGTAAGGTTATGGGGAAATATCTGGTCGGCGACTCGACATCCGGTCAGCTTGGGCGTGGTCCTCGGGTTGTTCATCGGCAAACCCCTCGGAATATGGCTGTTCGCCTGGATGTCGGTGAAAATCGGCTTGGCGACAGCGCCTGCCGAAATGTCGTGGAAAGCACTCTTCGGAGCAAGTTGGCTGTGCGGAATCGGCTTTACGATGTCATTGTTCATCGCCAGCTTGGCCTTCGGTGAAGGAATGTTGCTCGACCTGGCGAAGATTGGAACGCTGGCTGCCTCCTTAGCAGCCGGGATATGCGGCAGTGTTTTCCTACTTGGCCGATCTTCAGGCGTCCCGCTCAACAAATCCGTGGAAGTTCCAGCCGGGTGAGGCAGCAAACCCCGACGGGAGAAACTTAGAACCACTGGTGGTCGTCCGATCAGCCTATGCTTGGGCACGCCCTCGAGGGCAATACCCGCCATCCACTAGAACAATCGCCCTATCCTGAAAAAAAACTTGTGATGTCCGGTATCACCGTAGGCATAGGCTGCCTCCACAGGTCCAAAGATGGTGTTGACGACCAGGCCGGCGGCGGCATCCGTCGGCAAACCTGAGGCCTTATTAATCATGGTGTTCGGCGGACCGTAGACCTGAGCCGCCTCGTACAAACCCAAGAAATAGACGCCGCTGCCCAACAGCGGAGGCAGCCGCGCCATTTGCCGGATGTAGCCGGCTTGGAAGAGGAAATATTCGTTCATCAGCAGTTCATTGGTCCCGTAGGACACCAGCCGCTGCGAGCCTCCCAGAGAGAACTGTGGAAAGCCCGTCTCGTAGTTGAAGGTCGTCCCTCCAAAGCCTCGCAAGAAAATTGATGCCGGTTGACTTATCCGGAAAAAATTCTCCCCGGTGGCTTCGAGCACGGGGTATGGGCTGGATATGGTGGCGCTGGCGTTGTACCAACGAAAATCGACGGTGGCAGCTTGCCCCGAGCGGGGGATTACGGCATCGTCTCGGCGATCCAGTTGGTATCGGACTCTGGCGTCCCCGTAGCCACCTGAAAAAGTCGGTAGTTCGCTGCGATTCCCGATTTCCGGCACGAACTTTTGCCATCCGCCTTCATAACCGACCCGCAGTTCACCCGTCGTTCCGAATTGGTAGCCTACGTCGGCGCCCCCGCCGTAATTGTGCAACCGATAGACGGTTTGAAGTTTGTTGTTGTCATAGAGATAAAAGGGATTGTCGTCGAGCAACAGGCGAGGTGCGGTGAACCAGCGAGTCTGGGGAGTGAAGGGATGGTAATACTCGGATCGGAAACCGTAGGCGGAAAATAGGTTGATGTCGTTGCGCCATTCCGAACGGAAGCCACCGATATCAAGCCAGGTGATTCTCGCTCCCAAGTTGAAGGTAACATTGTTGAGACTGGCACCGTCGACCAGGATAAGAGGGCGAACAATCGGAGGACCGTATACGTGCTCCTGAGTCGTGATCAATAAACCTTGTTTGTCATTTTTTTTCACGAACTCATAGTTCAGCGTGGAAAATCGCCCAATGCCTTTCAGGTGCATGATGTCTTGGGAAAGCTCATCGTAATCGATGGGCTTGCCGGCCACGCCTTCGAATTGCTCTTGGACTCGCTGGGACAGATTTCCGTTCACCCCCTCGACGGCCACAAAGGCAGGAATCGGATTGGTGCGTCGGCGGGCTTGCCGCTCAGCCAGGTATTCGGACCAAGCAGCATCATCCACCGCCAGGGTTAAAAGCACTTTGGCTTTGGCCTCGGCGGCATCGTATCCGGCTTTTATGATTTCGTCCGCCTTGTTGAAATCGAGTGCGCCATATTTTTGCAGCGGCACCGAAACCAGAATGTCTGCCTTCTGCATGCTTCTGAGTTCGTTGGCCGAAATCATCACCGAGATGGAGCGGCCCAGCACCGAGAAAGAGGAAAGATTCGAGTCCGGAGCTAGCGGCGCCTCGTCCAGGTGAATCGCCAGCGTCAGCTCGGCACCCATCGCGATGGCCGCCTCGACCGGGATGTTCTCGAGAAGTCCGCCATCGGCGTAAATACCATCGTGCGCCCTTACCGGCGTGAAAATTCCGGGCAACGACATGGTCGAGCGCAGAGCCAGCGACAACGATCCGTCCCGAAACACCTTCGGCTTACCGCTCACCAGGTCTGTCGCGACGCACGCGAAGGGAATAGGAAGGTCGTTGAAACTCTTGATCTCGGAATAGGGCAGGGCCACTTTATCGAGAATCAGCGAAACCTGTTGGCCGGAGTTGAAACCCTCCGGAAACTGGACGCCTTTGCGAATGCCGAACTCGAGGCTATTGGGATAATCCCTCGCATCTTGCTTACGCCGGTAAGAGAGGTCATTGAAGGGAGTCTGGCCCGCCATGACCTGGTCCCAATTGATTTCATTCACCAAGGTACGCACCTCGGCCGCCGTGCGGCCGGTAGCGTAGACCCCGCCCACTAAGCCACCCATACTTGTACCGGCGACGTAGTTTACCGGGATGTGATGCTCCTCCAACCAGGTGATGACGCCGATGTGCGCCAGGCCGAGCGCACCTCCACCTTGAAGCACTAGGCCGACGGTTGGACGCGCGTGTTTTGTAGGCTGTTCCTGCGGCAGTGCAGGGGCACCCAACTTCATCCAGACGAGGGCAGTTACCAGAGTTCTCGTGAGCAGTCGCATGGCAGACTCCAAAAAATTGCTTAAGCTGGGTTGGTCGTTGTGTCACATTTCGAAGGCCGCAATTGAACCAAACAATAACGAGGCGGGTCAAGCTTACTTCTTTCAGGGAAGAGAAGCGTTTCGGACAGGGACTAGGCTGACCGTGTCCAGTCCTCGGTCTTCAACCAGGCAGTCGGGGAAGCGTAGCAAACTACGACCGCAACCCGCAATCTTCGGGGTTAAGATTTTGTCGCGGACCTGGAGGTACAACCGAAATCGGGGCGCAAAGTCGGCAGCGCGTTTTCGCATCACCGGAGTGGATTGCCGCCCTTCCGAGTTATGGGAATGTCTTGTAGTTAAAGCGACTTCGCCGTTTCCTGGTCGCGGGATTTCCTGTCCGCCGAGAAAGGGGGGGGCAGCCGGGTCACTTCCGCGATCTCGGGGACATTCTGACCGGTAACGTATACGGTCTGCGATGGCAAGGCAATCTGCGCCCCGGCCTGTTGAATAATCTCCATAATCGCAATCAGGAATCCTTCCTGGATTTCGAGGAAGGCGCTCCAATCTTTGGCGTACACGTAGGCGAACACGTCCACGTCCAAGGAAGAGGAGCCGAAGGCCAGGAATCGTACTCGCACCGAATCACGTTCGATCGAGGCGTGCTCGAGCAGTAAGCTTCGAATGCCGTCGATGACCAATTTGATCTGCGCAGCGGTGGTCTCGTAACGCAGACCAAGGCGCGGATGAAACCAGAATTTGTCGCGTACCGATAAGGTTTCCAGACTCATCGTGGCGATCTGACCGTTGGGAACACTGACCACGGTTCGGTCGAGAGTACGGATGCGCGTGGAACGCAGGCCGACTTCATCGACCGTCCCCAGAATATCGCCGACTCTTAAAGTATCTCCCACGCGCACCACCCGGTCGAAGATCAAGGATGCCCCGCCAATGAAATTCTCCAGCGTCTTCTGCGCGGCCAGAGCAACCGCGATACCGCCGACCCCGAGTCCGGCCAGCGCCGCCGTTGGGTTCACCCCGAAGTAAGAAAGGATGGCGAGCACGCCGCCAAAAATCAGCAACACGTCGATCACGCGCCGCGTGAGACGCAATACCGAAGCCGTCCCCGCGAGGTTGCGGCTGCGAAGGCGAAGGTCAGCGTATAACTCGGCACGACGGTTTAAACGGATCAGTATCCAGACGATGGCAGCCACGGTGAGCATTACAGCAACACTCGTCCAGAACTGCCGCGCCAGCAGGGATAGACCAACCTTCGAAAGTAGCCAACGAATGACGATGGCAATCAACAACAGCCGAGCCGGCCGGGGCAAAACGACGGGATTTGGCAAATCGGGCTTATGAGTCAGGCTGCGTCGTAGTTGGCCTACCAGCGGGCTCAGCAGCTGGTTCATGAATTTAGCCAACAGGTAAAACAGCGGCAAACCAACAAAGACGACAAACCATTCAAACAAGGCAATGCCGGCAACCCGAGTGGTGACGAGAAATTGGGGGAGAAGAACATCCACGCTGGGGACATTGATCTCCTCGTAGACCTCAGGGATGACTTCCAAGGTTTTGCTGGAAAAAAGCCAGAGGGGCCCGGTTTTGCCCCGTTCCACGCGTTCGAGTTCTATGGCGTGGTCACCCGTCCCGCTGCTAACGGTTCCTACCAGGTCGCGATCGAGGTGTAACGGGTCCGAGAGCGAGCCTTCCGGTTTGTCGCTGAGTTGATTGAGCCGTGCGGGTAAGCGTCGATTGAGCACGACCGAGAGTTGCTGCGCGAGATCGGCGGCAGCCCTTCCGTGCAATCGAGTATTCAAGTATTCGGCGGCAACCTGGTAGTCTCCTTTTTGAGCCGCCGCTAAAAATCCTAGGACCGTACCACGCGGGGTCGAGCGACCCAGAGAATCTTTCGGAGCTTCAGGCTGCGATGGGGCCGGAGTGGTCCCCGGGATTGAGATCTGAGGCCACATGGCACTGCTAAAGAACAACAAGACCGCCAGAATGCGGGCGCCACAGCCCAGGGGGTATAGGAGATTTTTCCGCGAAGGCGATTTTGAATTCGACTGGCCTGCCGGATAGGGATCGATGCTAGGTTTGTCCTGAGGCCAAGTCTGAACCGGCATTTCGTCATAGTAGACTGGCAGTAATGCCGCTTGCAAACCTGCTCGGCGCTTCGAATGTCGCAGGTTGTGCCGTTTGTGGACGGCGATTCCCCCGATCCTGATTTCGTTTGAACCGTCACTTCGGATCGCCAGAAGGACCCCGCCCTTTGGATTAGCCGAACGAGTTAATGCCCAATTTTCCACAGTGATTGCCCCGAAGACAGGGCAGTACTAGCTCGCCTCGTATCGCTCGGGACTAAACTGTTAGGGGAGGCCTTCGATGATGACAACTCCAGCCGCTGGCATCCAAGACGAAGTCCGAAAACTCATTCAGGCCCAGATCGAGACCTTCGGGCAAGCATCGCCGTTAACCTCTTCCGAACTCCGCGAGTGTCACAGCCGTGCCGAGAAGATAAAGCAGCTTGGTCAAGAGCTCGACCGAATGGGCACCATGCGTGTCCTGGCGGAAAAATTCCGGAAGGCGTCATAATCTTCTACGCTCGAGCTTTGTCTTGCGATGCCCCGAACGCCGGCAGCAGGTCAAGGCCTCGCCCCTTTCACAACGCCCGGTTACCGAAGATACCCGAACGCGGAAATACTTCTCCTAGTTCACCTTACCTGGATGAGCCGCAAAATGGCCGGTCATCCCGCGAAACTTTTCCACTTCTGGGGACTCTAACCAATTGGATCAAGCGCTCGGGCCAGCTTGCCAGAATTCCGGAGGGTTTTTATGTCTCGCCTTCTTTTGCGCTTATCGGCCATATTCCTGACACTGGCAACGATACCCGCTTGCCACGCCGGCGATGGTCGAAACGTTCCTCTGCCAACGCCTAAAATGGACGATCCGATTGCCGCGTCTAAGACTGAACAAACAGCGGTTGTCGCCGGCGGGTGCTTCTGGGGCATACAAGCGGTCTTCGCGCATGTGAAGGGCGTCATCAGTGCAACTTCCGGGTACAGCGGAGGTGCCGCCAATACTGCTCAATACGAAGTGGTCAGCGGCGGCGAAACCGGCCATGCGGAATCGGTGAAGATTGTTTACGATCCATCGCAGATCACCTATGGTCAGTTGCTTCGGGTGTTCTTCTCGGTAGCGCACGATCCTACTCAGTTGAATCGGCAGGGTCCGGATGTGGGCAGCCAATATCGTTCGGTGCTCTTCTACGCGAACGACGAACAGAAACAAATTGCCGAGGCCTATATTGCGCAACTGACGCAAGCCAAGATCTTCTCGCACCCGATCGTAACCCAAGTAGTTCCACTGAAGGTCTTCTATCCTGCCGAGGCTTACCATCAGGACTATGCTGCTCATCATCCCGACAACCCATACATCGTATACAACGATGCGCCGAAGGTTGCCCATTTGCAGCAGGAGTTTCCCGAGCTTTACACCGGCAAATAGCACAAGAGGGGTCAATGTTTGAGTCTAATCAGAAGCAAGAAAAGGCAGTCAGCAACCCACGACGTGCGTTCCTCGGAGCATCCGCCGCGGCGGCGGCGGGTGTGTTCTGCTGGTCGCTCGGAAAATCGCGTTTGGTCCTAGCGGCCGCGACGGAGTCGCCCGGGGAAGTAACGCTGGTTGAATTTTCCGATTTAGGCGAGCGGCTAAAGACGGTGCGCGTGCCGAAGGTCATCAAGACCGAGGATGAATGGCGAAAGCAGCTATCGCCTGGAGCCTTCGCCATCACTCGCCACGCGGATACCGAGCTCGCCTACACAGGAAAATACTGGAATCTGCACCAGAAGGGACTCTATCGCTGCGTTTGCTGCGGCAACGCTTTGTTCAGCTCCGACACCAAGTTTGACTCGGGAACGGGTTGGCCGAGCTTCTGGGCGCCGATCGCTGCGGAAAACATTCGAACCACTAGAGACTTCAGTTTGGGGATGCTGCGGACGGCAGTTTCCTGCACCGAGTGCGACGCACATTTGGGCCACGTGTTCGATGACGGTCCAAGACCCACCTATCTTCGCTACTGCATGAATTCGGCGTCCCTCCGATTCGTGGCGCGAGCCCTTCCCAGCGGATCGGCCGGCTAATGCGCTCGAGGATGAGCCGCTAAGGCTTGGTAATCACGCCGCATGCGATTCGGTCGCCGGCATTGCCGGCGGGGTCGGTCTTCATGTCATCGGCTTTGGCATGAATCATGAGAGCTGTGCCGCCATTGGCGAAAACCGAGTGGGTGTCCATACCTAAGCTAACGTCGGGATCCTCGATGGTCGTCTTTGCCGTCCCGCCGCTGGCTACCGTGAAGTTCTTCATATCGCCGGCGTGGTGGCCTTCGGGATTTTCCAGACCGTGTTTCTTGTTATCGGGATTGAAATGGCCGCCCGCCGACTTGAAATCGGGAGGATCACACTTTGCGTTCTGATGAATGTGGATGGCATGTTCGCCGGGTGGCAGGTTTTTGAGATCGAGCTTGAGCTTCACGCCCTGTCCCGCCTGGGTTATTTTTACCGTCCCCACGTCCGCGCCTTGAGCATTCTTCATCTGGACAATAACGGCCTTACCTTTAGCCTGTGCGGCAACCGCAAGCGCGAGCACACCGGAAAATACTGCGGCAAGTGTGAGACAAGCTTTCATTCGTCTTCTCCTGTTCGCGAGGAATTTTACTCTCTCCCCGGCGCAGGTGGGAAATCCAGTCGTCCGCGGACGCCCTCCAGGGAGCTAAGGCTATGCCGGGTTAGCTGGCCTCGTTTGACACCTGGCGGCACGGCTCAGAAGCAGTTCGCGTTCACGCCCGTTGCGCGTGAGCGATGCCGCCCGCTCGAATTCCGTACGCGCTTCCTCTAGGCGGCCGAGCTTTTCGAGCAGATCCCCGCGGACGGCCGGCAGGAGATGATAGTTGCGGAGTGCAGGCTCGGCGACCAGTCGATCGATCGATTCGAGCCCGGCTGCCGGATGCGTGGCCATGGCGAGGGCGACCGCACGGTTCAGCCAGACTACCGGAGAGGGCGCAACTTCGATCAGACGATCGTATAGAGCCAGAATCCGATTCCAATCTGTTTCTGCCGCGGTCTGCGCTCGTGCGTGGCAAGCGGCGATTTCAGCTTGCAGCACGTTCGCCCCCGAAGGGCGTCCGAGCGACTGCGCGCGCTCGAGGGCCGCCAGTCCACGATGAATGAGGAGCTGGTCCCACAGTCCGCGGTTCTGATCAAGCAGCAATACCGGCTCTCCCTCAGGACTGGATCGGGCACGTAAGCGCGACGCTTGAATTTCCATCAACGCTACCAAGCCGTGCACCTCCGGCTCTTCGGGAACAAGTTCAGCAAGGATGCGCCCCAAACGCAACGCCTCCTCGCAAAGCGCAGGCCGCATCCAATCATCCCCGGTGGTCGCCGTGTACCCTTCATTAAAGATCAGGTAGATGACCTGCAGCACCGATCGAAGACGGGCGGCAAACTCCGCCCGGCGGGGAAGTTCAAAGGGAACGCGCGCAGCCGAGAGAGTTCGCTTGGCCCGCACGATGCGCTG
>DATJVZ010000378.1:0-7390 GCA_035501575.1 Terriglobales bacterium | reverse complement strand
CAAACGCAGCGTCCGCTCCAGATCGACTCGCAGAATCTCGATCGCCCGGGTCACTCCGGCTTCGCCGGCGGCCGCCAGACCGTAGGCGTATGCTCGCCCGCACAGAACCGCGCGGGCACCAAGACACATGGCCTTCACGATGTCCGTGCCACGGCGAATGCCTCCATCCATCAACACCTCGACCTGGCCTTTCACGGCCGCGACCACCTCGGGCAAAGCGCGGAAGGGAGAGGAAACGCAGTCGAGTTGCCTTCCGCCGTGGTTCGAGACGGAAATCGCCGCCGCACCTTCGTCCACGGCCCGCCGCGCGTCATCCCCGGTTAGCACGCCCTTCACCACCAGCGGACCGCGCCACAGCTCGCGGATCCAGCGCAAATCCGCCCAGGTTACGACGGCGCTGGCCAGAGCGGCATTGATGTCGACGAGCGGCATTGGCCCTTGCCCGGGAATCACCACGTTGGGCAACGGCCCCAGACCCCCGTCGCGCAAGAAGTTGACCAGCCACGCCGGACGCGCCAAGACCTGGGGCAGGAAAGGCAATTTCTCCGTCAGGGTGCCGCTGATCAGCTCCTTGATGCCGTTGCGATAGTCGCGTTCCCTCATTCCCGCAACCGGCGTGTCGATGGTCAGCACCAACGCCGAGAACCCGGCTGTCTTGGCTCGCTGAATGACGTTTTCGGCGGCGGCGCGGCCACCCATCAAGTAAAGCTGGTAGAACACCGGCCCGGACGAACCAGCCTTCACATCTTCCAGCCGATGTCCGGAAATGGTCGACAAAATGTATCCCGTGCCTGCCTGTCCGGCGGCACGCGCCGCAGCGATCTCGCCCTCGGGATGCATGAGACGGCTGTAGCCTACCGGAGCCAGCAAGAAAGGAAGGGACAAATCAAAACCCAAGACCCGGGTACCGAGATCGCAGGAGGGAAAGCTAACGGCATGGCGGGGGCGGAACGAGACGTCTTGGAAGGCGCGGCAGTTCTCGCGTAGCGTGACTTCCCCTTCCGCACCTCCGTCCAGGTAGTCGAAGACCGCTTTCGGCACCCGGCGGCGCGCCAGCGGTCGCAAGTCTTCGATCGCGACAACACGCGGAGATGCCACTCGGCGGGAGGGCTTCATTTTGAATTGGACTCAGCTCCAATGTCCCAAATGTTTCGCCGTAGATAGTACCATCGATGCCTTCGAAGCGAGCAAATCCCGCTTCGGGAGGATGGACTCAGGGCGATCCCTATTTGCTCGATTTGGGAGGGTTGGGCGGGGGAGCAGCCGCGAGCTTCAGATCTTGCGCCGCTTTCTCGAGGTCGGAGACGGCCTGCGAACTGATTTGATAAAGCGACGGCTCACCATCTCGCTTGGCGATGAAGTTGTCACCGCTTTTCGAAATCAAGACTTTTTCGGTGAGTTTGTTGTCCTTCGAGGTCACGGTTAGCTCGAGAGTCGGTTGGGTGAAGCCGGATTCGAGGAACTTGGTCGAGGATAGGTCACGAATCTTCTCGATCAACGATTGGGCACTCGTCGAGTCCATCTTCTGGCTGGTGCCATTCCACCAGTCCTCGCCCCCGTGGGTTAAGAAATAGCTCTTTGCTCCGTCGTGCATTTCGATTTTGTTCGGTTCCATGTAGCCGAAATCGAACAGCTTCTTGTTGCGAAAATCATCCAGCCCCTTGTCCAAGCTCTGACCGACACTACTGGCTACTTTGTAGACCCCGTCGACGATGCTCGATTTCGCGTAATAGTCGTCCTTGCTTTTTCGAACTTCCAGCTGCTGAGTTCCGGACTCATCGGTAACCTTTGCCGTAGCCACCGGCGTAGCTGCGCGAAAGGTCTCGGCGATTTTCTTGGGGTGATCCGAGCCGCTTAGCTCCATCTTCGCGTCGGTCAAATTGCGGAGAAGATCCTCTACCCGGCTGCCGTCGGCGCGCAAGGGTCTGGGTTTTACGATCTGCCATTCGTCCTTGTTGCGGCCAAACTCGATGTCCTGCTTCTTGGCCAGAAGCTCGAGGGTGCTGATTTTGTCCGAATTGACGGTGATCAGCCGCTTGTCCCGCAGATCGCTCAACTCCCTCTCGATGTTGTTTTTCTCATAGGTGGCGACGGTAAACACCCGGGGATCCCCTTCCAGTCGGGCATAAACCGCGCTCCCGGTCGGCGTCGTATCGCCCAGCAACAGGTTATGAGACTTGTTGTCCTTCTCCGTGATCAGGGCTTCGAAGGCCCCATCCCCTAGGCCGTATTGGGTCAAGTTCGCGGCCTTGTCTTCGACCAGCCGCTCGGAATTGAGCGATGACAGGGTGGTCAGCATGCTTGAAACCGCGCTCTGATCGGTACCGAGCGACAACGGTTGGTCAATCCGCCAATTGCCGTTGCTCTTGGTCAGCACGATCGGGGCAGCGCCGCTCTTCTTGAGCTCGACTTTCGAAATATCGTCCTCTTTCAAGGACAAGACTTTCGGCGAAGCCGGGACCGATGCTTCGGCAGTCTGTGTCGATTTGGGATGGCGGTCGGACCAGTAAAGCGCGCCCGTCAGTCCGGCCAAGACAACCAAAGTAATGATTAAGCCGCGTAATTTCATCAAGACACCAGCAAACTAGCTTGGGATGACTGCCTTGGAGCCGCCCAGCTTATCTCCTTTTCGACCAGACGAAAATGCCGGCAACAATGACGACCAGGGGCAGCAAGAACTGACTGGTGGTGCGTACCCAGCTGAGCTGGGCGCGGGTCATGGTGATGCGGCGGTCTTCGGGTTCTTTGGGACGAATGGAGATCAGGTCTTCGTCCGACGCTAGCCAGTCGACACTGTTCAGAGCCAGATCGCTGTTTCCATTGAAGTTGAGGAAGGAGTTCGCCGCCCATGACGAACTCCCCACGACCACGAAGCGGCCCTGCGAATCCTTATTGCCGGTGTTGTAGGTACCGGCAGCGGCGATCGTTAGCGGACCCTTGCGATTCTTGGGGTCGTTAGGATCCACTTTCGGCGAGTTGAGATCGCTGGTCGCCAAGCTGGTGTCGGAGGAACCAAAAAGTTTCTGCACCGAGCTCTTGTCGGCGTTTTTGACCTCGAGCGAGCGGGAAAGCGGGAAACCCGTGGCTGTACCCTTCAACTCGTTGACGATGGCATGGGAGTCGTAGCTCCTCACCAACGCCACTTGTGGCCCCACCCCTAAAAGCTGTCCGATAGGATTCAGATCGAGAATCAGATCCTTATTAACCGTGACTCCCCAGCTCTGGAGCAAATTGGTTAGAGCATCGTTGTCGGCGATCTCGGATCGGCCCAGCTTCAAGGGTGCGTCCAGCATAAAGAACGCGCGTCCGCCACCCTCCACATATTTCTTAATGGCATCGACTTCCGGCTGCTGGTAATCCCGGGTCGGGCCTCCCACGACGAGCACGGTGCAATCGGCGGGCACTTCGGCCTTCCCCAGCAAATCAACGGATTTTGCCTGGTAGTTGTCTTTTCCCAGCAAATCCTTGAGATGGGAGAAGCCGTTGCGGTCGGTGTCATCGATCTGGCGTTCGCCGCTGCCTGCCACAAAGCAGACGGTACGGGTAGTGTGCTTCAGGTCGCGGATGATAGCCCCGGTGATACCCTCTTCCGTCATGCTTTTGGCTTCTTCTTTGTTCATGCCAATCTCGACAACCGCGGTTCCATAGTTCTTGATGCCGGCCTCGCGTGCTTTCTGCGGGTTCTTGTCGGGATCGACGAAATCAACGTGAATCTTGGGCGAAAGATTGGAGTATTGATCCAGCAGGTCCTTAGCGCGCTGGAAGTGGGTGCCCTGATCGTAATAGGTGATCGTCGCCGGCTGCGTTAAACCCTTGACGATCTTGGCAGTCTGTTCCGACAGGCTGTAGCGCTTATTGGCCGTCGCGTCGTAGGACTTATCGTAGCGATTGGCGAGCACGTTGACGATGACCACGGCGGTCAGCACCGCCAGAACATAGATAGCGGCAAAGGCGGCATACTTGGTCTGCCGAGCCCGTATCAACCCTGGATTCACTTACGACCTCCAGCGCAGCGATTCCATGGAGCGGGTGGTAAAGAACAGCCCCACAAAGATCACTGTCAGATAAAAGATTGCGTCTTTGGTATTGAGAACGCCCTTCGAAAATGACTCGAAATGCGTGATCACCGACATATAGGAAAGTACCTTGGCCCAGGTTGCCGTTTCATAGCCGCTCACCCACTCGAGGACCCACAGAATCAGACATACCCCGAAGGTTGCCGCGCCGGCGATGATCTGGTTCTTGGTCAGGGTTGAAATAAAGGTCCCGATCGCCAGCAGCCCGCCGGCCTGGAGCAATAAGCCGAGATAGCCGATGGCCAGCGGCTTCCAGTCGGGATGGCCGTAGCGAAACAGGAAGGCAAAATTCAGGGCCGTGAACAGCAGCAGACAGGCATAGAGGATCATCGCCGCCAGCCATTTGCCGAGAATGATTTCCACATCCCGGATGGGCGAGGTGGCCAGCAGTTCGATGGTGCCGGTGCGCTTCTCCTCGGCAAACAACCGCATGGTGATCATGGGGATAAAAAACAACCCGATCACGCTGACGTTCGAGAGCAGCGGCCGTATGATTTCCTCGTTCAGATTCATGGGGAACGCCTGCCCCCTCATCTGGGATTCCATGCCCATCAGCACGAAATACCCCAGCGCATTCCAGAAGAAGAAACCGAAGATCACGGCGAACATGGTCAAGAGCAAATAAGCAATCGGCGACACGAAATAGCTGCCGAGCTCCTTGCGACAAATAATCCAAACGTTGCGCATTAGTCTGCTCCCTTGGCGACGAGATCCCCAGTCGCGGCCGGTGTTTCGCTGCCCGTGAGTTGCAGGAAGATTTCCTCGAGACTCACGGCGGCGGGTCGCAGTTCGTTCAAATCCCAGCCAGCCTCGACCACAGCCCGAGCCAGATCACCGCGCACAAAGCCTTTTTGGCTCTCGACTTCGAAGATGCTGCGGTTGGCGTGGCTGGTCTTATACTGCACCCGGCCGACACCGCGAATTTGTTCCAGCCGCCTCTGCACGGCGGACAAATCCAGGTTCCCGTTTCGTCCAGCCACCTCCACCAGAACCGACTCCGAACCGCGGGCCCGGGCTTGCAGGTTCTCGACCGAATCGGTGGCCACCAGCTTGCCCTTATTTATGATGATGACCTGTTGGCAAGTCTGCTCCACCTCGGGCAGGATGTGGGTACTGAGAATGATGGTGTGATCACCCGCCAGGCCCTTGATCAAGTCCCGGGTTTCGTTGATCTGCTTGGGATCGAGGCCGGCGGTGGGCTCGTCGAGGATCAGTACGTCCGGGTTGTGAATGATCGCTTGTGCCAGCCCGACCCGTTGCCGGTAGCCTTTCGAAAGCTTCCCTAGAATCTTTTTCTTCACATCGGAAATCGCGCAGCGTTCGCAGACAAAGTCGACCCGTTGCTTCAGTTGCGAACCGGACAGTCCCTTGAGCTTGCCGACAAAGGTCAAGTATTCCGTCGTCTCCATCTCCGGATAGAGCGGCGGCGTCTCCGGGAGATATCCGATGCGCCTCTTCACTTCGAGAGGCTGCTCGAGCACATCGAATCCGGCCACTGTCGCCGTACCCGAGCTGGGCGGCAGAAAGCAGGTCAGCATGCGCATGGTTGTGGTCTTACCCGCCCCGTTCGGTCCTAGGAATCCGACAATCTGACCTTTTTCGACCGTGAAGGAAATCTGGTCGACGGCGACAGTGCGGGCATACCTCTTGGTAAGATCCTTAACTGTAATCATAAGAATTTGTTGCAGGGGTCCAGCTGTACGACACAGAAAACAATCCCATCCTTTGAGTAGGACTTATGAAGTGAAATCCTATGTTAAAAACCTCTGGCGGCAGTTGTCAAACCGAGAAACGAGGAAATAGCAGTTTGCCGGGGGAAAAAGTACCGCCATCGGTGTCGTCCGACCCGTCCCCAAGGAGTCCCAAGGCCTGGTATAGTAACCCGAAAGTTCGGGGTTTCGGCCCCACGCATCCGCCCGCAGGGCCTAGGGAGAGCCCATGAAGCGCCGCAAGCTTGGCCGTACCTGTTTTGAGATCAGCGAAATTGCTCTCGGATTATGGGGGATGGGGGACTGGACCGATTCCGACGACCGCCAGTCGCTTGCCTCCTTGCAACTGGCCGTCGATCTGGGCTGCAATTTCTTCGATTCAGCCTGGGCTTACGGAAACGGCAAGAGTGACAGCCTGCTTGGCGAGACACTGGCGCGCAATCCGAAGCAGCATTTGTACGCCGCCTCGAAGATTCCACCTCTGAATGACAAGTGGCCGGCCTCTCCCCAGGATCGCTACCGCGATGTCTTCCCCCAAAATCACGTTTTCGAATACGCCGCCAAGATTCGCAAGGCGCTAGGTGTTGAAGCCATCGATCTTCTGCAGTTTCACGTCTGGGACGACAGTTGGACCAATGAGCCGGAATTCTATGAGACGGTCGAAAGGCTGAAGGCGGCAGGTCTGATCCGTTCTTTCGGCTTGAGCGTGAACCGCTGGGAGCCGGACAACTGCATCAAAGCCATCCGCACGGGGTTGGTCGATGTTGTGCAAGTAATCTACAACATCTTTGATCAAGATCCGGAGGACCACCTGTTTCCGGTGTGCCGCGAGCTGAATATCGGCATCATTGCCCGAGTGCCGCTCGATGAAGGCAGTCTTGGCGGCAAGTTGACGGCCGAGACAAGATTCCCCCCCGAGGACTGGCGCGCGCGCTATTTTGGTCCGGAGAACCTGCCCGAGACCGTCGCCCGGGTGGAAAAGCTAAAACCGCTGGTGCCTGCGGGCATGAGCCTGGCGCAAATGGCGCTGCGCTTCATCCTCTCGAATCCGGTAGTCAGCACGACGATTGTCGGTATGAGAAAAGCCGATCACGTTCAGGAGAATATTCAAGCCGCAGATCGCGGAGGTCTGAGCTCCCAATTGCTTGAGAAGCTGCGGGCACATCGGTGGAGCCGGGTTCCAGCCTCCTGGTCGGACTAAGAGAAGTATTGATTACTGAACCAGAGATAGGGTTCCGAGCTTCAGCTCGAGCTAGCCTTGCTGTGCCTTCTCCTCTCCGACCTGGCAACGCTTAATTCTCCTTCGGTCGTAATGCGAGTGGCCTTCGAGACCCCCTCTGCCATCTTGATCCCGACTTCGTGCGCGGGCACGGCTCCGTCAGCCGACATTGCCGAACTGGCAGCCAGGGTGAACAACAGAGCATCTTCCTGCTTGGCAAAATAGAGCACGACCTGACTCGCCGCCATCTGTACATACCTCCAGAGATGATCGCTGCTGAGATGATAGGCCGATTTCGGGGCGGCCAAAAGTTACCTTTCTGGTGCCTCACGACCTCGCAAAGTTATGGGGTAGGGGACGGCCCCGGAGACTGATAAGTCCCTCGG
>DATJVZ010000377.1:0-23712 GCA_035501575.1 Terriglobales bacterium | reverse complement strand
ATCTTCGTCATCGAGCGCGATGAAGGTCGCCGAAGTTCCGGGCAACAAACTTTGGAAGATTTTGGTTCCCGTAGTCGTGGTACTGGTCGCCGTGGCAATCGCGGGAACGTTCTACTTCCGCTCACGCCAAACCACACACCGCCTGACTGAGAAGGACACCATCGTGCTCGCCGATTTTGCCAATAGCACTGGAGATCCAATCTTCGACGACACGCTCAAGACGGCGCTCACTGTTTCCCTGCGTCAATCGCCTTTCCTGAGCGTGCTTTCCGACGGCGAAGTCGCCAAGACTTTGCAACTGATGACCCGTCCCGCCGACACGAAACTCACCGCCGCAGTGACACGCGAGCTTTGCCAGCGGGCGGGAAGTAAGGCTTACATTGCGGGAACTATTGGCAGTCTGGGCAGCGAATATGTGCTGGGGCTGAAGGCGGTGAATTGCCAAAGCGGAGACACGCTGGCGCAGGAGCAGGTCACGGCGGCGTCCAAGGAGAAGGTGCTGGACGCGCTGAGCGAGGCGGCATCCAAGCTGCGTGGCGAACTGGGCGAATCGCTGGCCACACTGCAGAGGTTTGATGTTCCGCTCGAACGGGCGACCACGTCTTCGCTTGAAGCCCTGAAAGCGTACAGCCTTGGTGAAAAAGCCTATCACGAGAAAGGCCCTGCTGCGGCTCTGCCTTACGATCAGCGTGCCATCGAGCTTGATCCGAATTTTGCCATGGGCTACAACGCAGTCGGCATTGACTACGTCGCTCTCGGCGAACTCGGGCGGGCCAGCGACTACTATGCCAAAGCATTCCAGTTGCGTGAACATGCCAGCGAACGCGAGAAGCTGGCGATCACAGCCGACTACCATTTGTTTGCGACTGGGGAATTGGATAAAGCTGCCCAAACCCTTCAGGAGGAGATTGAGAACTACCCGCGGGAATCTGCAGCCTACCGCCGTTTGGCTACAGTGTGTGCCTTACAGGGGCAGAATGCGAAGGCTGTGGAGATCTTGAGGCAAGCCATTCGCCTTGCACCGGATCAGTTAGCTAATTACGCGAATCTCGCCGTCTACACACTTTCCTTGCAGCGTTTCGACGAAACGCGGCAGACGATCCGCGAGGCGCAGGCGCGGAAACTAGATGATGACCTCCTTCGCTCTACTCTCTACGCCCTCGCCTTTCTCGGGGCGGACTCCGGGGCGATGGCGGAACAGCTACAGTGGTTTGCAGGTAAGCCCGAGTTTGAGAACGAAGGACTGTCGCTCGCATCCGACACCGAGGCGTATGGCGGCCATCTGGGGAAGGCAGGGGAACTGACCAAGCGGGCTGTGGAGTCCGCCATCCGAGCGGACAATAAAGAAAATGGGGCGATCTATCTGGCGAATGCTGCTCTGCAACATGCGGTTTACGGCAATGCGGGAGAAGCTCGGCGAATAGCTGCAGAGGCGTTGAAACTCGCGCCCGCGAGTCCCGGCACGGCAGCCGAAGTGGCGCTTGCGTTTGCCACGACGGGCGATACAGCACGAGCCGAGTCTTTGGCTCAAGACTTAGGGAAACGCTTCCCGCTGGACACGCAGATGCAGTCGCTTTGGCTGCCTGCGATTCAGGCACAGATGGCACTGGACAGAAAGAATCCTGCTGTCGCCCTGAACGTCCTACAGGCCGCTTTACCCTTCGAGTTGGGCAGCATCCCGTTCGGTAACAGTACCTGCCTCTACCATGTGTATGTCCGCGGAGAGGCATACCTAGCCGCCGGACAGGGCGCTGCCGCTGCCGGGGAGTTTCAGAAAATTCTCAACCACAACGGCATCGTTTGGAACTGCTGGACGGGAGCGTTGGCGCATCTGGGAGTGGCGCGTGCCAACGCTTTACAGGCGAAAACTTCGCAGGGAGCAGATGCCGACGCTGCCCGCGTCCGGGCACTCGCCGCCTACAAGGATTTCCTCACCCTCTGGAAAGACGCCGACCCCGACATACCCATCCTGAAGGAAGCCAAGGCGGAATACGCGAAGCTGCAATAGCAGCGCGGCGAGGTTCCAACCATGACTGACCTGCTCGCACAAAAATTTGTCAACTGTTGAGAACAGGCGATTACACTCAAGACCCCGCTGCGTTTTGCATTTTTCCAGTTGGGCCTCAAGGGCGGGGCGGGCTGGGTGGGCTCGCGACTTTGACCATGCGGATGGGGTTTACTTCTCTAGGGCCATCACCTCTTCGCCCCTGCGCCCCGCAATTTGCATGACCGGTCCGGGGGAGCGGCGGCACTACCCTCCGTTAACGCCCTAGCCTCCGGAAGAGAGGTCAACCAGAGAAAATGGCATTCACGCGCAGGCCCGGCGCACTCATTCCTTTGGCATTTCACCGATAGAAGTGGTCCGACCTCTTGGGACACTTTTTCCCGGGGAGGTAATATACCCCGGAGAGCGTTTGACCTCGTTTTTAGGCCACCTGTAATATCAAAGATTCCGAGCATTGAGCCTGTCTCCGTGTCGAGGTTTACGCTGTCAACTCGCGCGGCTGACTAAAGACCCT
Organism: Terriglobales bacterium; assembly: GCA_035501575.1. Lineage (GTDB taxonomy): Bacteria > Acidobacteriota > Terriglobia > Terriglobales > Acidobacteriaceae > JAFAGX01. The sequence goes on along the minus strand of DATJVZ010000377.1, from coordinate 21,193 downwards.
ATGTTCAGCGCTGCACGCGGTTTCGCCATGCCCCGCGAACTCGAAAAATCCTACACACCCGACCATATCGAAAAGCGCTGGGCCGAGTACTGGGTCGAGCAGAAGTTATTCTCGGTCCCGACGCCTTCCTCCGACTCTCGTCCGGTTTTCACCTTGCTGTTGCCGCCTCCCAATGTGACTGGTCGACTGCACATGGGACACATGCTCAACCAAACGCAGATGGACATCATCGTACGCTGGCATCGCATGCGCGGTTTCCTCACTTTATGGCTCCCCGGAACCGACCATGCCGGCATCGCTACCCAGATGATGGTCGAACGCGAACTGGCGGAGGAGGGCAAGAAGCGGCGCGACCTGGGCCGGGAGGCCTTTCTCGAACGAGTTTGGGAATGGAAGCGGCATTATGGCGGTGTCATTCTCGACCAGATGAAGCGGCTTGGCGCTTCGGTGGACTGGAGCCGCGAATACTTCACTATGGACGACAACCTTTCGCGCGCCGTGCGGGAGGTCTTCGTTCGCCTCTATGAGGAAGGCCTTGTCTACCGCGGGAACTACATCGTCAACTGGTGCCCGCGCTGTGAGACCGCAATCTCCGATCTCGAAGTCAAGCACGAGGAGACTCCCGGCAAGCTATATGAGATTCGCTATCCCGTGATCGGCACACAAGAATGGATCACGGTCGCGACCACGCGGCCTGAAACTATGCTTGGCGACACGGCTGTGGCGGTGAACGAAAAGGACGAGAGGTACCGCCATTTGCACGGCAAGAAGGTCCTCTTGCCCTTGATGAACCGGGAGATTCCCATCATCACCGACGAGCTTGCCCAACCGGAATTCGGGACCGGGGCGGTCAAGGTAACCCCGGCGCACGATCCGAACGACTTCGAGGCGGGCAAGAGACACCATCTTCCCGAAATCGTGGTCATCGACGAGCACGCTCGCATGAATCAAAATGCAGGTGCCTATGCCGGGTTGGACCGGTTGGCGGCTCGCGAGAAGGTGCGCGAAGACCTGGAAAAGCAGGGATACCTGGTTGGGGTGAAGGACTACACCATTGCCCTCGGCAAGTGCGACCGTTGCGGCACGGTGGTCGAACCGCGCTTGTCGACGCAGTGGTTTGTCAAGGTTGCGCCCTTGGCGGAGCGCGCTATAGAGGCAGTCGAAAGCGGCGAAATCGAAATCGTCCCCGAAAACTATAAGCAGATTTACCTGAATTGGATGCGTAACATCCACGATTGGTGCGTCTCGCGGCAGCTATGGTGGGGGCATCGAATTCCTGTTTGGTATTGCGCCTGTGGCGAAGTCATAGTGGCCCGCGAAGCCCCGACGCGCTGCCCGAAGTGCGGTGCCTCCGCCATCGAACAGGACAATGACGTGCTCGATACCTGGTTCTCCTCGGGCTTGCTTCCCTTCACTACCCTAGGCTGGCCCGAGAAGACCCGCGATCAGGAAGTCTTCTACCCGACCAGCCTTCTGATCACCGCCTACGAGATTCTGTTCTTCTGGGTGGCGCGCATGATCATGTTTGGCTGCCACTTCATGCACGGCCACCGGCAGGATCCGCCACGCAAGCAGGCCAGCGGATGGGGCGATAGGAAAGACGATAGCGTGCCGTTCCGCCAGGTTTACATCCATGCCCTGGTGCGCGATGCCGAGCGGCAAAAGATGTCGAAGACCAAGGGAAACGTCATCGACCCTCTGAACATTATCGATCGCTTTGGAACCGATGCCACCCGCTTTACGTTGGCCGCCATGGCAGCGCCGGGAACCGACATCGCCTTTAATCCCGACCGCACCGCGGGTTATCGGAATTTCGCCAACAAGATTTGGAACGCGGCCCGGTTCGTGTTCTTGAAAGTGGACACGAAGCAGCAGAACACGCTCTCCGTCGGGAAACAGACGGGAGCCCGGACAGGTCTCGCCGGCTTTGAGCCAGCTGCGCTCGAGGATCGCTGGATTCTCTCGCGCTTCAACCGGGTGGCGGCCAATGTCAATGCAGCACTCAAGACCTATCGCTTTGATGAAGCGGCAAACAATGTCTACGAGTTTTTCTGGAATGAGTTCTGCGACTGGTATCTCGAACTGATCAAGCCACGGCTCGATCGAGCGAATCCGGAACGGGCCAGGGTTGCGGGCAGCAACCTTCTGATCCTGTTCGAAGCGTCGTTGCGGCTTTTGCATCCCATCATGCCGTTCATCACGGAAGAGCTCTGGCACGCTCTGTATGAAGACCAGCCGCCCTTGCCGTCCATCGCTCTGGCCGCTTACCCCCAGCCCGATGAGAAGCAGTTTGACCCGGCGGCAGAAAAGCAGATGGGCATCCTTCAGGATCTCATCGTGAGTGTTCGAAATCTGCGGGCAGAGTTGAAGGTGCAGCCCAAGCAACGGGCACCGGTTGTGATCTTCGCGCCTGACGCTAACATTCGTTGGCTGTTCGAAGACAATTTGGCGGCTATCGAGCAACTGGCCAGCGTGGAGAGAGTCGAGTTCGTCGAGAAATTGCCGGCCAAACTGCCGGCCTCGCGGCATAGCGCGCACTTTGACGTCCATCTCGTCCACGAAAAGAAGATCGACCTGGCGGCCGAAGGGCAACGCCTGCGAAAAGAGTTGGAGAAGATCGAACGGGAGATCGCCCACGGCAACACGCAGCTTGCGAATCAACAGTTTCTGAACAAAGCCCCCGCCCAGGTCGTCGAGAAACTCCGAACCCACCTCGCGGAGTTAGGGATTCTGCGACAGAAGATGAGCGACCAACTGGGGGAGCGGAATGGACTGGAATAGCCGCCGCATCACGGCTGTGATCGGGAATGCGCTGCTCGAGGACCGGGCCACGCGCGATGCCACCAGTTACGCTTGCATTGATCCCAGCCAGCGTGCCTCGGCCACCATTGTTTCCAAGCACGATGCCATTCTTTCTGGAATCGGCGCCATCGCCCGCATCCTCGATGTTTACGCCGACCTCGATGGCGCCGTGACCTCGCATTACGAAGTTACAACCCACCCGGAGATCTTCGATGGCATTCGCCTGCGCCCGGGTCAGTCGGTCGCCGTGATCCGCCATAATGCGCGGGTAATTCTCTCCTGCGAGCGAGTGATTCTCAATGTGATGCAGCGTTTGAGCGGCATTGCAACCTTGACGCGCAAATTCGTAGATCGAGTTTCGGGCACAAAAGCCAAGATTCTCGATACCCGCAAGACCATCCCCGGCTTGCGCAGCCTGGATAAGTATGCGGTCCGCTGCGGCGGGGGCCAGAATCATCGTCTGGACTTATCCGACGGCATCCTGATCAAGAACAATCACATCAGCCTGGCCGGAGGGATCCCGCAAGCTCTCGAGCGCGCGCACCACAACCGGCGCGGCGAGCAGATGATCGAGATCGAGGTTCGCACCTTGGAGGAACTCGAGCAGGCTCTCCAGCATGGCGCGGAAGCCATCCTGCTCGACCACATGCCGGTCACCGATGTAAAGCGCTCGGTCGAGCGCTGCTCCCAAGCCAACCTGGTGATTCCCCTGGAAGTCTCCGGGGAAATCACCTTGGAGAACGTTCGCGCCTATGCTGAAACCGGGGTCCATTTCATCTCCGTCGGCGCCCTGACTCACTCCGCGGCCGCCGCTGATCTGAGCATGCGAGTCGTGCCAGCCTAGGGAGACCGATTGTGCGAAGGGCGACCAGTCCAATCCTCGCGACCGGACAGACTTTGTGCTGGGGGCGGTTCTCCCTCATAATTGCCGCATCACGTTGCCAACCCCAATCCGCCCTTTCCCGGCGAGAGCCCCGGCAAGGGGTGCCGCCGGTTCCCAAACCGACCGTCGACTGGGACGCCTGGTTCGCCTTCTCATGGACCACGCCACAGTGGTTGTAAGCGGAACCAAGATTGCCTCCGAAGTGGGGGTCAGTCCTTCGACCGTATGGCATCTGATCGAGCGGTTGCGTGCCTTGGGGGTGGACATCGCCGGCCATCTCGGCACAGGCTACAGTCTGAAGGCGATGCCCGATCTTCTGCTGCCTGAGATGCTGGCTCCTCTGATCCGGGGCACGATGTTCAGCACGCAGCTTCATCATTACTACAACATTGACTCGACGAGTACGGTTGCCATGGATGCTGCCAAAAACGGTGCCCCAGAAGGCAGCGTGTTCTTAGCCGAACAGCAGATGGCGGGCCGAGGCCGCGGAGGTAATCGATGGCATTCTCCGCGCTCGACGGGAATTTATTGTTCCCTGATATTGCGACCGGTGCTGCCGCCCGCAGATGTCCTCGTCCTTGCCCTAGCGGTCGGGCTGGCCGTCGAAGCGGCCGTCAAGGAGCTTGATCCCGCGCTCTCTCCCGACCTGAAATGGCCGAATGATCTTCTGCTTGGGGGCAAGAAGTTTTGCGGCATTCTCACCGAAATGAATGCCGAACCCACGCGAGTTCGGCACGTGGTGGTCGGCATCGGGGTGAACGTCAATCAAACCACCTTCCCCGACGACTTGCAGGCCTCGGCCACATCGTTACGGATGGCCAGCGGAACAAAGTATTCGCGCCTGGAACTGTGTGCCGCTTTGCTAAAATCGCTCGACCGGGAATATCGCGGTCTCGAGGCCGATCCGCACGCCGCCATCCTGCGGCGTTTTGCCGAACACTCGTCGACGGTGCGAGGAGTCCGGGTGCGAGTCGAGGAGAACGACGGCTACCTAGGTGTGACCGACGGACTCGACTCCCGCGGGTTCCTGCAAGTGCGCACTCCGCAAGGTCTGCGCACGGTTCTAACCGGAACCGTAAGAGTGGAATGATTCGCCCGGCTCGATCCGGGCGCGGGAAAGGGATTGCCGGGGACTGATCCTATGCTCTTGGTTCTCGATGTCGGCAACACGAACACGGTTTTGGGGGTCTTCGCGCGCGAAGCGAAAACCAAACCGGCTCCCAGCCCGCCACCGGAATCGCCGGGACGATACGAACTTGTGGCCAACTGGCGGGTGGCCACCGTGTCGACGCAAACCGTCGATGAATATGGCGTGTTGTTCCGCAATCTTTTTGCCATGGATAACCTTGCCGTCAACGGGATCCGCGGCATCGTCATCTCTTCCGTCGTGCCGCCGCTTGATTCCACCCTGCGACAAGTATGCGAGCGGTATTTTCATACCCAACCGCTGTTCATTGGCCCCGGTGTGAAGACGGGAATGCCGGTGCTTTACGAGAATCCGGCCGAGGTCGGTGCCGACCGCATTGTCAATTCGGTTGCGGCTTTCGAAAAGTACGGCGGCCCGGTGATTTCCGTTGACTTTGGAACGGCCACTACCTTCGACTGTGTGACCGCGCAGGGGGAATATCAAGGCGGAGTGATTTGTCCGGGCATTGGGATCTCGGCCGATGCGCTGTTTGGCCGCACCGCTCGCCTGCCCCGGGTGGACATTCGCAAACCCTCGAAGATCATCGGCACCAACACCGTGGGCAGCCTCCAATCCGGACTCTACTACGGCTATCTTGGATTGGTGGATGGCATTCTCGAACTCCTGCTCGGAGAACTGGGAAAAACCACCAAGGTCGTGGCCACCGGAGGACAGGCTTCTCTGATCGGGAAGGAATCAAGATACATCAAGCACGTCGATGATTTCCTCACGTTAGAGGGACTTTGCATCATCTGGGAACGCAACGCGGTCGCGAAATCGGGTCGCGCGGGCTAGCCCGGCTGGCGCGATGGAAGCGATCGCAACTGCGGCAAGAATGGCCCAACCTTCGCCACCTTCGACAGGTCCCGGATCCGGAGAAAGATGGCTTTCATTTCCTCTTCGCTGGCGGCGTCGGAGTACACAGCGAGCTCAATCGCCTTCTCCTCTAACTCCCTGCGGCTGAGCAAATTTTCCGGATCCCCTTTGGGTTTGTCCACGCGCCCGTGGAGCGTTCGGCCATCCGTTGTCAGGACCGTGATCTTACCGATCCAGCGCATGGGGTAGGCGCGATCTACTTCGTCATCCAGCAGCATCCGCACGCGCTCGCGAAACGCGACAACTCGAGGCTCGTTCCAATGACTTTCAAAATCCTGCACCCCGGCACGTCCAAAAACGGCCAGCAAACCCAAGACGGTTCCCATGGAAAATTTAGCCTGATGAACGGTCAGCGGATTCTCTACTGCTCCCAGTACATCTATCGCGGCCTGATGCACGTGCGCCGTTACCTCCGCGATCTGGTTCGAAGCCAGGCGATGTACAGCGATCACCTTCAGCAACGCATCGGCGGCGGGATGGGTGTGGCGGCAAGAAGCATGATACTTGAAGGACGTTTCGAGCGTGGCCCAGCGACTTCCGAGGCGCTCCGTCAACTTCTCCGGATGGGCATCGCGCGACATACCCGCTGCCATTCCCTTCGCTCCCTCCAGTATCTGGCTGGCCCCAGTGAATCCTTCTTTAGCGAGATAGGCAGCGATCAAGCCATTGACCGCCGCCTTGGCCGTGTGCAGTTGTTTGGAATCGGCCCCATCCCGAAGGAATTCCCATAAACCAGCAGCCTGAGTGCCGGCCGAGCCGAAGGCATGCAACATCTGAGCAGGGGTGATGCGCAGCAGGTTGCCAACGGCGGCTGCGCCCGCGAGCGCACCGGCAGTGCCGGTGGTGTGAAAAGTCTCGTAATGGGATCGGCCCAGAAACTCGCCGACGCGGATTCCAACCTCGTAACCGGCTACACTTGCCGCGAGCAGACTCCGACCGGAAGCCCCGATTTCCTGCGCCACCGCCAGAGCGGGTGGGAAGACCACGGTTGCGGGATGGAAGACGGCGCCCGAATGCACATCGTCCTGCTCCACCGAGTGCGAGGCGGCCGCATTCACCATGGCGGCAAAAAGCGGGGTCGTAAACCGGCGTCTGATCAGCACCTCCGAACGCCCGGTCGCACCGCTGGCCATCTGGTTCGCGAAACACTCGATGGCTTCGACTGGGCGCGCGCCCTTCCCTGCCAGCGCCGATCCAAACCAATCAAGAAACAATTCCTCCATGCGTTGCGCAACCGAATCCGGAATATCTTGAAACTTCAGATTGGCGGCGAACGCGGCGAGCACCGCGCTCTCGGATCCATTCCTCACACGTCGCCTCGGAGATGGAAGTTAGACAACGTTGTCACGGTGGAGCCTGAGGATCTCATTCTGGGCATAGCCAAGTTCGGTAAGAATTTTGTCCGTATGTTCTCCCAGGGCCGGCACCGGTTCCATCCGTGGTAGGTATGCTTTCGGAGCCCCTGGCGGTATCAGAGTCGGAATCGTCCCTACCGGCGTCTCCATGGTAGTCCATCGTGGCTTCAGCTGCGGGTGTCTCCATACCTCGTGCACATCCTTCAGGCGAGCATTCGCAATTCCAGCCGCATCGAGACGTTCCACTACCTGCTCGACCGAGAATCGAGAAAATGTGTCGACGACGATTTTCTTAAGCTGCTCGCGGGCGGCGACCCGCCGCGAGTTGGACGAGAAACGTGGGTCGGTGGCAAGGGCGGGTTGCTCGAGAACTTTGCTGCAGAACGCCTCCCACTCCCGCTCATTTTGCAGGCCGAGCATGACCGTCTTGCCATCCGCGGTAGGGAACGGCCCATACGGATAAATCGTGGCATGTGCGGCTCCGCTGCGCGGTGGCGGCGATGCACCATCAAATCCGTAATAAAGGGCGTAACTCATCCACTCGGTCATAGTTTCCAGGAGTGAAATGTCAACGTGGCAGCCAGAGCCCGTCTTCTGCCGTTCGAGTAGGGCACCGAGAATATTGCTCAAAGCGTACATGGCAGCCGAGATGTCAGCGATTGAGATTCCTGATTTGGCCGGTTCCTCAGGTGTGCCTGTAATGGATAAAAAGCCGGATTCGCTCTGAATCAGCAAGTCATAGGCTTTCTTATCGCGATAGGGCCCATCCGAACCGTACCCGGACACATCGCACACAATCAATCGGGGATAGGCTTCGCGCAAAGCCTGATAGGAGAGACCAAGGCGAGCGGTCGCGCCGGGGGCAAGGTTTTGCAGGAAAACATCGGCTTTCTTGAGCAGCCTCGCCAGAATCGCTGCCGCCGCCGGATGCTTGATATCTAACGTCAGGCTCTCTTTGGACCGGTTCACCCACACAAAATAGGAGGCAAGCCCACGCACCCGTTCGTCATAGGAACGAGCAAAGTCGCCGATTCCGGGACGCTCGATTTTGATCACCCGCGCGCCCATATCGGCGAGCTGGCGAGTGCAGAACGGACCTGCCACAGCCTGCTCCAGGGCAATTACCGTGATGTCGTCCAGGGGTCGCATAGATCAGAAGGATCGCGGCAGACCAAGCACATGCTCGGCGACAAATGACAGGATCAAGTTGGTTGAAACCGGAGCCACCTGATAGAGGCGCGTCTCGCGGAATTTGCGTTCTACGTCATAGTCGCAAGCAAACCCGAACCCGCCGTGAAATTGCAGGCAAACATTCGCGGCTTCCCAGGAAGCATCGGCGGCAAGAAGCTTAGCCATGTTCGCCTCCGCACCGCAGGGTTGCTGCCGATCGTATAGTTCACAGGCGCGGTATCGCATCAGGTTTGCCGCTTCCAGGTTCACGTAAGCCTTGGCAATCGGGAATTGGACTCCTTGGTTTTGGGCGATGGGTCGGCCGAAGACGACCCTCTCGCTCGTATATTTCACAACCTTTTCGATAAACCAGTACCCATCCCCGATGCACTCGGCTGCGATCAGCGCTCGTTCGGCATTCAGTCCGTCCAAGATGTATTTGAATCCTTTCCCTTCTTCCCCCAGAAGGCTGTCGGCGGGAATTTCCAAACCGTCGAAATAGAGCTCGTTGGTCTCGTGATTCACCATGTTGCGAATCGGAGCCAGCGAAAGTCCTTTGCCCAGTGCCTGGCGAATATCCACCAGGAAAATCGACATCCCCTCTGATTTTTTCTTTACCTCCGCCAAGGGCGTGGTTCGTGCTAATAAGACCATCAGATCAGAATGTTGGACGCGGGAGACCCACACCTTTTGTCCGCTGATTACGTATCGATTCTCCTTCTTGGTCGCCGTAGTTTTGATTTTGGTCGTATCCGTTCCGGTGGTTGGCTCAGTGACAGCCATGGCCTGGAGGCGTAACTCTCCGCTGGCAATCTTCGGGAGGTATTCGCGTTTTTGGGTCTCCGATCCATGCCGCAGCAGCGTCGCCATGTTGTACATCTGGCCGTGGCAGGCCCCCGAATTTCCCCCGCAATGATTGATCTCCTCCATAATGACAGATGCTTCGGTCAGGCCAAGGCCGGCACCGCCATATTGTTCGGGAATCAAAGCAGCCAACCAGCCTGCTTTCGTGAGTGCCATGACAAATTCGTCGGGATAGGCGCGTTCCTCATCTTTTCGGCGAAAGTACTCATCCGGGAATTCGGCGCACAATTCTCGCACCGCTTTCCGAATGTCCTGATGCTGATCCTTCTCGTTTAACACGGAAAAACCTTTCCCATTACCGACACTGGCGCTTGCCTACGCGAGTTCTGCACTCGCCTCCATGGCCAGACCGCCTTCCTTATCTTGCGCCCAAAGCTCCACGTTCTTCTCCTCGGCGGCAAGACGGCCGCATACAGAAAACTCAGCCGTATCGAACAGGGGACGGACCGCGCGAAATGTAAAGCGACGCAGGGCTCGACCCGGGCAATTACGATCGAGGAGCTCTAACAGAAGCGTAGCGATCAAGGGACCATGAACGACCAGGCCCGGATATCCCTCCACTTCGACCGCGTATGGACGATCGTAATGGATGCGATGAGCATTGAAAGTGAGGGCAGAATATCGAAACAGCAGGATAGGGTCGGGGTAAATAACCCGCTGCCATTGGCCTCGAGGTCGGGTTTTGATTCCGGGCGCCGGATCACCACGCTTTGGATTCTCCCGAAAAACCAGATCCTGGTGTTCGGTCACTGCGAGTCCTCCGCTATTGCTGATTTGGTGACGAACGGTCACGAAAACAAGCGGGCCACTCCGTCCTTCTTTGTACGTCACCTCTGAAATTAGAGAAGCCCGTGAAATCCTGTCCCCTACTCGGAGTGGCCTATGAAACTCCAGGCGGCTGCCAGCCCACATTCTACGCGGCAGGGGCACGGGTGGCAGAAATTCACCGCGTTTGAGATGCCCGTCTTGGTCGAGTTCTGACGGGCGATGAATCGGGAGAAAATATAGCCAATGCCAGAACGGTGGAAGCGGGTCGCCAGGTTGCAGCCCAGCGGACTCCCGCTCCAATGTGGCTGATAAGGCCGCTATGGGCGCTGGTGCCACGTAGTCGCTTAAGGACTCGGTTCTTCCAATCCATTCCTCTAAAGTCTTGGTGTCTACGACCATGGTTATTTCGCTCTCCTGAGATTGCCTGTTCGCACTCTTCGGTAATGACCGATCACCGAGGCCAGCTGCGAAGAATCTTGCCTGCACACTCCAAGCTAGTGTGCACCAAGGTTGATGCTATGGCCGCCTAAAAAGCAAGCCTACAAGCTGCGTGTAGCCAGCGTGCAGTAAAATCTTCAAGAAGCCCGCATTACCACGCTCCCTTGACCGATTATGGAAAATTACTTTAACTACTTCACCGAAATCGAGGATCACTTTCGCCAGCGTCGTGGGACGACGCTCTTGCTTTCCACTTTCGACTGGGTGCTGATGGATTTGTGGAAAGAGGCAGGCGTTCCCCTGGAAGCCGTATTGCGGGGCATTGACCTAACCTTTGAGCGCCATGCGGAGCGGCCATCGAAGACCCGCAAAGTCAATAGCTTGGGGTTTTGTACCCAGGAGGTGCTGGCCGCCGCCGAGCAGATGAAAGAAGCGGCAGTCGGGGCCAGAAAACCGGGGCGAGCGAGCGCTGCCGAAGCGGCGTTCCGGGTCTCCGAGATTGTGGCTTTTCTGCGGCAAAATGCGATCGCCCTGGACAACGCCCAGCTGCCGGAAACCAAGGGCCTCTCGCCTCGGCCGCTGGCGAAAGAAACCGCCGAGATGCTGCGTCAGGTCGCTCGCCAGCTGGAGCAGGCAGACACCCTGCCGCGACTGGAAGATCTCGAACGAAGACTTACGGTCGCCGAGGAGAAGTTGCTCGCGGTTTTGATGGCGGTGATGCCCGCGGATGAGATCGTGGCCGCTCGGGCCGAGGCCGACCGCGCTCTGGCACCCTATTCGAGGAAAATGCCGGCGGCGCAGATCGAACAGCTGCGAAAGCAATATGTCCGCAAGCGGTCTCTCGAGCAGTATGGATTGCCGAACCTTAGCTTGTTCTATCTGTGAGCGCTTGAAGCGCGAGTCCCCCAGGCCGTGCCCCGGACAGGAGTAGGTCTTTCCCCAACGGTACAGTACCGCTGGATAGAATCATTGCTTGCTTTTTAATATCGAAAAACTTGTTTATGGCGGCGACGGTTTGGCGCGGCTGCCCTACGACGAGCCCGGGCACGGCAAAGCCGTGTTCGTGCCGTTCGTCCTCGAAGGCGAAAGCATTGAAGGCTCGGTGGTCGCCGAAAAGCCAGGGTTTGCCCGGGCGCACGCCGATCATATTCGCCAAGCTTCCCCGCATCGGGTGGATCCCCAGTGCCCTTATTACGCCTCCTGCGGTGGATGTCAGTACCAGCATTCCAGCTACGAACATCAACTCGGAATCAAAGCCGCGATCCTCGAGGAGACTCTCCGTCGCATTGCGAAGATGGAATTGGGCGTCGATCTGGTCGTCCATCCCTCGCCCGCCTGGAACTACCGCAACCGTGTCCGCTTGAGAATCACCGGGAAACCTGAGTTCGTGCTCGGCTATTACCGGTTCAACTCGCAGGATCTTCTGCCCATCGAGCAATGTCCCATCAGCTCGCCCCTACTTAATCGGGCGATCGCAACTTTATGGAACATGGGGCGAGCAGGAAATCTACCGGTTGAACTCGAGGAAGTGGAGATCTTCGCCAACGCCGAAGACGACCAGCTTCTCGTCGAACTCTATGGCAACGGGAATCCGGAGTCAGCCGCAGGGGAAGCGGTGAAGAGTTCCCTGCCGGAGGTGGTGGGGGTGGTTTGGTTCCCATCCGCACTCCGCAGCAGGACGCCTCCCGAGCATGAGAGCTGGGCCGTCGGATCTCGAGAACTCAGATATAAGACTCAACATTTCTCCTACCGAGTCAGTGCCGGAGCCTTTTTTCAGGGAAACCGCTATTTGATGGACGAACTCATTCGTATCGTGACCGAGGGATGTAGCGGTACCTTGGCCTTGGACCTATACGCAGGAGTTGGGCTATTTTCCGCCGTCCTCTCCGGCAACTTTGCCGAAGTTTTTGCTGTTGAACCGTCCGCCGCTTCTTTTGCCGATCTCCAATCGAATTCGCCCCCTAATGTGAAGGCGGTTCGCAGCACGACCGAGCGGTTCTGCGAAAGGGCTCGCAAGCTGCAACCTGATCTGATCGTGGTTGATCCTCCGCGCAGCGGGCTGGGGAAAGCGGTGATCGGCGGCCTCGAAAAGCTAAGAGCACGCTCGATTGTCTACGTCTCCTGTGATCCGGCAACGCTTTCCCGCGACCTCCGAACTCTGGTCGGAGCCGGATACTCGATCGACGAAGCCCACCTGGTGGACCTGTTTCCCCAGACTTTTCACATGGAGAGCGTGTTCCGCATGGTGAGAGCGTAGCCAGCCGAAGAGGGAGAGTGGCTACGTGGATACGTGTGGCGTAGTTAGAGCGAAGTTTCCTTCACGCGTGGGTTTTGCACTTGGCCCTGATGCCAAGCCGTTATCCCTTATCTTGGGGATCTTCGAACACGTTGATCTCGGCCGTCTCAGCGTTGTCGGGACTCTGTCGATATTCCTCAATCAGCTGACGCGCCCGTTCAGCATCCTCTTCCCGCACCAGAATGATGGTGCCACCAACCCCGGGCAGAATGTCTTGCGGGGCGTCGAGTGCGGTGACGTCACAGTCAATTCCGGCCGACTCCAGGAGCCCACCGACGATCATGGCTTCAGATTCTTGTTCGGTATCAAACACCCGGACCAGCTTTTCGTTGGGATCGGGACGTGGCTCGGTCTGTTGAGAACGGAGTTCTACCATAGCTCCTCCCTCATCACGAACTAGGCCTAAATTCTACTCCGAAGCCGCTAGGACGGGAACTGATTCCAAATCGTTTGACTTCCTAGAATGAGCTTTTTAGCCGCTGCAGTAACTAAAAGTCCGACACTGTCGAGCCATTGCCTTCCCCTGGGACAGCCGCCACAATACCATGAGCCAGGGGGGCGCAACGCCCACTCCTAGTCGGACATCTAAGTCTTAAGACGTAGCCGCGGAAGGGAAGTGGGAATCGAATGAACAGTGCGGAACGGGCTGGGCAGTCGGGAAATTTGAACGAGAAGGAGCAAGAGGCCCGGCAAATCCGCCGCTTGCAGCTCATGATCAGCATGGTCATGTCGGTGATCAGCCAGGACCCTGATCTTACGGTCGAAGAAGCCTCGGAACTAGTGGCAGGTGCCAAGCGAGCCGCGTTGGCCATGTTCCCGGACAAGGAATTCGCCTACGATATTCTCTACAAGCCTCGCCTGCAACGACTTATGAACGAACGCTTCCGGCTGCAATAGGACGAAGATCCAGCCAACTCCTTCCGCCCTGATCGGGCAACCGACACAGAAATGGCTTTCCCAGCAGCAAGGTTGACCATCTCTGTTGATACCGACTAGACTCCGTGCTCAGTGAGGCCTGCGATGAAGGAAATACTGGTAATGCTCATAGTATGCCTAGCTTGCTCAGGCCAGACGGTGTCTGACAACGACGCTCATCATCATGAGGACCTTACTGCCGCGCAGCTGGGAACGGTGCATTTCCCAACCTCTTGTACCGAGTCCGTGCAGAAAGGCTTCGAGCGAGGGGTAGCATTGCTGCATTCCTTCTGGTACGAGGAAGCACAAAAGCAATTCCAGCAGGTCGCGACCGAGGATCCCCACTGTGCCATGGCCCATTGGGGACTAGCCATGAGTTATTGGCACCAGCTCTGGAACCACCCCGACAAAGCCACCATCAAGAGCGGAAGAGCCGAAGTAAACCGAGCGAAAGCGCTGCACTCGCACGATGACCGGGAGTGGGGCTACATTTCCGCCGTGGAGGCCTTCTACGGGGGAAAAAAAGAACGCAGCTATCAGGATCGTGCCGTTGCCTACTCAAAAGCCATGGAAGTTGCCTATCGGCGTCATCCTGAGGACCGTGAGGCAGCCGCCTTTTATGCTTTGTCCTTGCTGGCATCCGCCCCGGATCATGACACCACCTTCAGCAACCAAAAGAAGGCAGCGGCGATTCTCGAAAAGCTGTTTGCCGAAGAGCCGGATCACCCGGGCGTCGCTCACTATCTGATTCATAGTTATGACACGCCGCAAATGGCCGAGCTCGGACTTCCTGCGGCGGAGAGATACGCGAAGATTGCCCCTGCATCGCCCCATGCCTTACACATGCCATCCCACATCTTTGCCCGGCTGGGGATGTGGCAGGACGATATCAATTCCAACCTGGCCTCGATCGCTGCCACCCGCAAGACCGCGGCGATGCATATGGGGGGCGAAGGCCACGAGTTCCACGCCATGGACTTTCTCGAGTACGCGTATCTTCAGTGTGGCCGGGAGGCTGACGCGCGGCATTTGATCGAGGAAGTCAAAACCATGCCCCCGATGAAGGACATGTACGGTCTGGGCTTCGATCCCCGGGTTTGGGCGCTGGTCAACTTTCCCGCCCGCTATGTGGTCGAACTCCATCGCTGGAACGATGCCGCCGCGCTCGAAGCCGTGCCGGAGGCCGAAACGGATGACAGCGCAGCCACCTATTGGGCGCGAGGCATCGGTCATGCCCGGACCGGGCATGCCGACGAAACCCGCCAGGACCTGGCTTCGCTAGATTCCATTCACCGGAACCTAGTGCGGGAAAAGAAACCGATGGCCGCCGAGTTTGTCCAGCAGGATCGAGAAGAAGTCGCAGCCTGGCTGGCGCATGCCGAAGGTCGGAACGACGAAGCTATCGCCACCTTTCGCCAGATCGCCGCGAAGCAAGAAAGTGAAGGTGATGAGCCCTTGGCAATCCCCGCCCGCGAAATGCTGGCCGACCTGCTGGTCGAGCTGAACCGCCCCCAGGAAGGCTTGACCGAGTATCAAGCTGACTTGAAGTTCAATCCGAACCGCTTTGACGGCCTCGCCGGAGCGGCCCACGCCGCCGAGCTGGCGGGCAAGAAGGAAGAAGCCAACTCCTACTCCGCCCAACTGGTCAAAATATGTGCCGGATCGAGTTCCGACCGGCCCGAACTCCTCCATGCCAAGCAGCTTCTGGCTGACCGGGCAACGGCTCCCAAGATAGCAGAAACTCACAATCTGCAGTGACTAACCGAAGGTGAGCTCTCTCTCGTCTCGATGAGAATAATACCGGCGTTCAAGAACACCTGGGTCTTTCCTCTCGAGTGTTTCTCGCGCGCCCCGCTGTGCAAGCCTCTTAGGTGCCCTATGTGCCGGTTGCCTCTCTCTCGGAGAAGCGATCGCGAACTTTTCTGGCGATCGTGCCGCGGGTTTCTTCCCCGCTGGTCGGGGCGAGAAGCAGTCCGACTCCGATTCCAATTCCGACACCCAGCAGAACCGCCAAACCGGTGTTCATTCCCTGATGGTCCTCGCCGCGAATCGCCGCTGCCGCTCGGCGGGCGCGACCGGAAGCGGTCTCGTATAGGTCTTGCGCTTTTTCCCCGGCAGTACTGGCACTGTCGGTCACACGATCCCGTAACTCATCGAGCAAATGAAGGCCGGCACCGAGCAAAACATTGAACAGAATCTTATCTCTCCGCGATCCCATAACTCCTCCTGTCTTGATTCTAATCCTCGTAGAGGATGCCGAAAAGGCATCCCGCGTTGGCACAGCCATGGGCGTCAGGCGGCGCCTGTACACCTCCGTGCACCCGTATGGCGGGTGAAGATGCTACATTAAACCTTCATGTCCGCGCCGGAATCCCCGTTTGTGAAGGCCTGCAAGGCCCAAGCCGCCGAACGCACGCCAGTGTGGTTCATGCGGCAGGCGGGACGCTATATGCCAGAGTACCGCGCGGTGCGCAAACGATACTCCCTGATCGAGATCTGTAAGCAACCGAACATCGCCGCTGAGGTAACGATTACTGCCGCCGAGATCCTGGGGGTGGATGCCGCGATCATCTTTGCCGACCTGCTGCTTCCTCTCGAGGTGATGGGATTGCCCTTCCATTTCGAAGCCGGGGAAGGACCAGTGGTCAAGACGCCAATCCGAGATGCCAGCGGTGTCGAACGCTTAGAAACCGACGCCGCGGCCGAACTGGGTTACGTGTCGGAAGCGGTACGCCTGGTAGCCAAGCATTTCTCGAACCGCCTGCCGGTCATCGGCTTCTGCGGTGCTCCTTTTACCTTGGCCAGCTATATGATCGAGGGCAGCGGCTCAAGGAATTATGTTCACACTAAGAAGATGATGTACCGTTCTCCCCACGCCTGGGACGAGCTGATGAGTAAGCTGGTTCGAGTAACCGCGGCCTACGCCAGCGATCAGGTGAGAGCGGGCGCCGATGCCATTCAGGTCTTCGACAGCTGGGTGGGCTGCCTCAGTGTCGAGGATTATCGGCGATACGTTCTGCCGCGGACCACGGAACTGGTGGGAAAGCTGCAGGCAACGGGGGTTCCCGTTATTTACTTTGGCACCGATAGCGCTACGCTTTTGCCATCCATGAAGGAAACAGGTGCCGAAGTCATCGGGCTCGACTGGCGAATTCCCCTCGACGAGGGTTGGCGGAGTCTGAATTTCCGGGGAGCCGTGCAGGGGAATCTCGACCCGGTTCTACTTTTTGCCGACTGGGAACAATTGCGGCTGCGCGCCGAAAGCATTCTCCGCCAAGCCGCGGGACGGCCGGGACACATCTTCAATCTTGGCCATGGCATCTTGCCGGAAACCCCGGTGGCGAACGTTAAAGCGCTCGCGAGGTTCGTACAAGAGGAGTCGGCGAAAGCATCGTGAGCCCCGTACCCAACACCGGAAAGAAGGCCGTGCTGCTGCTGGCTCATGGTAGTCCGGATTCAGTGGACGAGGTTCCCGAGTTTCTACTCCAGGTCACCGGAGGACGTCAGCTTCCCCCGCAGGCGATCGACGAAGTGAAGCGTCGCTACCGGCTGATTGGCCGATCTCCGCTGACCGAGCTGACGATTGAGCAGGGAGCGCTCCTAGAGCGAGAACTGGCACTGCCAGTCTACGTCGGCATGCGGAATTGGAAGCCGTTTATTGCCGGTGTGATTGACACCATGAGCCGCGACCAGGTGTCCGAGGCGGTGGTGATCTGCCTGGCGCCCCACAACTCGCGTACCAGTGTGGGCCTCTATCGGGCTGCCTTAAGTCGCAATGGCCAACCCCCGTTTGCCATCGATTTTGTGGAGTGCTGGCACGATCATCCCCTGCTCATCCAAGCCTTTTCCGCCAAGCTCGCCGCGGGTTGGCAGAAAGCTTGCCGCGAGGCCGGCGCTCAGGTCCCGGTAATCTTCACCGCGCATAGCGTTCCCCTGCGCACGATCACCGAAGGTGACCCCTATGAGACCCAGGCAAAGGAGACGGCAACGCGCGTCGCCCGCGCGGCCTCGCTCCCGGCTTCCCTGTGGAGCTTCGCCTTTCAAAGCCAGGGTATGGCCGGGGGAGGCTGGCTCGGACCGACCGTCGAAGATACGATTCTAGAATTCGAGCGCGCCGGTTATCGCAGCGTCTTCATCCAGCCCATCGGCTTCCTCTGCGATCATGTGGAAGTGCTCTATGACATCGATATCGCCTTCAAGCAGTTCGCCGAGCAACGAGGAATGCGCCTGTCGAGGGCGGAGTCGTTGAACGACTCGCCATGGCTGACTAAGGCTTTGGCCGAGATCGTTCGCTCGCGGATGGCCAAGGCCAACTCCTAACTTCTGAAGTCAGCGGCCTCGGCATGGCCCCGTCCACCCAGCTTTCTGGCGGGCGGGCGATCGTCGTGGCGAACGGATTTGCAAACATGAAGCGCATTGCCATCATTGGAGGAGGCATCTCAGGATTAGCCGCCGCCTTAACCCTCGAGCGGTCGAGAGCCGATGGTGCTCTCGTGGACTATGTCCTATACGAGTCCCATCCCCGTCTGGGCGGCGTGCTACTCACCGAGCATGTCGAGGGTTGTGTTTTGGAAGGGGGCCCCGACTCTTTCTTGACCGAAAAGCCGTGGGCTCGAGACTTATGCCGTGAGCTCGGGCTCGAGGATCAGCTGATCCCGTCGAACGATGCCGAACGCAAGGCTTATATTCTCAAGCAAGGCCGACTCGTACAAATCCCCGACGGTTTGCTCTTCCTGGTACCCACAAAGATCTTGCCAATCGTTTGGTCGCCGTTATTTTCTCTGCCCAGCAAGCTGCGCATGGCGCAGGAATGGTTCCGTCCCCCGCGGAGGTCCAGCCAGGATGAGAGCGTGGCCGCGATGGTGGAGCGGCACTACGGTCGAGAGATGGTAGAAGTCTTGGCCGACCCGCTGCTCGCGGGCGTGTACGGCGGAGAGGCGAGCCAACTCGGCGTGCAGGCCGTCCTGCCCCGCCTGGTCGAGATGGAGGCAAAGCACGGCAGCCTGGGACGAGCCATGCTGGCCGCGAGGAAAAAAGCGGCAGCCCCGCAAAGCCCAGGAAGACCACTCTTCACTTCCCTGCAACGAGGCATGCAGCAGATGGTGGATGCGGCGATCGCACGGCTGCGGCCTACGTCGTTGTGCCTGCGGAATCAGGTCGAAACCGTTGAGCGCAAGGATGGCAGCTGGATGATTTCGACAGCATCTCAGTCGGAGCCGTTTGATGGGGTGATCCTTGCCACTCCGGCTCACGCCGCTGGCGGGTTGCTGGGCAAGGTCAGTCCGCCGCTTGCGGCCGAATTGCTTGCCATTCCCTACACATCTTCGATCACCATCAACTTCGCTTACGATCGTGAAGTGCGAGCCTCGCTGCCGCCGGGCTTCGGATTCTTGGTCCCCTCGAGCGAAGGCCGGCGCATCTTGGCGGCGACTTTTGTGCACAACAAATTCCCCTACCGCGCCCCCGAGAATCGCGCCCTAATTCGCTGCTTTCTCAGCGGGACCCGCAATGAAGGGATCTTCGCACGCTCCGATGAGGACATTCTCGCCATTGCCGGCGAGGAACTCGAGCAGATATTGCGCCTGCGAGCTGACCCGCTGTTCGCCAGGGTTTATCGCTGGAAAACTGCCATGGCGCAATATGGAGTCGGCCACTTGGAGCGCTTGCGGCGAATCGACGCTGTGCTAGGCGAGCTTCCCGATTTAGCCCTGGCTGGCAACGGGTATCGTGGCATCGGCGTCCCCGACTGCGTTCGTACCGGCCAAGAGGCAGCCACGAGACTCCTGACGGGACTGGGGTTGGCAGCTGCAAGTACGCCTGCGCCGGTCGCAAGCGATGCCCCTTAACCGTCCGGGGCGGCCCCCGCGCAGCCATTGAGGGGCGTATATCCCAACTCGACACTGGGCTTTGGAGACAGGTCTGGTAGGCTTTTGAACAGGTTTCTCACCCATCATGAAGACCCATCGCAGTTCGCGGGTGCCCTGCCGCTAAATGTTGACCCGCGCACTCCGTTTCCTCCGGCCTTCCCACGAGCACGGAGCCTATTCGGCAACCATGCTGATGATGACGGCGATCATGCTCTCGCGCGTGATCGGCTATGTTCGCGAAGCCTATATTGCCTGGGCCTTCGGTGCCGGACCGCAGACGGATGCCTACGTTGCCGGCTTCACCATCCCCGACTGGCTGAACTACATTGTGGCCGGCGGAACAGCCTCGATCACTTTCGTATCCATCTACACCCGCTTCCTCGCCGAGAACAAGGAAGAGGAGGCGCAGAAGACCTTTTCGATCATCATCACGGTTATGACGGCCGTGCTCGGAAGCGGTACGGTCCTGGCCGAGATCTTCACCCCACAGATCGAACGCCATCTGGTCAAGAATTTCACAGCCGAGCAACTTCAACTTTGCGTGCACCTAACCCGCATTCTTCTCCCCGCTCAGCTGTTTTTCTACGTCGGGGGCGTGGTCTCCGCCGTCTTGCTGTCCCGTCGCCTATTCCTGCTGCCTGCGTTTGGGCCCTTGCTCTATAACGTCGCGATTATCGCCGGCGGACTCCTCTTCTCTCATCGAATCGGAATCTCATCGCTGGCCTATGGCGCGCTCATGGGCAGTTTTCTGGGGCCATTCTTGGTAAACGCCATCGGTGCCGCCTCGGTTGGTACGGGATACCGTATCTCGTTCGACATCCGCAATCCGGCGTTTCGGGAATGGGTGCGGCTGACCATCCCGCTCATGGTGGGCGTGTCTCTGGTCACCGCCGATGATTGGATTCTCCGCTACTTTGCCTCCGGCAGCGTAGGCGACATTACCCGTTTGAACTACGCCAAGCGGCTTTTTGCGGTGCCGATCGCCGTGTTGGGGCAGGCCATCGGGCAAGCTTCCCTGCCCTTTTTCGCCCGCCTGTTCGGCGAAAAGCGGATGGAGGAGTTTGCCCAGTTGGTCAACGCATCGATTTATCGAATCACCGCCTGCTCGCTCGTCGCTACCAGTTTGATGGCCACCGCCGCCCTGCCTCTGGTCGATCTGGTCTACCGCCGCGGACGGTTTCAGTTCTCGGACACGGAAACCACGGCGGTCTATTTCTGGTGGTTTTCGCTATCTCTGGCGTTCTGGTCGGCGCAAGCTCTGTATTCCCGCGCTTTCTATGCGGCAGGAGACACGCTTACACCAATGGTGGCCAGCAGCCTGATCACCGTGGCCTCGATCCCGATGTACGGCGCACTCTATCGCGCTTTCTCCACGGTTGGACTTGCCATCGCTTCCGACGTGGGAATTGTCGCTAATACGGTTGCCATCGCCGTTCTGCTTGACCGACGCAAGCTGGTGCGCTTCGCTCAGTTCCCCTGGCGGGAGTTGAGCAAGGTGGCATTTACCGCCGTCTTGGCGGGACTTCTTAGTTTTCGCGTCGCTCAGGGCGTGATTGCCGGAGCCAGTCGCACGCGCGATCTGTACGCGCTAATCCTCATTACCTTCACCTGGGCCGCCGCGGTAGCCGCAGGCTTGTGGCTGACCCGATCTCAACTGGCGGCTGACCTACGCCGGCGCAAGGGTACCATCTATCCTCGCTTGGCAGAGCGCCAAGCGGAAGATCTCAGTCGCGGCGCGGAGCCCTAGAGTGTCTCGTTCTGCCCTTATCCACG
>DATJVZ010000376.1:0-18358 GCA_035501575.1 Terriglobales bacterium | reverse complement strand
TTGGCGCCAACACGGCGATTTTCACTCTGGTTCACGCCGTGTTGCTGAAATCTTTGCCGGTTGTCGACCCGAAGACTCTCTACCGGGTCGGCGACAAGGATGACTGCTGTGTTAATGGCGGTTACATTAACGAGGAAGGGGACTTCGATCTTTTCTCCTACGAACTCTACCGGGACTTGCGCGATACAACCCAGGAGTTTGAGCAACTGGCAGCGATGCAAGCCGGAGGCACTATTCTGTCGGTCCGGCGCGGCTCAGAACCGGCAAAAGCAGAGCGCAGCGAATATGTTTCAGGAAATTACTTCTCGACCTTTGGAATCGCTCCCTATGCCGGACGCATGTTTTCCATGGAGGATGACAGGCCGGGTGCCGCCGCGGTTGCGGTATTGAGCTATCGGGCGTGGCATTCGGAATATGGCGGCGATCCAGCCGTGGTGGGCTCTACGTTCTTCATTCAGACGCAGCCGGTCACAATTGTCGGCCTCGCCCCGCCGGGATTCTTCGGCGACCGTATTCGCGAAAATCCTCCTGCATTCTGGATTCCGCTCGCGACCGAGCCGCTGATCGATCAAAAAAGAGAGCTGCTGGACATCCCCGAAAGTAACTGGCTATTCGCCGTAGGACGCCTGCGGCCCGGCGTCAAGACAGGCACCCTCCAGGAGAAGATATCGAACAACCTGCGGCTATGGCTAGCGACGCAGAAGGCCTACACGGAGAATGGCGGATCGACCGTCATCCCGAAGCAACACGTTGTGATCACGCCTGCGGGTGCCGGTATCCAGCAATTGCAAGAGCAGACGGGGAAGGGACTGTATCTGCTGATGGCGCTCTCCGCGCTGGTGCTGCTGGTGGCATGCGCGAACATCGCGAACCTGCTGCTGGCGCGCGGCACCACCCGCAAGGCGGAGACCTCGGTGCGGATGGCGCTGGGCGCCTCGCGCAAGCAACTAATCCTGAAGATGCTGGTCGAAAGCCTACTGCTGTCATGCCTTGGCGGTCTGGCGGGGCTCGCGGTCGCGTACGGCGGAAGCAAGACGATCCTCTCGCTAGCCTTCCACGATGCGCCGGATCTGCCGATTACAGCCAGCCCTTCGCTGGCAGTCGTGGGTTTTGCGTTGGCGCTGTCCCTGGTGACAGGGATCGTATTCGGCATTGTGCCGGCGTGGATCACGTCGCATTCTGATCCAGCCGAGGCGCTGCGGGGAGCCAGCCGTTCCACTCGCGATCGCACCTCGCTGCCGCAGAAGTCGCTGATTGTGTTTCAGACCGCGCTATCGCTTGTGCTGCTGGCGGGCGCGGGTTTGCTGACCAAAAGCTTGCGCAATCTTGAAAATCAGAATTTTGGCATCCAGACCGCCAACCGTTACGTGTTGCACCTGGACCCGGCCGGTGCAGGTTACACCATCGAGAAGCTGCCGGCGCTCTACCGTACTTTGCAGGAGCGGTTCGGCACGCTTCCGGGGGTGGAGAGCATGGGCCTCGCACTTTACAGCACGCTCGAGGGTAACAACTGGGGCGAGAGCGTGCGAGTGGAGGGTAGGCCGGAGCCCGGACCGAATGAGCATACCGGCTCCTCGTGGGACCGCGTGAGCCGGGACTTCTTTGAGACCGTCGGCCAACCCGTGATTCGTGGACGCGGCTTCACCGACGCCGACACGGCCACTTCACCTCAAGTTGCCATAGTCAATCAGGCTTTCGTGAAAAAGTTCTTCCCCAAGGAGGATCCCCTCGGGCGCCACTTTGGCGTTTACGATCACAAGTACGCCAGTGCTTTTGAAATTGTGGGTATTGTGGCCGACGCCAAGTATCAGGGCCCGCAGCAAGAGTTCCGAGCCATGTATTTTCGCCCGTTGAACCAGCAATTGCAGGTCACCGAGCCCAATGCGGCGATGGCGGAAAACTGGTCGTTATTCATCAACTCCATAACCTTGCGCTTCAAAAGCAAGCCACAGAACCTGGATGCGATGCTGCGCCTCACCCTAGCGGACATTGATCCCAATCTCACCGTAATCGACCTGCATTCGCTCGACGATCAAGTGAGAGATCAACTGACGGAGGAGCGTCTGATCGCGCGCTTAACTATGCTGTTCGGCTTGCTAGCATTGGTACTTGCGTCGGTTGGGCTATACGGCGTTACCTCGTATGCGGTCGCGCGCCGCACTAGCGAAATCGGATTGCGCATGGCCCTGGGCGCGAACCGCAGCACGGTACTCCGCATGATATTGCGCGGCGCATTTATTCAATTGGGATTGGGGCTGGCGCTCGGAATTCCCATCGTCCTCCTAGGTGGCCATTACGTCGCGGACCAACTTTATAGTGTGCGGCCTTACGATCCCGCGAGCATCTCGCTTGCAGTTCTCGTGCTGTCGGTCGCAGCGGCACTGGCTGGGTTCATTCCAGCGTGGCGGGCCGCCAGTATCGATCCCATGCAGGCGCTGCGCTTCGAATAATGGACATCCGACAACCGCAAACACGGATTGAAGCGAAGTGTCGAGCATGATTCTTTCCTTTGCCCGGCAGACTCGCACCGACCAGCATCGTCATCTGTAGCTGTTGATCGCGGTAGGGAAACCACTTTCTTACACCACCGCTCCTGCTGCGGGTGTCCAGATTCTTCATTGATCTTTGCGCCGTACTTTTAGTGCTCGAGGCAGGTATCGGTCTTTGGGGATTTGGGCTGCACCCAATGAGCATCTTCGAGGTCCCGCAGTTCACGCCCTTGAAAATTTCATTTACGGCGCCCCGCCCATGGCGCCAACTGCTGTTCCCCAACCTCATGATCCTTGGCATGATGGACCTATGGCAATTACGCAACAACCAAGGCTATGTTATACGCGATAAAGCGCTTGCCGTGCGGTGACAGGTGCGGGCCCGATCACTGACTTCGGCGTAATTCACCGGTGCGCAACCACGAGACGATCGAGCCCAATCTCCGGTGGAGCGAGCTCAACTCGGTCGAAGCCCGCCTCTTTCGAGATGTGCTCGAGGTCTGCAAACGTGTAAGCGTCGCCGGCAGGAGTAGAAATCAGCATCATCAGGCTGAAGGCGGCTGCCGTAGGCGGCGAAACGCGATCAGGATTTGGAAGCAGTTCGAGGATGGCAGCACGCCCACCTGGAATCAACGCGGCGTACACCTTGCGCATGAATGTGGTGCAGGTCGGCGGATCAAAGTGGTGCAGGAAATTGGTGATCAATATCAAATCGTAACCACTGCCAAAATCTTGTTCCAGGGCGCTGCCAGGAAGCAAGTGATAGCGACCATCGACACCCCTCGTCTGCGCATTCTTCTGCGCGACTGCCAGCACATTCTTCCAATCGGACGCATAGATTTGCGCACTGGGATTCTGTTTTGCGACTGAGATCCCGAATATACCGTGACCCGCGGCGACATCCAGAACCTTGTGCGCTTCGCCGCCCTTAAAGAGCTCCGCAGCCATAATCTCTGAGGGCTTGTACATCAGCGGCATCATGGCTCGTGCAAACTTTACCCAGTCAGGATTTTCGCGCTCAAGCGTTCCTTCGCCCAGGGCAGTGCCACCCCGACGAACGGCCTCGGTCAGCTGCGCGTGACCCTTCCGCAGGCGTGCCGTGAGCAAAAAGTCAATGGCTGTGCCGACGTATGCCGGGGAATACCGGTCGAGGAATAGAGCCGAATCTGGCGCCAGTCCATAGTGCACTCCTTCCTTGCGGAGGAAACCATGAATAGTTAAGAAATCGCACAGGGTGCGCACGCCACGTTCGGATGCACCACAGCGTTGCGCGATAGTCGCGGCAGCCGTGTTGCCTTCAGCGATGGCGGTGAAGATTTCCAACTCAATGGCAGACTTCATCGCCTCGGTCTGTTCGTAGGCGTTGATGGCGTTGAAGATGCGCTCCGGAGTGGGTGATTGCTGCTGGGATATGGTGGCCATAGATTGCTCCATCGGTCGGAGCTTCGCCAGTCTAAATCAATTATTGCCTTTGGGCATCCTACCTATTTTTTTTGTCCCGAGCCGATTGAAGAGCTAGTCTTGACGGTCCCATACCACGCTCACCAGTGGCGTACGCGGGGCTGATGTCAGCTAGCTTTTTTTTGACTCTCTTTCTCCTTGGTCACCGCGGCGACGGCTGTGGGTTGAGGATGCGCACTCGGAATTTGTGCTGCGGCCTGAGTCAGCCAGGTTTCGAAACGGGTCTCGCCTAGTCGCGCGTTAGTGTTCGGAACCAGTGTTCTCTCGCTAAGTTTCGCCCCAGCGTAACTGGCGTTTGGGTCAGCGATGACTTGGCGGGAATCTTTGAGTGTGGCCAAGCGCCGCCGGACCAGTTCATCCAGGCGGAACTGTTCCGGGCCACAAATTTCGACGATGCCGTTTACCGGCTGACCTACCGCAATCCTGCCCAGGGCACCCGCGACATCATCGGCGGCCATCGGCTGGAAAAGCACATGCGGCAGTCGCACCTTTTCACTATCGAATGAAATGTCGGCAAGGCCCTTGAGGAACTCGAAGAACTGTGTCGCGCGCACGATGGAGTAGGGGCTGGACGATTCTTTGATCAGCTTCTCCTGAGCGATCTTCGCGCGAAAGTAACCGCTTTCGGACAGCCGGTCGGTTCCCACAACCGATAACGCAACGTGATGTCCTACTCCTGCGGCGGCTTCATAGGTAAGGAGGTTTCGAGTTGATGTTTCAAAGAACTTCAACACAGCTGCGTCCTCCCATGAGGGGGCGTTTGATACGTCAACGACTACCGAGGCACCTTTCAGCACTTCGGCCAGTCCCTCGCCCGTGACGCTGTTGACCCCCGAATCGGGTGATGCCGCCACCGCCTCGTGCCCGTGCTCCCGAAGCTTGGTGACAAGCCTTGAGCCAATGAGTCCAGTACCACCGATCACTACGATTTTCATAATTCTCCTTCATTGTTGACCAAGCCATATCAGAGCCATGGGTCTCTTGTACCAGCTAATACAGAACTGAATCGCACTTTGTGACAGCATGCACTCGTTCGCGCTGCAGGAAAGCACGCCGGATCAGTCAGCAATTGTCGCGAACTGCGATTGACGGATGTCGAGCAACACGGCTGTAGGAATGCCGGTTCTCCTACGCGTGGTGCTTACTCCTCTCTTTGGTTAGGGGTGAGAGGAAAACCGCCACAGGCATCGCGGACTGACTCGATTTATCCGACGAGAACGGCAAGCCTGACTGGAATGGCGATCGATTGTCTCAATGTGACGCAGCTACTTGAATAGACGAATGCGGCGATGCGCAACGGGCAAGACGCGTAGAGCTAATGTCTTACGGATACCCGCATCCGCTTACATGTACGTGATACTCGCGATTCTAAGCTGTATCAATCAGGTAAACCATGTAGAGAGACTAATTCCAGCAGCCTGCAAACCGCAGCGCAGGGCTGCTGACGTCCGCCCTTTGATGGCGTGCGGAATGGCCTATGGCAAAATTCTCTTGGTTGGCAGATCATGTCGGGTGACAATTGCGCTGGCCATTCCGATGGCCACGCTAGAGCTTCCACGCTAGGTTCGCGCCATGTCCCAGTCTCCAAACCCAGCCGCGCCGCAGCACGTAGCTCCCCTGCTTGCCTTGGCCACGCAGCTGCTCAGAGCCGGCCGACCGGACGATGCGATAGCGCCACTGCGCGATGCAGCGCTGCTCGAGCCGTCCAATCCCATCATCCAGCACGATCTCGGCCTGGCCTGCCTCGAGGTGGGCCGTGTACCGGATGCCATCGCGGCATTCGAGCGGGCCGTCGCCAGCAACCCGCGGTACGCGGATGCATATTTCCGCCTGGGAATCGCCTGGGAGAAGCTAGGCAACATGGGCGGGGCAATCGTTGCCTACGACCGGGCCACTAAGCTGCTCCCATCCCTGACCGAGGCGTGGTTCCGCGCTGGTGCCCTAGTTTATATTCTGGGCCATCGCGACCAGGCAATCGGCTGTTTCCGCCGCGCGGCGGCGACCGGAGGCCGGACCAGCTTCGGCGGCCTTGGCATGGCGCGGGCGCTGCTGATGGAGAATCGAAATCAGGAAGCCGAAAAGGTACTGCGCGAGCTGCTGGTCGCCGACCCGAGGAATGCCATGGCCTATGATTTGCTGGGCAATCTGCTCTCTGAGGTCGGTCGTTTCGACGAGGCCCGTGCATGCTTCGAACGTGCAATCTCGATCGCGCCGCTGCTGGCGGGCAGCTACTATGAGCTTGTCCGGTGCCGACCGGTCACGCGCGATGACGACGGTCTGCTGCAACGGATGGAAGCCGCCCTGGCCACGCCGGGGCTGGAAGCGGGGCAAGGCCTGCGGCTTCACCTCGCGATCGGCAAGGCCGCGGAGGATCTTGGCGACTACGCGTTAGCCATGCGGCATTTCGACGCCGCAGACGCCGTGCGCAGGGGCTCTGTGCCGTTCGACTCGACGGCGTTCTCCATCGAAATCGAGCGCCTGATCGCCCGCTGCACCCCAGAATGGATCGCGAGGGCGCCCGAACTTGGCAGCGGCAGTGCGACGCCGGTGCTGATCATGGGCATGCCGCGGTCCGGCACAACTCTCGTCGAGCAGATCGTCTCCATGCATCCCGGGGTTGGGGCGGGCGGCGAGTTGCAGTTCTGGAACCAGTGCGGGGCGGTATGGCACCGTTCCGGCGCGGCCGGGAACGAGACCGCCTTCCTCGCCAAGGCGGCGGCAGACTATCTTAGCGTGCTGCGCGCGATCGCGCCGACGGCGACGCGAGTGACTGACAAGATGCCGTTCAACTTTCTCTGGGCCGGGCTGATCCACGTGGCATTCCCGCGCGCAATCATCATCCATTGCCGGCGCGCGGCCGTCGACACGGCGCTGTCGATCCACCAAACTCATTTCCATCCGAGCGTTGCCTTTCCGACCGGAGGTGCCGACCTGGTAGCGTATTTCCGCGGCTACCAGCGGCTCATCGACCATTGGCGGAGCGTGCTGCCCGCAGATCGCTTCATCGAGGTCGATTACGAGGAACTGACCGGTTCGCCCGAACCGGTCACGCGGCGGATCATCGCCGCCTGCGGCCTGGATTGGCACGACGCGTGCTTGCGTCCCGAGTCCAATCCCCGGGCTGTGAATACCCCGAGCAAGTGGCAGACGCGGCAGCCGATCTATCGCACCTCCGTCGCGCGCTGGCGACGCTACGAACCCTGGCTGGGGCCCTTACGCGCGCTTGCCGACGACGGCTCGGAACTGCACGCGGATATCGCCCGATCGTGATAGGGCTGAAGTAGCCCACCTCACCGCAAAGAACAAAGACAACGTCCACCAAACAGACTCTGCTTAACGTGGAGCTGTGCGCGTCACAATCTGCGAGAGAAAAGGTCGGCCCATGTAACGGAAATTTTACCCGATGGTCACAAAGCCGTCACAGATGGTTTGCTAACATCCGCGACTACGATGTGTGATCGTAATTCCAGTCCGATGTCCCACGGCTGATCCTGGTTACGCGATGAACAAAATTCAAGGAGGAGAACGGTACATGTCCCGAAAAACATCTCGAAGTATGTCTCGGAATAAGTCTCGGATCAACCGCCTGGGTCCGCTCGCCGGCATGCTGGCGGCGGGGCTGAGCCTTCCCGGACTCGCAGCTGGCCAGTCCAAGCTGTATCCGACCTACGTCACCGGCCCGCAGCCAAACGGCTCCTGGGTCGTCGGCGATGGCCAGGTCATCACCCCCGCCGGCACCCAAGTCGACCTCGGCATCCGGGTCCGCGCGAAGGCCATCGCGCTGAACCCCAACGTGAAGAGTCACACCGCTGCCGTCCTCACTTTGGGCGCAACGCAGGCGGTCGAGGTGTTCGACACCAACACAGGCAATGTTCTGCAGAATTACGCCACGTTCGGAACTGATTCGAGCGGCAGCTACAGCGGCATAGCCTATTCGGCGGATGGCAAGTACGTGGTGTTTAGCCAAGACAGTAGCAATGTCACCATCGCCAAGGTCACTCCCGTGGGCTTGTTGGAAGATGACGCCCAAGTCTTGGTGGCGCCGGACAATTCCTTCATCACCTGTTTTCTGAACAGCCCTCCGGCCTCTTATGGCAACGCCTGCGGCTCCTTCTATACTCCGGGTACTTCTTATCCTGGCGGCGTCGCTCTCTCCAAGGATGGCAGCAGCGCCTATGCCCTGCTGAACCAGAACAATACGCTAGCCCACATCGAACTGACCGCGGATCCGCCGAAGATGACTGAGCAGATCCGCGTCGGCAACGCGCCGCACAGCATTCTGATCAACAAGAATGGCACGACCGCCTACATCAGCAACGAGGGTGGCCGGGTCGCTACGGAGTCGGACTTCCAAATCAACTCCGCCGGCACTGAAATCGTCGCCGACCCCGTGGTTGGCGCCGCGATCACTGGCACTATTTCTGTGGTTGACCTAGCCACTATGACAGTCACGGACACCATCTTTACCGGTCTGCACCCAACCGGAATGGCGTTTTACGGACCGTACCTATTGGTCGCCAATACTTATAGCGACACCATCTCGGTTATCAACACGGCCACCAACAAGGTGGCGCGGACGATCGACCTTGCGCTACCGATCGGAGTGCCCGGTCAAGGTCCGGCCTATGGCGCCGCGCCGAACTCGATTGCCGTCGACAACACGCTTGGCCGTGCCTACGTCGCGCTTTACAACGCCAACGCGATCGCGGTCGTCGACCTCCGCGCGGGCGCGACGAATCCCGTCTTAGGCATGATCCCGGTAGCCTATGCGCCGAGCTCGGTCGTGCTGGATGCTGCCAATAACACCCTCATCGTTGCCAACGACAAGGGCATCGGCACGCGCCTTTCCTACGAGTGCGACCACGGCGTCTGCAGCTACAACACTCACCAGGACAATGGCACCGTCAGTATCGTCCCCGTGCCGCTCAGCGGGACCTTGCAGACGATGACCAAGCAGGTTATCTACAACAACCACTGGGATCTGTCACAAAATATCGCGTCTGCCAGCGGTGGCAACCCGAAGACCAAGCCGGTCGCGATCCCGGCCAAGATCGGCGCTCCTTCGCTCATCAAGCATGTGTTCCTGATCGTCCGTGAAAACCGCACCTATGATCAAATCCTGGGCGACGTGGCCGCCGGCAATGGCGACGCCTCGTTGGCAGTGTTCGGAGGCAAGGACACGCCGAACGCGCACGCGCTGGTGAAGCGCTTCCCTCTCTTCGACAATTTCTACGACCCGAGCCGCCAGTCGGCTGACGGTCACCAGTGGATCCAAGAGGCCATGGCACCCTACGCCGACGACATCCAGTCGCCGGACTGGGTTCGCAGCTATCCCGGCGGAAATGCCGGCGATGCGCTTGTCTATCAGAAAACGGGCTTCCTGTTCTCGGAAGCTTCTGCCGCCGGTCTGTCGGTGAAGATCTACGGCGAATACATCGAGAACAATACGTACAAACAGCCGAACGGGTCGACCTCCGAGCCGACCTGGACGGAGTTTTTTAACGACTCGAAGAACTTCGAGTCTGGGAAGGAGAAGACGCTGCACTACCAGAACACGGTCATTTCAGAGTCTTCGCTTCCGGCCGTGTCTAACCATATGATCAAGAACTTCCCATATTTCGATCTGGGCATCCCCGACCAGTGGCGGGTCGATCTTTGGGTGCAGGACTTCAAGAGCGACGTCGCGGCCGGTACGGTGCCCGCGCTCGAAATGCTGTGGATAATGGACGACCACACCGGCGGCCCGCCAACCCCGGACGCCGAACAGGCCGATAACGATTTGGCCGTGGGGCGCATTATCGACTACATCAGCCACAGCAACGTGTGGTCTACGTCGGCGATCTTCGTGGAAGAAGACGACGCCCAGAACGGCGTCGACCACGTCGACGGCCATCGCAGCCCAGGCTATATCGTCAGCCCATACGCCGTGCAGAACGGACCCACCGACCACACCTACTACACGCAGGTCAACATGACTCGGACGATGGAGCAAATCCTCGGCCTGACCCCCATGAACCAATTCGACCTCATTGCGTCGCCGATGAGAACCGCTTTCGTCAAGGGCACGCCGCCCGCGGCCAACTTCCGGCCGTGGACGCATGTCCCGAACGAGGTCCCACTGGACGACGGCGTTTCAAACAGCACCGACGACCCAGCGATCAGCCCAAGGGTCAAGGCCCTAAGAGCCGGTTGGCTTCAGAAGAAGGCAGAGATCTTCGCTGGCAAACTGACCAAGCCCGACTCGGAAGACCCGGACACCGTCAACCACCTGAACTGGTATATGTCCACTGGGTTTACGCGGCCATATCCCGGCGAAAAAACGGTTCGACCCGCGAGCGAGTTCAACAACCCGGCACCCACCGGTGATGAGGACGACTAAAACACCTTCAGACTGCAAGGGCCCTCTCCCCGATGACCGGGGAGAGGGGTTTTTTTTGTTCACGCCAGCCAGGCTGCATCTGCCCGCCACCGGCGTGGACGGACGGATCGCCTTATATATGAGCGTTCAACCGATGCGCGTAGCACCGAGTTGGTTGGACCATGGCGAGCATCAGGCAAGGGGACCAGGGTGGCGGCTCCGCCGGCAATGCCACCCGTTTATCGTATGATGGGTTTCGCATCTTGGGTTTCGTCGAGAGACAGCAATGAACACGGCACACGATCAGTACGCATTGGGTCGTTCACCTCGGGAGTACGCCCGTCTGGCGCGTCAGGCGGAACTCATGCGGCCCATGACGCAGCGGCTTTTTGCCGACGCCGGGATTCGAGCCGGCATGACGGTGCTCGATTTAGGCTCGGGCGCCGGTGATGTGGCAATGCTGCTCGCTGAAATGGTCGGCCACGAGGGGAGGGTGATCGGTCTGGACCTCGACGATGGCGCGATGCAGCACGCCCGAGAACGGACGGCTGCGGCCGGATTCGACAACGTCAGCTTCGTACATTCCGACTTCGTTCATTACCATCCCGACCAGCCACTGGACGCAATTGTCGGGCGCCTGGTGCTCATGTATCAGGCTGATCCGGCGGCTGCCTTGGCGCAGTTGACCAAGCATCTGCGTCCCGGCGGCGTGGCCGCATTCATCGAGCCGTGGTTCCAGCCGCCAGCCCGCCCCGAGAGCACAACAAAAACGGCGATCACGGTTTTGGTAGAGACGCTGCGGCGGTCCGGGGCGCACGTGGACCTGGGGCCACGCATGCATAGCGTATTCCAGGCCGCTGGTTTGCCGTTGCCCAACATGCGCTTTGAGGCAGTCATGGACGGGCACAAAGATTCGCCGCTTTTTCAGTATGCAGCCGACACGATAGCGAACCTTTTGCCCAAGGCCCTCGAATATGGGGTTCCCGGTGCCGACCAGCTGGACATTGCTTCTATTCCGGAACGTATGCGAGCGGAAATGAACGCCGTCGGCTACGCCATGATCGTCGCGCCGGTGGTGTGCGCCTGGTGCAGGACTCCGCAGTAACGCCAGTGACGGAGTGGAGAAAACTCCGACAGATGGGTCAACGCGAAGGGAAGGCCTTTTTGATCCCCGGTCCATTTTGCCAAATCCGCAGGGACACTGGGCAGGCCTCGGAGAATACACTGGCAGTGTGAAGCTCAAAGTTAGCTGGATCGGTAAGACGAAGAATCCCAACATCCAGGCACTCACGGATGAATACCTCGAACGCTTGCGGCACTACTCGGAAATTGAGCACGCCGCCCTCAAAGACGAATCCGCGGTATTGAAGCTTTGCCGAGAAGGGGCCCGTCCGGTGAGGTTTGCCCTCGTGCTCGTCGATTCTCGGGGCCGCGAGCTTTCCTCGGAACAGTTCGCCCATTGGCTGCGAGAGTACCGCGAGCGGAACTCTTTGCCCTTGCTATTTGCGGTGGGAGCGGCCGATGGGTTTAGCGAGGAAGCACGTAAGGCTGCCACCCTGGTGTTGTCGCTTGGCAAAATGACCCTAGCGCATGAGCTGGCACGCGTGGTCCTCGTCGAGCAGATCTATCGGGCGTTCACCATTCTCGCCGGTCATCCCTATCACCTCGGCCACTGACTCGCCTCCGCACCTGTCATGAGCGAGCAAGTTCTTGAGTTCCTAGTACAATCTAAGTTCACTTCCCTATGCCTGACATCCGACGAGGTCTGATTCTTGTGCACACCGGCCCGGGAAAGGGAAAAACCACCGCCGCCATGGGGGTTGCGCTGCGCGCCGTGGGTCAGGGTATGCGCGTGCTCATGCTGCAATTCATCAAAGGATCCTGGCACTATGGCGAGCTGGACGCCGTGCAGGCGTTTGGAGATAAGTTCGTAATCAAGCAGATGGGTCGCGGCTTTGTAAAGGTGGGAGGAGAAAAACCGGATCCAGAAGACGTACGTATGGTGGAAGATGCCTGGGCCGAGGCCGAGCAGGCGATTCACTCCGGGCTCTGGGATGTGGTGATTTTGGACGAGATCAACTATGCCATCAGCTATGGAATGCTGGCTGCCGAAAAGGTCGTCGAGTCGTTGCGCAACAAGCCCGAAATGGTGCACGTAATCTTGACGGGCCGGAACGCACATCCGACAATTGTCGAACTGGCGGATATCGTGACCGAAATGCGTCAGCTGAAGCATGCCTATGAGCAAGGTGTGTTGGCGCAGAGAGGCATTGAGTATTGAGTAGCCGGTAGTTGCCGCCACCCGGTCGGGATGAGCAAGCGGCAGCCACTGGCCGGGGGCACGTTACTATGGCCTGGTTCAAGCGACAATCCGGCGATGTAGATGCTTCGGGAGAGAAGAAGGTTCGAACCGAGGGCCTCTGGGTGAAGTGCGACGGTTGCCGCCAAATCATCTGGAAAAAGGATCTGGAAGAGAACCTGAACGTTTGTCCCAAGTGCGACCACCACTTCCGCATCGATGCGCGCGCGCGGCTGGCTCTGCTCCTCGACGACAACCAATACGAGATCTTTGACAGCAACCTGGTTTCGACCGACCCGCTGCACTTTGTCGATCTCAAGGCCTATAGTTCTCGACTGGCGCAGGCCCAGTCGGATACCGGACTCACCGACGCCGTGATCAATGCCCGGGGCAAGCTGAACGATCGCCCGATCATTGTCAGCGCCATGGAATATGCATTCATCGGCGGCAGTATGGGCGCCGTGGTGGGAGAATCGATCACCCGCGCCATTGAGCAATCGATCCAGACCAAGGCCCCGCTTATTATCGTCTCTGCCTCGGGCGGGGCTCGCATGATGGAAGGTGTGGTCAGCTTGATGCAGCTGGCCAAGATCTCCGCCGCTCTGGCGCGGCTCGATGAAGCGCGTGTTCCCTACATCTCGGTGCTCACCGATCCCACGACCGGAGGGGTAACTGCGTCGTTCGCCATGCTCGGCGATCTCAATATCGCCGAACCCGGGGCGCTGATCGGGTTTGCCGGACCGCGTGTGATTGAACAAACCATCCGCCAGAAGCTGCCCCAGGGATTCCAGCGCAGTGAATTCCTTCTCGAACATGGAATGCTCGACGCGGTTGTCCCGCGGAAACAGCTGAAACCCTACCTGAGCCGCGCCCTGGACTTCATGAGTCAAGCAGCCTAGCAAAACGCCTTAGCGATCTGTTCCCTGGAATCCTGATGGCTGCGCTTGGTTGCGGTGATTCCTTCATCGATGCCGCCAAGTCGAAGGCCAGAACCGAAACTGGTAAGCTGTTAGCTGCGGAGTAGCCATGGGGGGAAGCTCATATCAAGCCGCGGTGGCGCGCATGTACGCGCTGGGCCACGAACTTGCGCATCCACCGTCGCACAAGTTTGACTTGGCCCATATGCGGGTCCTGCTCGCTGCTCTCGACCATCCCGAGCAACGCTTTCCCTCCGTCCTGATTGCTGGAACCAATGGCAAGGGCTCGGTGGCCGCGACCTTAGCCTCGATTCTCCAGTCATCCGGCTTGCGCACTGGACTCTACACGTCGCCTCACCTGGTACGAATCAACGAGCGCATTCGAATCAATGGGCGCGCGATCCCGGATGGCGATTTCGCCTGGCGGCATGACCTGGTAGAGCGGACCGCGGCCCGTCTGATCGCAGAAGGAGAGCTGCCCTGGCACCCGAGCTTTTTCGAGATGGTCACCGCCATGGCTTTTGAGCATTTTGCCGGCGAGAAAGTCGACCTCGCGGTGCTCGAAGTGGGGATGGGCGGTCGTTTGGATGCAACCAATGTGGTGGAAGCACGCGTCAGCATCATCACCGACATCTCGCTCGACCACCAGAAATTTCTTGGCGATACGGTGGCTGAAATCGCTACCGAAAAGACCGGCATCCTGCGCCGACAGGGCGTCGTGGTAACCCTGCCCCAACAACCACAGGCCAATGACGTGATTGGCAGCACGATTTTGGAACTGGACGCCCACGCCGTCGATGCGGTGCGGTATGTACCGCCGCTATCTCCAGCCAGTAGCCGCTGGCTGCTCCCGAGTGCCGGTCGGGAAGCGAGCGCCCGAGGTCCCATCTCGCGCTATCCCCTCGAAGTGCTGGGCAAGCAGATTTTGGTCGAGTCGCCGCTGGTCGGGCGGCATCAGTTGAGAAACATCGCTCTGGCGATCGCGGCTGCTGAAGCGCTGGCCGAACAAGGATTCCGAGTTACGCCCGAGGCAATCGAGCAGGGGATTCGTCAGACCGACTGGCCCGGGCGATTTCAAGTCGTGCCAGCCCAGCCGAACGCCCCGGAATACGTTCTCGACGTCGCTCACAATCCCGCCGGGGCTTGGGCACTTAGATCTACCCTGTCGGAATATTACGCGGATCGGCCGCTTACCGTCGTCTTCGGCGCCATGCGAGACAAGGCCATTGCCGAGATGGCAGAGATCCTGTTCCCACTGGCGGAGCGGGTGATTGCCACCCAGGCGGACAATCCACGGTCGGCGACAGCCGAGGAAATTCGCCAGGCGGCCGTTCGTACGTCAACCAACATCGAGGCGACCGAGGAGGTTGGCGCAGCGCTCGATCGGGCCCGGTTGGTGTCTCCTGCGGGCGTCGTGGTCGTGACCGGCTCGATTTACGTTGTGGGCGAGGCCATCCCTCGCCTAAGGGGCAAGGTTTAAATTTGCAGGAAGTAAAGACATCCATTGGCGAAGATGACAAGAGCGCCGAGCGCTTCGATGGCTCGCAGATCGCTTACTCTAAGACCCCGGGCGCCGCGGCTCGCGGGTACGGCTGGCTCAGTCGGCTGCGCTCGTATTTCATCTTTGATCCCTTGATCTGGGCTTACACCGTCCTGCTGGGGATAATCTCGATTCCCGTCTCACTGTTCGGAGACAAAGATCGGATCCTGCACGGATTTGCTCGATTTTGGTCCCAACTGATCTTAGCAACGATTTTTTCTCCCGTAAGAGTCACCGGCCTCTCTCAAATCGATGCCCGCAAGCCACATGTCTATGCGGTCAACCACGCCTCCGCCCTGGACATTCCGGTGCTCTACGTACATTTGCCATTTCAGTTCCGTATTGCCTTCAAGAAAGAACTGCTGAGCTATCCCATTGTAGGATGGCACCTCAAACGTTCCGGCCAGGTCGCAATTGACCAGCAAAATCCGACGCGGTCGATCGGCAGCATTCGTACGGCGCTGAAGAGCCTCAAGGCAGGTATGCCACTGGTGATATTCCCCGAGGGAGGCCGAACCCCGGACGGCGAGATCAAACCCTTCCTGCCCGGGGCCTTCTTCCTGGCCATCAAAGCCCAACTGGATATCGTCCCGATCGCGCTGGTAGGGACCTTCGAACTGCTGCCTATGAACACCTACCACATCCAGTCCCGCCCGCTCGAAATGCGGGTTGGCGAGCCCATCTCTACGGCTGGTCTAACCCTAGACGATATGGGAGCACTCTCGGACCGGGTGCGGAAGGCTATGGAGGATCTCTATTACGCAGGACAGGCTCCGCGAACCTCGTAGTGCCGGTTCATGCCCAACCTCCAAGGCTTCCACAGGGCATTGCAGCCGGGCGACTACCGCCACCTGTTTTATACTGAGTGTCGATGCCAGACAGCATTCAAATCCAGCTTCCCGACGGGAGCACCCGGGAAGTCGCGAAGGGCACGACCGCGCTCGAGATCGCAAAATCCATCAGCCCGAGGCTGGCCGACGCCGCCCTCGTGGCCAGAAGCAATGGTGATCTTGTCGACCTCATGCGTCCTCTCGAACAGGATGTTGCGGTGCGCATTTTGACCGACAAGGACCCGGAAGCGCTTCAAGTCTATCGCCACTCGTCGGCCCATTTGATGGCCGCGGCCGTGCTCGAATTGTTCCCCGAGACCAAGCTAGGCCACGGTCCGGCGACCGAGAACGGATTTTTCTACGATTTCTACCGACCCACCCCATTTACTCCCGAAGACCTCGAAAAGATCGAGAAGAAGATGCAGGAACTGGTCGATCGGAACATCCCCTACGTACACGAGTTTTTGCCTCGGGAGCAAGGCCTGGCCGAATTCAAAAAAGAAGGCGATTTCATGAAGTGTCATTTCATCGAGCAATTCACCCGGCCCGATGAAAAGATCTCCCTGTATCGCACCGGCACGTTCCTCGACTTCTGCCGCGGACCGCATATTCCCTCCACGGGAAAGATCAAAGCCTTTAAGCTGATCAATATTGCCGGCGCTTACTGGCTGGGAGATGAGAAGAACCAGCAGCTGCAGCGCATCTATGGGACCTCGTTCTTCTCCAAGAAGGACTTAGACGCTTATCTCCACCAGCAGGAGGAGGCCAAGAAGCGAGACCATCGGGTGCTGGGAAAGCAGCTTGACCTGTTTTCCATTCAGGAATTGGCGGGGCCGGGTCTGATTTTCTGGCATCCCAAGGGCGCCATCATTCGCAACGAAATGGAAACCTGGATGCGCGACCAGTACATCAAGCGCGGCTACTCGCTGGTGTACACCCCGCATGTCATGCGCAAGCAGCTGTGGCAAACCTCGGGCCACGAAGGCTACTACGCCCAGAACATGTTCGACGTCATGGAGCTCGATGATGCCGAATACCGTTTGAAGCCCATGAACTGCCCCGGCCACATTCTGATCTACCAGGATTCGCTGAAGTCGTATCGCGACCTGCCGGTGCGCTTGGGAGAATTGGGCACCGTATACCGCTACGAGCGCTCCGGGGTCATGCACGGATTGCTGCGAGTGCGCGGGTTCACGCAAGACGATGCCCATATCTTCTGCACCCGGGAACAAATCGAAGGCGAGATCGAAGCTTGCCTGGATTTTGCCCTGGACGTGCTGAAGGACTTCGGTTTCGAGCAGTTTCAGACCGAGCTTTCGACTTGGAACCCCCATGACCGCAAGAACTTCGTCGGCAGCGAGGAGCAGTGGACGATGGCCACGCAGTCGCTCGAACGCGTGCTGACCCGCCGCCAGATCGAATTCAAGACCATTGCCGGAGAAGGCGCGTTTTACGGGCCGAAGATTGACATCAAGCTGGTCGATGCCATCGGCCGCCTGTGGCAGCTTTCGACCATTCAATTCGATTTCAACCTGCCCCAGCGCTTTCAACTGGAATATGTCGCGGAAGACGGCACCCGCAAGCAACCGCTCATGGTGCACCGGGCCCTATATGGATCGGTCGAACGATTCTTTGGCGTGTTGATCGAGCACTATGCGGGAGCGTTTCCCGTCTGGCTCTCCCCGGTCGAGACCACCGTGATCCCGATTGCCGAACGCCACATTGCCTACGCGAGCAAGGTTCGAGACCAGCTTAGGGCCGCCGGCGTACGCGTCGAGATCGATGCGCGCAACGAAAAGATGAATGCCAAGATTCGCGAGCACTCGCTCGCCAAAGTTCCCTTCCTGCTGGTGGTCGGAGACAAAGAGGCCGAATCCGGCAAGGTGAACGTCCGCACCCGCGGGAAAGAGGGGACCGAGGACATGCCCAGCGAAAAGTTCGTCGAGAAGATTCAGCAGCTGATCAAGAGCAGGAGTTCCCGGTTGTCCTGAACCTTGGCAATTCTAGGCGATTGCTACCAGAAGCCTCTCTGCCGGCTTCCTCTTCGGCTAGCGCCACATTGGCCGGCTGAATCTCTTCGATATCCACCCCGTCGGTTGGGTAACGGCCGGTATAGCATGCGGTACAGTAAGTGGTTTTCTTGCCGTCGCCGCAGGCTTTCTTCAAACCTTCGACGGAGAGATAGCCCAGCGAGTCGGCTCCGATGAACTCGCGAATCTCTTCGATGGACTTATTGGCGGCGATCAACTCCCGCATGGAGGGAGTGTCTACCCCGTAGAAGCAAGGGGAGATGGTCGGTGGGCAGGAAACACGCATATGCACTTCGCGGGCGCCCGCACTGCGAACCATGCGTACGATCTTGCGGCTGGTGGTGCCGCGCACGATCGAATCGTCGATCAACACCACCCGCTTACCTTCGAGCAGGCTGCGCACGGGATTCAGCTTCAATTTGACCCCGAAATCA
>DATJVZ010000375.1:0-7440 GCA_035501575.1 Terriglobales bacterium | reverse complement strand
TGCTGCATGTGCGTCATCTGATCCTGAAGCGCCTGTACCTGGGTCTGCAGCTGGATCATTTCTTTGCTGGCAGCCCACACCCTCTGCGGACTTGAGCACCAGGCGAACAGCAACACCCACAGGCCCAAGGATCGTTGAATTCTCATAGTCTTTTCCATTCCTATCGAGCGGCCAGATGGCCGTCCAGGCCTCTCGATCGAAAGAGTCTATTTGAAGGATAAACCGTTCCGAGACGGTTGTCTCGCCCGGTTCCCAAGGCAGTTAGGAGGCCGTGGGAAGCATCCAATCTTGGCTCCCGACAGAGTTCGACTGCGCCCGGCTGTGCGCAACGAGAAACAACAGGTGCGAAGCAGCTTCCTGCTCCGCACCTGAAAGATCTACCGCTGATAGACAAAGTGGCCGCGGCGATTCTCCTGCCAACACGACTCGGCATGCTCGGTACAGAAGGGTTTTTCTTTGCCGTAGCTGATCGTCTTGATGTTAGAGGCGCTGACGCCACCCTGCACCAAGGCGTTCTTGACGGCATTGGCGCGAGTGTCGCCTAAAGCCAGGTTGTATTCCGTCGACCCACGCTCGTCGCAGTGTCCCTCAACGGTGAACCGCACATTGGGATGTTGCTTGAGGAAGCTGATATCTCCCCCGAGCGCACCTTGCTGGTCAGAGCGAATGTCCCCCTTGTCGTAGTCGAAGTAGATGTCCTTGACGTTTTCGGCGAACAGCTCTTCCTCCGAAGCCGACGGCGGTGGCGGCGGCGGAGGCGGAGA
The DNA here is from genome assembly GCA_035501575.1 of Terriglobales bacterium. Lineage (GTDB taxonomy): Bacteria > Acidobacteriota > Terriglobia > Terriglobales > Acidobacteriaceae > JAFAGX01. The sequence continues at coordinate 6,676 of DATJVZ010000375.1, read as the reverse complement.
GGTGACCGTAACCCGAGCCGTGGCCGTCTGCGTCCCTCCCGGGCCCTTGGCCGTCAGAGTGTAGGTCGTCGAATCCGTAGGCGTCACCTGTTGCGATCCGACGGGCTGAACCGCCCCAATACCGTCAATGCTGACGTCGGTGGCATTGTAGGTTTCCCAGCTCAGAAACACTGACTGGCCTTTCTCTACGGTATTGGGATTAGCCGTAAGGGAAGCCTTGGGCGCTGCCGCCGGGGGTGGCGGCGGTGGCGGCGGTGGCGGGGTTTTCTTGTGACAGGCGCCGAGAAACAGGATGGCGCACAGCGCGAACATAAGTGTGATCCACTTCACTGGTTGCTGCTTCAAGTTTCCTCCCTCGAAAATTGGCGCGCTCGCAAAGTGCGCGCTTCGAATTCGGTAGAACGCGATGAACCCACAACGCCAAATACTTGAAACGATAAACGAATCTACTACTTCCAACTCCAATTCGGCTGCGTGTTGCCCCCGGTCACGGTGAGCGGCTTCTGGTTGGTGCCGTCGGCCAGCATGGTCCAGATCTGCTCGCTCCCGGAACGGCTCGACTGAAATACGACGTGCCGCCCATCCGGCGACCAGGACGGAAAGTCGTTGCGTCCGCCATCGTGGGTCAGCTGTACCCACTGCTTGGTGGCAATATCCATGAGATAAATGTCCTGCGCTCCGGGCGCCCCCGGGCCATAATGGCGAATCCAGGAAAACACCAGGAACTGTCCGTTCGGCGACCATGACGGGGACACCGCATAGCCCTGATCGGTCAGCCGCTGGACGTTGGTCCCGTCGCTCTCCATGGTGTAAATCTGGGGAAGGTCCGTGCGTCCGCTGACCCAGGCGATTTGTGCTCCGGTCTTCGGATTCCACGCCGGCGACACATCCGGCAGCTTGGAGCTCGTCAGCCGCTTCAAATTGGCACCCGACTGATCCGCCACGTAGATATCCGAGTCCCCGCCGCGGGAGGACGAAAGCGCCAGCTTGCTGCCATTGGGAGACCATGCCGGGGAGAGATTGGTTCCGCCCAGCCGGGGGAACGACACCATGCGGTTAAGATCGGTGGAATACATCAGGATTTCCCAGCCGGAGGAGGTCAGGGAAGCAAACGCCAGCCGGGAACCGTCGGGAGAAATGTGCGGCGAGAGCGAGATCGAGTCGAGATGAGTGATCTGACGTTGATTCGCGCCGTCGTAGTCCATGACCCAGATTTCCTTGTGCCCGCTACGGGTACTGACGAAGTAGATCTGACTCTCGGCATTGCCGGGAATTCCGCCTCCGAGCCGGAAGATGATCTCGTCGGCGAACTTGTGGGCTGTGATGCGAGCCGCCGCTACGGTCGCGGCGTCCGTGTACTGCTTGCCTAACACCTGGGGCGAGGCGACGTTTTTCACGTCATACAGCCAGCCCTGCACCGTCATGGCGTTGCCGCTTGCCGCCAGGTTGCCGAAAACCAGCATCGCGGCATTCGGCGGCGGCTGACTCCAGGCTTCGAACTTCACTTCCGCCGGATTTTTGGGAACATCCAGAGGATAGAAGCTCTTAGAGACCAGTTCGAAAATCCCGGCATTGTCCAAGTCATTCCAAAGGGTGTCATTGAAGACTCGGAGCAGATCGGGGTTGGTTCCCTCCGCACTCGCCGGCTTGAATTCAGGAACCGCCAGGCGCACCTTTTCCACTCCTAATCCGGTTCCGGTTTTGATCCAGTCTTGCGCCGAGGTGAGCGGCACGAGCGAGAAGAGAGCAAACAAAACCAGGGCGGAGCAGCGTCGTTGCGCGGATCTCTTACGGGTCGGGCTGGCCCACAACTCGACCCCCGGACCACTCCGCCGGTGCCTGGATGCGATGGGGTGGCTCAAAGAATATATCGTATTACGATCAATATAGCAGTTCAACCTAAATGATCCCTTTCTTCTGCCGCTCAGGACGGATGTCGTCTGCGAATGTATTTTTCAACTCATTTCTTGTAGTCAAACCAAAATTCGACCGCGACCTTGTCGCCGGCATAGTCGGAGGGCAGCGGGCCGAACGTGTCGATGCGCTGCAAGGCCCGCGTGGCCGATTGATCCAGGGAGGGCACGCCACTGGATTGCTCGACCGCGATGTTCGTGGGTCGCCCGTCCCGATGGATCTCGAAGGTCACGTAAACCCGCCGAGCGTCGGTGATGCGAGGGTCCACTTCATATTTCAACCAGTTCTCTGAGACTTTCTGCTGCACAACCCGAACGTACCAGGCGTAACGGGTGCCAAAGTCGCCTCCACCCCCGGTGAACCCGAAGCCTCCCTTGGCCCCGCCGGCGCTGAAGGCGCCATAGGGCCCGCTGACCGGCCCGCCTTCCCCGAAGGGGACGACGTTCGATGCCTCCTGAGCCGGTTCCGGCTGCGGCTTGCGCTCGCTAGCGCTGGTTTTCGGTTTGGGTTTCGTTTTGGCATTCTTGTCGGGGATAGGAATTGCTTCCGGCTCCTGTTCCTTGGGTTGCGGAAGCGATTGCGTCAATCCCTTGGACTCATTGGCCAGCACGTTCTGGGTTTCGACAGCCGGCGCCGGGAGCGGGACCGTGCTGACCAGAGTCACGCCGATTGCTTCCCCGCCCCCGCCCGCACCCCAAGTTCCTCTCTGCCCACCAGGTGCCAGAGCTGTGTACAGCAAGATCGCGGCCGTCACCGCGACATGCAGCATGACCGAGCGGGCAAGATTGCGGCCCCAGCGATCATGCTCAAAGAAAATCTCAGCTGCCATGGCCTTGAAGCGGCTGGGTCACGATGCTCACATTGGTGATGCCCGATTGCTTAACTGCGTCCATCACGGTGGCAAAGGCCCCGAAAGGCACGTCCTCGTCGGCGCGAATGAAAATCGATTGGTGTTGCGGATCGCGGATCTTCTGCCGGAGCTCGGTCGCAATCTGGTTGATGTTGATGGGATTGTTGCCCAAAAACACCCGCTGATGCTTGTCAATGCTGATGACCAACCGTTCTTCGGTGATTTCCTTCACCGTCCGGGTCTTCGGAACGTTCACCTCAATACCAGATTGCAGCACCGGGGCGGTGACCATAAAGATGATCAGGAGCACGAGAACGACGTCGACCAGAGGCGTGATGTTGATGTCTGCGAGAGAAGATTGCGTGCGCCCGTTCGAAGCCGTAAAGGCCATTACCGCCGCACCTCCGGAGCTTCAAGTGGCCGCTGGCTAGGTTGCGCCTGCCCGCGCTCGACCGCATTTAGCATTTCCAGGGCAAAATCGTCTCCTCGGGCGGCGAATCCTCGAATGGAACTGCCAATCAGGTTGTAGGCGATCACCGCCGGAATGGCTGCCGCCAGACCGGCTGCTGTCGTGATCAGAGCTTCCGAAATACCAGGCGCGACGGCACGCAAGGTAGCTGCGCCGGCTGTCCCCAGGCCATGGAAGGCATCGATGATGCCCCAAACCGTCCCGAACAGGCCGACGAATGGGGTCACCGCCCCGGTGATCGCGAGCCAGGGCAGGTTTCGTTCAAAGCGGCTCAGTTCCTCCGAGGCCGCGATCTGCATGGCCCGGTGAATCGCGGTGGGATTCTTGACCACGCCGGTCGCAACCGCACCCTGTCTGCGGTATTCCTCGAAGCCTCCTTCAAAGACCACGACCAGCGGGCTGGGTGCGAAGCGATCGGCCACCGCCGCGACATCGGTGAGGCTATGGGCTTTGCGAAAACTACGCAGAAAACGTCCGCTCTGCACCCGGGCGCGTTGCAATAAACTCCACTTCGCCAGGATGATGGCCCAGGAAATGATGCTGAACAGAAGCAGGACCAAGAGCACGACCTTGGCAACGGCACCGGTTTCACCGACCAGTTCGACGATTTCGCCGCCAACGAAAGCTGTCAGGAATTGAGAAAAATACATTTTGGTTAGGGACTAAGTATTCATCGATTATAGACGAAGCGCATGACCGGGCTGTGGAAACCGAAGCCCCGGAACCCCGTGAATCAATAGGGTTTTTGCCGTATCTATCGAAAATTCCTCGGTGTTTACGGCGGCTCGGCCAGGGTTTCTCCGGCGGTGAACGATTGACCTCCGCGATCACCGGCGAGAGCGAGAAGTAACCGAGCTGAAGTTCAAAGCCATCCGCAGTTGTTCAAAGCCCGTGGTAGTGCATGGTTTTCGTGCTATTCTTCGCTCAAATTCTTTCTCGCGGAATTACCAGTGCTTGCGGAATTACGGCTCGAAAATTACGCCGTCATCGACAATGTCACGGTGGAGTTCGGCCCCGGATTGAATCTTCTGACCGGCGAAACGGGGGCGGGAAAGTCCATCCTCATGGATGCTCTGGCCCTTTGCCTGGGAGAGAAGGCCTCTGGCGAGATCATCCGGGGCGGAGCCGAACGGGCCGTCATTGCGGCCGTATTCGAGCTGGAAGAGGGAGCACGCAAGGCGGCCGCGCGCCTGCTCGACGAAAACGGAGTCGATCTCGAGGATCGATCGCTGATCCTTCGCCGGGAACTGGCACTCGCTGGCAAGGGAAGGGTTTTCATCAACAATCAGCCGGCAACCGTCAGCGTGCTGCGGCAGTTGGCACCCCATCTGGCGACCATCCACGCCCAGCATGAATCGATGATTTGCTTCGATGGGCCGAGTCGGCTGGCACTCCTGGATCGATACGCGGGCACCGACCGGGACGAAACCGCTAGCGCCTTCGAGGGTTGGCAGAGCGTCTCGAGTCGAATCCAAAATCTCGAGCTCGACGAAGCCGACCGGCTGCGTCTTCTGGACTTGTGGAGGTTTCAACGGAAAGAGATCGAGGAGGCCAAGTTGCTGCCGGGGGAAGATGAGCGGCTGGAAGCGGAAAAACGCGTGCTGGCCAACGCCGAGAAAATCTACGGCGCGGCGATGCACGCCTTCGATCTGCTGTATCAGGGGCCAGCTTCAGCCTCTTCGTCCTTGCGGGCAGCGCAAAAACAGATTGAGGAACTGGCGCACTACGACCCGAGGTTCGAGGAAACGCGGGCGACTATCGAATCCGCGCGCATCAATGCCGAGGATGTGGGGGGCATGCTGCGTGACTATGCCGAGGGTATTCCCGCTTCTGCGGAACGACTGGCGGAGGTGGAGGATCGGCTGGCATGGCTCGATCGCTGGAAGCGGAAATATGGGCCGCGGCTCGAGGACGTAATCCGTCTAGGGGAAGAACTCGGCCGTCGGCTTTCCGAGGCGCACAACAAAGAGGAGATCCTGGTCCAACTCAAGGCGGACCTCGAGCGAGCTGCCGGCGCTTATCTGCAGGCGGCAGGTGCGCTATCCAGGGAACGCTGCCAAGCGGCGCGTAAGCTCGAAACAGCGGTCGAAAATGAGATTAATGAACTGGCGATGCGGGCACGGTTTCAAATCGATCTCTCCACCGACGATCGACCGAGCAATTGGACGGCTCGCGGTTTCGATCAGGTGGTCTATCGCATTTCGACCAACCCGGGCGAGCCCCTGCGGCCGTTAGAGCAGATTGCTTCCGGGGGGGAGTTGTCACGGGTGCTGCTGGCGCTGAGGACGGCCGTAGAAACGGGTGGGGGAATGAGGAAGAACTCCGGGCGACGATCGCCCTGGTCCTCCGCCCAGCGGACTTTCGTGTTCGATGAAATTGACGCGGGCATCGGAGGGCGCGCTGCCGAAGCCGTAGGCCGGAAATTGAAGGAGCTGTCGCACGCCAACCAGGTCCTTTGCGTGACCCATCTGCCCCAGATTGCCACCTTTGCCGATCATCACTACCTGATCGAGAAACAATCTTCCGGCAAACGAACGAAGACCAGCGTTCGCCGGATCAGCGGCGAGGAGCGGACCGAAGAAGTTGCCCGTATGCTGAGCGGTGCCAAGCTCACCGAAACCTCCCGCAAACATGCCCAGCAGTTGCTCAAGACCAACCAGTGAGGCCGGGGCGCAGAGTGCAATAGGCTCGTTAAAAGCGAAGGATTTCCACCGGGGCCCAGCCGCGAAAAGAAAATTTCCCGAACAAAATACTCTTCGGAGCGTTCTTCATACATGAGGACAACGCGAGTGCTCGCAGGAGAAGCGATCCTGAGCGGCTTAGCGACAGCCGAGGGCAGTTTCGACCGCAGTCGAGACGAGTTGCTTGCAGAGCTGGTTCAGCAGCACTCGCGGCTGGTCTACCGCATCGCCTATGCCGTGCTCAGAAGTCATCACGATGCCGAGGACGCAACCCAGGAAACGTTTTTCCGCGCACTGCGCTATCGCCGCAAGCTCACCGCAATCGGGGATCACAAGAGCTGGCTGGCCCGTATCGCGTGGCGAGTTGCCGTCGAGCTCAACCGAAAAACCAGGCGTAACCGCGAGATCTCGCTCGACGATCCTGAAAAACCGTTGCCAGAAATTCCCTCTGCTGAATCATCCGCCGATGATGCGATCGAAGGTTCGCGGGTCAATGCTCTCGTCGAGCGTTTCATCGCCGCGCTGCCCAACAAGCTGCGCGCACCGCTGATCCTCTCAACGGTCGAAGAAATGTCCCCGTGCGAAGTCGCGACAACGCTAGGCATCAGCCCAGCGGCAGTACGCTCGCGAGTGTTCCGCGCACGCCAGATCCTTCGGGACAAGCTGGCGGAACAGGCAGGAAACAGGAGTTAGAAATATGGGGGAAAACCAGAGCGAGGAAAACATCCGATCGCAGGATCGGCAAGGTTGGCACCGAGCCGG
>DATJVZ010000374.1:0-15668 GCA_035501575.1 Terriglobales bacterium | reverse complement strand
TTTCCGTTAGTTCTGCCCGCAGAGCTCTTACCGACCGCAGCTTAGCCAGTCCACCCATCCGCTCCACTACCTTGTCAGCCAGTGCCTTTCCTTCGGCATTCGACGCCGTAGGTTTCTCGGCTGGCCCTTCGCGCTTTTGGTCGGGCGGGGGCGGAATACTGATGTCAAGATTGGTGACCGGCCCCAGCGCAGAAAGCGGCTTATCAAACTCCGCGGTGTTCCCGACGACGAGCACCTTTAACTGATCTTGGTGGACATACTTGGCCACGACTCTAGCCACATCCGCCTTCTGTGTCTTCTCAATCCCACTGCGAAATCGCTCGAGAAAGTCGGCCGGATAACCGTAAAACTCATACAACATCCGCTCCCGCAGCACCTTCTCGGGAGAATCGAAATTGAACACGAAGGAATTCAGAATAGAATCTTTGGCCCGCTGGATTTCCTCGTCCGAAATTGGATTGGTTTTCAAGCCGTCAATCTGTTCATAAACCGCCTGAATCGCCTCGATGGTGCTGGCGCTCTTGGTTCCGAGCGAGAATCGCAAAGTTCCGGGGTGATCGAAGGCGCTGCCGATTCCTCCGCCCACGGCGTAAGCCAGGCCTTTGGCGGTTCGGATGTTGCGGAAAAGGCGCGAAGAGAAGCCCCCGCCAAAGGCCTCGTTGAAGATCCGAGCGGCGAAATAATCCGGATTATCCCGGCGGATGCCCAGCGCGACCATTTGAATCTCACTCTGATTGACGTCGGCTTTGGGAATCAAGTAGTAACCGGGCTTGGCCGGCGAGACAGCAGGCTCCGACAACTTCACCGGATTGCCCTTGGGCCACTGTGCGAAGGTTTCCCGCAACTTGGCTTCGAGCGCCTGCGCATCAAAGTCGCCCACCACCCCGAGAATCATGTTGTTCGGAGCCACATGCGAGTGGTGCCAGTTGATCAGGTCCTGACGCGTGGCCCGGGCGACGGTAGCGTACTCGGGCTGCCGCGCATAAGGGCTGTCCTTTCCGTACGCCAGCTTGATCGACTCCCGACCGGCAATCTCGCTGATCTCGTCGTTTCGCCGGGAAATGGCATCGTCCATCTCTCGCTTGGCCAAATCCAGCTTGTCTTCACGAAACTCTGGATTGCGGAGCACGTCGAGGAAAACCTTGAAGACGTCGTCAAAATCTCCCTTGAGACAGGACCAGGAGACGGAAGTCGAATCCGCGCTGGCAGACGTCTCGACTTTGGCGGCACGCACTTCGAGGTAGTCATCGAGCTGATCCCCGGTCTGGGTTTTCGTGCCGCCCGTGCGCCAAACTTCGCCATACATGTCGACCAACCCAACCTCATTCGTGGGCTCCTCGAGGGAACCGCCGCGAATGCTGACGACGCCATCGATCAGGGGTAATTCGTGGTCTTCCTGGAGAAAGATCACCATGCCATTGGGCAACTCGATGCGCTTGGGTTCTTGGGGGTGAAAGGCGGGGAGTGGGGGGATCGGGATCTGCTGCCAACCCGCCGCTTGACCCCTGGCGCCGGGAGCGAATCCCAGGATGGCGGCTACGACGAGCGCGACAACAATAGGCGCTTTCGGTTTCATTGCGCACCTCCTTGTCTGCTGCCCGAGGCCGGAGGAGCAGTCTCGATGATTCCTACCGTACGGTTTTCGGGAACAAAGGTCTGGGCGGCAACCCGCCGGATATCGGCTTTGCTGATCTTGTCGATCCGGTCCACCTGGCGGAACAATTCCCGCCAATCGTCATAACGCGCCTGGTAGATGGCCAACTCGAAGGCCAAGCCGGGATTGTTGCCGAGACTGCGAATCAGATTCGCTTTTGCCCGCGTCTTAATCATCTTCAATTCATCATCGCTGATCTCGGCTTGCTGAATTTTGTCGATCTCTCGGTGGATGGCGGCCGCCATTTCTTCCGGCTTATGACCGGGCATGGGAAAGGCATAAAAGGCGAACAGATGGGGATATTTGCTTCCCGGTAATCCGGTGAAACCGGCCGAGTCGGAGGCGATCTTCTGGTCGCGCACCAGAGCGCGATACAAGCGGGAGGTGCGTCCGCTGGACATTAGATCAGCAATGCCATCGTAGACAGCGTCGTCGGGTGAGCGGTAGTCCGGTCGGTGATAGCCTTCGAGATAGAGGGGTTGAGCAGCTTCACGCAAGATAACCCTGCGCTCGGAGTTCTGCGGCGGCTCGAGCGTGGTTCGCTCGTCCGGCTTTTCTCGGGAGGGCAGCTTGCCGAAGTACTTTTCGATGATGGGCATGGCCTCAGTGGGCTTCACGTCGCCCACAACGGCAACCACCATGTTCGAAGGAATGTAGTACTGGTGGAAGAAAGCTTCCGCGTCGGTGGCCGAGAACGAATTCAGATCCGACATCCATCCGATGGTAGGGCGATGATATTCATGGGCGGAGAAAGCCGCGGTCACGAACTGCTCGAGCAGCCTTCCGATAGGGTTGCTGTCGACGCGCATGCGGCGTTCTTCTTGCACGACATTGCGTTCGTCGTAGAACTGCCGCATCACCGGCTGCAGGAACCGTTCGGATTCGAGATACGCCCAAAGCTCTAGGCGGTTCGCGGGCATCGAATAGAAATAGTTGGTTTCATCGTCGCTGGTATTTGCATTCAGGTCCTCGCCGCCGTTTCGTTCTACGATTTCCGAAAATTGATTGGGAATGACGTATTGATTAGCCTGCTTGACCGCGTCTTGCCACTTCTTCTCGAGCGCCTTTACCTCAGGAACCTGGGGATTGATCCGCCGATCGCGCTCGCGGATGTAGGCGGCGTAGGCTTGCTCAACTTTTTCGAGTGCCACTTTCTCGGCCGGGTAATCTTTGGTGCCGATGGTGTCCGTGCCCTTGAACGCCATGTGTTCGAACATGTGCGCCAGCCCGGTTTGGCCCTGCGGGTCCTGCACGGAGCCGGCGTCGACATGGGTGTGAAAGGCGAATACGGGTGCCTCGGGACGCTCGCAAATCAGCACCGTCAAACCGTTGCCCAATTTCTTGAGCGTGATGCGCTTCTCAAACGAGGCAACATCCTGCGTCCAGGCAACCACGGTGAGCCAAAGCACCATCCCGATCACCCATGGCCCGCGAGTTTTTGCTCCCTGCCACCGCACCGCCCCGAGCCGGTTCGGGGTTCGTTCCCGGCAAATTATTCGATCTGGCAGGCGATCTCGGGTTTTCACGTGGCACGAAGCAATGCGGTCTTTCACGGGACCTCCAGGAAGTAGGACCTTGGCTGAAAATGTGAAATTACGTGCCTTTAGGGGACGTTGTCAAACCGCCGGGCGGCAAACGCGACAGTTGATTCGCGGGAAGAGTTGAGGGTATACAGGTAAGGCGCGAAGGTTTCGGGCGGATCTGGACCTTTGGCCAAGCGAGGGATGGCACGTGAGCGGCTCACAGACGATTGAGATCGAAGGCAAACGACTCAAGCTGACCAATCTCGAGAAGGTCCTGTATCCCGATACCGGATTCACCAAGGGGCAAATGATCGACTACTATGCGCGGATTGGACCGGTCTTGATTCCGCAGCTTGCGGGACGGCCTCTGACGCTGAAACGGTATCCCGAGGGTGTGGATAAGGAGTTCTTCTTCGAGAAGAACGCCACCCAATACCGGCCTGAGTGGGTCAAGACGGCACCCATCCGGAGCGACGGAAACCGGCGCACCGTGAACTACCTGTTGGCCGACGACCTGGCCACGCTCATCTGGATCGCGAATCTGGCTTCGCTTGAGTTACATCCCTCGTTATCTCTAGCCCGCAAGATCGAGCAGCCCACCTTGATTGCTTTCGATCTCGACCCCGGGCCGCCCGCCAATGTCGTCGAATGCTGCCAAGTTGCCCTCTGGCTACGGGAGATTTTTGAACACCTGGGATTGCGCAGCTTCCCCAAGACCTCAGGCTCTAAGGGACTGCAGATCTATGTCCCCATGAACACTCCGACTACCTACGGCGCGACCAAACCGTTTGCCCACGCACTAGCCCGTTTGCTGGAGGACGAGCATCGTGAACTGGTGGTTTCCGACATGAGCAAGGAGCAGCGGACCAAAAAAGTGTTCGTCGACTGGAGCCAAAATGATCAGCATAAGACCACCATCGCCGTCTACTCTTTGCGCGCCCGCTCGCACCCTACGGTGTCGACTCCGGTGACATGGGAGGAAGTCGAGCATGCCCTGAAAAAGAAAGATGCCAGCCTGCTCGTGTTCGAAGCACATCACGTGCTCGAACGAGTGGAGAAGCGGGGCGATTTGTTTGAGCCGGTTCTTACGCTCAAGCAGAAGCTGCCCAAGCTGCCGGGTGTCGCCGAGTCCCCGCCGGAAACGACCGAATCCGAGCCAGCCGAGCCAGATGCCGAGCACTCGCGGAAAAGTTCCGGGCGAGCGGCCCGTATTCGACCCGCGGCCAAGAAGAAAGCCCGAAAGGTATAATGCCTGGCGTTCGCCGAACGGCCAACCATGGCGCAACTCTATGCCGGGACAAGCGGATGGGCTTACCCAAGTTGGAAGCCCGATTTCTATCCCGCCAAGCTCGCGCAAACTAAGTTCTTGTCCTATTACGCGACCCAGCTGAATGCCGTCGAAGTCAATTTCACCTTTCGCCAATTGTTGAAAGATACGACCGCCGTGAAGTGGGTGGGAGAAACACCCGCCGGCTTTCGTCTCAGCGTGAAAGCTCATCAGGTGATCACCCATATCAAACGGCTCAACCAAACGGAGGATTTTGTCCGGCGCTTTCTCGGCAGCCTTGAGCCAATCGAGCGCGCCGCCAAGCTGGGCCCGCTCCTATTTCAGCTGCCGCCCAATCTAAAAGCCGATACCGTGCTGCTCGAGGAATTCTTGGCCGGCTTCCCGCGTGCGGTTCCCGCGGCCTTCGAATTCCGGCACACCTCATGGTTTGAAGACGCTACTTTCGATCTGCTGCGCAAATATAATCGGGCGCTGTGCGTAGCTGAAACCGAGGAGCGGGTGACACCCGATGTGGTCACGGCCGACTTCTGCTATTACCGCTACCGTAAGCCGGACTACACTTCCGAAGAACGGCACGCCATGATGCATCGCATCGAAGAGCATTTGGCGGCGGAACGCTCTGTCTTTGCTTACTTCAAGCACGAAGAAACCCCGCAAGGGGCGCTTTATGCGATCGACCTGCTGAAGGAGATTGCCGCCCACAGCAGGCGCCAATAATGGCGGGCAGGGTCTACTAGTTCGCAAGAGTTGCGTCGTCGGTCTGTGCATCCCGCTGTGCACTTCTTCCGAACCTTGGTTGGCAGGCATACTTGGGGGTGTGGCGACGGACGCGAATTTAAGGGTGGTCTCGGGCTTCCTGGATTACTTGAAGGTCGAGAAAGGCTTAGCCTCCCTCACCGTATCTGCCTATGCTACCGACATTCGCCAGTTCGCAGATTTTCTTCGCCGACACCAGCGCACGCTCCTGAACGCCCGCCGTAACGAGGTTCGGGACTTCCTGCGGGAGCTGTTTTCGAATTCCGTCGACGGTCGCTCCGTGGGACGAAAGCTCTCGGCGTTACGCCATCTGTATCGTTACTTGCTGCTGGACCGGCTGATCGAACACGATCCCACTCTGAACATGGATTCGCCCAAGCAGTGGAAGGTGTTGCCAAAGTCGTTGGCTCGCGAGGAAATGAAAGCCCTGCTCAAGGGCCCGCAATCGACCTCCCGTGATCGCTTCGCCCCGGCCATCGCTCTCCGCGACCGCGCCCTGCTCGAAATCCTCTATGCCGGAGGCTTGCGCGTCTCCGAGGTTATCGGCGTCAAACTTGCGGACCTGAAATTGGACTTCGGTTATGTGCTGGTGCGGGGCAAAGGGGACAAAGAGCGCCTCGTGCCCCTGGGCAAAGCGGCGCAGCAAGCCCTCGCCGAGTACATGAGAAGCTCGCGCACCATGCTCTTGGGGCAGAAAAGCTCTCCGCTACTGTTTCTGGGGCGTGGAGGAAGCAAGTTGACTCGCCAACGGGTATGGCAAATGGTCCAGCTCGCCTCAAGGAGCGCAGGCCGTCATGCCAGCCCACACATGTTGCGCCACAGCTGCGCCACGCACATGGTGGAAAACGGGGCCGACTTGCGCACCGTGCAAACCATTCTCGGCCATGCCGATATTTCGACCACGCAGGTGTATACGCATTTGGCTTTCGAGCGGCTAAAGAGCGTGTATCAGAAACATCATCCGCGGGCCAAGGCTCGACCAGCTTCTTCGCCTAGGGCAGGTTAAGCCGGAGGCAGGACAGGAGACTTTACGACGCGAACGACCGAAAGTCGAACCGAAATCGCGAAGGCCGTGGAGGGATTTCTGCGCGCTTTAGTCGAGCGCAATGCTTCCCCCCACACACTCAAGGCCTATCGTCAAGATCTCACCGGCTTTTCTCACTATGTAGGTTCTCGAAACTGGCGCGCCATCGATCATGTTACGATCCGCGGTTTTCTCTCCCATCTCTACGAGCGGGGACTCAGCAAGACTTCGGTAGCACGTTCCCTGGCAGTGGTGCGTTCGTTCTACCGCTGGTTGGCACAGGAAGAGATGGTCGAACAGAATCCCGCCGTCTTGGTTTCTACCCCCAAGCTGCCCAAGAAACTGCCTCGAGTTCCGACCATCGAAGAGATGAACAACCTGCTGGACGGGAGGATGCCGGAAATTGCGGCCCTTCCCGAACGCGATCAGATCATCTTTGAATTACTGTACGGGTGCGGCATTCGCAATTCCGAGCTGGTCGGCATCAATCTCGATGATATTCAGCTCAGTGCCGAAGTGATTCTCATCCGCGGTAAGGGCAAGAAAGAGCGCTATGTGCCCTTTGGCGATTCCGTGAGAACCGCTCTCACTCAATACCTGCCCGTACGCCAGCAGCTCCTAGCAGGCTGCCGGAAAACTACCAATGCCCTGTTGATCAACTGCCGCGACGGCGGAAGGCTGACTACGCGGAGCGTTGGCCGGATCGTGAAGAGGCTGGCCGTGGCCAAAGGCCTTCCGCCCGACGTCCACCCCCACACCCTGCGTCACGCCTTTGGAACCCACCTGCTGGAGGAAGGCGCAGACCTGCGCGCCATTCAGGAGATGCTTGGGCATAAGCGTCTTTCGACAACCCAGCGCTACACCCAGCTGTCGATCAAACACCTGCTTGAGGTTTACGATCGGACCCACCCGCGGGCAAAGTAGCTGCTTGCCCGATTGACTTCGCGACCGATGTCTTTCGGTCCGCGCACCGCGTCAGCCGCCGGCGAGAGAGATCCTAGTTCTTCGCAATCGCTCCCACATGGCGACCACCCGCGATTTCAATTCCATGGTGAGCTCCTCGTAGGCTTTTTCCGAGGCTTCGGATTCCGCCGGCGGATGGATCGGGTCCCCGAATCGTATCCCCAGAGGGGCGAATCTCTGAAAACTTTTGCCCCGTGGCCAAGCCTCGTGAAAGCCTTCGATCGCGACCGGAACGATTGGGACCTGAAGGTGAATCGAAAGAATGGCAGCACCCTTCTTAAAGGTTTTGGGGGTCCCGTCGATCGAACGCTCACCTTCCGGATAGAGAACGAGCACGCGGCCATGGCGCAAGCCGAAAGCTCCCGCCCGCATCGCCGGAATCAGGTTGGCGTCCGGATCGACCAAGATGATGCGCAGCCAGCGCGCCAAGGTGCGCAGGAAACCATCCCCGAAGATTTCACTGGTTCCCACAAAGAAGATGTCCCGGAACACAGTCCATGGCAGGACACTGCTCAGGATCAAGCCATCGATAAAACTCTGGTGATTCGAGCACAGCAGGAAGGGCCCCTGACCCGGGAGCTTCTCCAGTCCGCTCACCCGGAGATGAAATCGATCGTAGGCGAACATCGCAACCATGCGCGTCAGCAGATACAAAACCTCTTCCCGTAGTGGCTGGCGTCGAGCCAGCGAGAGAGCTTCGGGATCCTCCGGCGGCTCCGCCAGCACAACCTTCCAGCCGGCGAACTTCGGGGCCGGGGTCTTGGCCCCAGCCATAGCGCTCGAGCGCACTAGATCGACCAGTTCGCGAACCGTGTAAACTTCCGCCAGACGCGATTCCTCGACCGAGCCCCCGAGTTCCTGCTCGAGCGCCACCAGCAGTTCCACCCGCTCAATGGAATCCAACCCCAAGTCCAGTTCCAGATTGTCCGTGGGACGAATTGCGGAAGGGTGACTCGCGACCGCATCGCGGATTACCCGGAGGGCCCTTTGGACGTCTCCTTCCTCGAGCCATGCCGATTCCTCGGCCGAGCGCGGCCCGTCTTCGGCCGGGGCACTATCCGGAGATCGCGTCTGCTTCTCCCTGACCATACGTTCGATTAGAAAGCGCTTCAGCTTGCGAGTGGTGGTGCGCGGCAGGGTGTCGGACGGCCATATTTCATAGCTGCCAATGCGCTTGGTCGAAGGAAGCTGGGCGGACAAGCCTTCAATATCGAAGCGGATGACTTCCTTCGCATTCACGATCTTCCGTTGCCGGAGCAGTTCGAAATCGGGCACGACCACCGCGTGCAGATGATCGGAGGTGGGGTCTCCGGGCTGTCGCTCGAAGCCCATGACGCAAATCTCTTTGATATAGGGCGATTTCAGGTAGTGAGCCTCAACCTCTTCGGGATAGATATTCTTGCCGTTGCTGAGAATGATGACGTCTTTCTGGCGTCCGCTAATGAAAAGGTTCCCGTTCCGATCGAAATAGCCGAGATCTCCTGTATGCAGCCAGCCGTTCTTGATGGCCTCTGCCGTGGCATCCGGCCGGTTCCAATAACCTCGCATGACAATCGTTCCCCGAATGGCGATTTCGCCGACAGCTTCGGCGATGCCTTCGACCGGCTGTGGATCGATGATTTTCCCTTCCACGCCGGTGAGCGGCGGGCCTACCGATCCGATGACGTTGTTTCCCGGACGCGTCGCGAAGGCGCCGCCGCAGGTCTCGGTCAATCCGTAGGCCTGGAGAACGTCGATGCCGAGGGCATAGAAATCGTGTGCGATCGCGGGATCGAACCGCGATCCCCCGGTAAGCAGGTATCGCATGTGATCGCCAAACAGGTCATGGATCTTGGGGAAGAAGATCTTTCCCGGATTCCAGCCGAGCTTACGCACGAAGACGGTGACCGCCATCAGCGCTCGCAGCATGGTCTCGACCAGCCGACCGCGCCGGGAGATCTCTTTGAAGATGCGTTCGTGAATCAGGTAGAAAAATTGCGGAACCACGGCAAATGCCGTGATCTTTCTCTCCGAAAGGGCACGTAGCAACTCGGTCGTGTTCAATGTCTCCAGGTACACGACACGGGACCCTTTGACGAGCGGCAACAGAAGATTGGCCATCTGCGAAAGCACATGAAAAAGAGGAAGCACGCCCAGTAGGGCATCGTCCGGTCCAAGCTCGAACCAGCCAAAGACCGCTTCGACTTCCCCCATGAAGTTGGCATGGGTGAGCATGACACCTTTGGGATCAGCGGTCGTGCCCGAGGTGTAGAGGAGTGAAACCAGATCGCCGTCGGAGCTGGGATGCGGGGTTAAGTGTCCGGGTCCGAGGGCCAATATGCTATCGAGATCCGTTGCGGCCCGACTGGGAGCCCTCCCGTCGATGCTGACGATGGGTATCGGTCTTAGAGCCACTGCCTCCTGGCCCACAATGCGGTGCTTGCGGTCACAAAACAGTAGGGAGCTTCCGCTATCGGCGAGCAGTTTTGCCACTTGATCCGCATGCAGGGCCGTATCTAGCGGAACCGTCGTATGTCCGGCGGCAATGATACCCAGATAGACAGCCACCCAGCGGGGATGGTTGTCGGCAAAAATTGCGATTCGCGCACCCGGGGCAAAGTTCAGTGCCTTGAGCCAGTTAGCAATCGACTCCGCCATCTCACGCAGGCGGGCATAGGTATAGCTGTCGACACCGTCCTGGTGTTGAATTTCGAGTGCGACATTCTGCGGCCAGCGCTCCGCAGATTTGCCAAACAAATCATAAAAAGTGGGCATCTTTCGCGAGAAATATACCTGAAAATCGGTTCTACCGCTTTTTGACGGTGTACCGAACCGGTGCTCGTTGGTCCTTCGAGTGGCGTCTCCTGGCACCCGACCAAAGGTTCGCGGGGCGCCGCGACTGACACCCTCCAAGCGCATCTAAATATGCTAGGCTTCTAAGGATGTCGGCCTGCTGATCGCCGGCTCGCCGAAGGATTCGTGAATCTTGATTAGTGCCCTGATCGCCAAAGTTTTCGGAACCAAGAACGAGCGTGAAATCAATCGTTTACTGCCTCGGGTAGAGGCGATCAACGCGCTCGAACCAGCCATTGAGAAGCTCAGCGACGAACAGCTCCGGGCGAAGACCGACGAGTTCCGTCGCCGCATACAGGACCGCCTCAGCCAGATTCCCGACGAGCCCGACGCCGATCCCGACCGGCAGAAGGAACTCGATGAACAGCGCGCCGCCGCCACCAACGAGGTCCTGGAGCAGATTCTCGAGGAATCATTTGCCGTGGTTCGCGAGGCGGGACGGCGGGTTCTTAACATGCGGCACTTCGACGTACAGCTGATCGGGGGCATGGTCCTTCATCAAGGCAAGATTGCCGAGATGAAGACCGGCGAGGGAAAAACCCTGGTCGCTACCTTGCCGGTTTACCTGAACGCGTTGGGCGGGCGAGGGGTCCATGTGGTCACCGTCAATGACTATCTGGCCAAGCGCGACTCGGAGTGGATGGGCAAGCTCTACAGCTTCCTCGGACTGTCGGTCGGGGTCATTGTTCATAACCTCGATGATCAGGAGCGCCGCGAAGCCTACGCCGCAGACGTTACCTACGGTACCAACAACGAATTCGGCTTTGACTACCTGCGCGACAATATGAAATTCGACCTGCGCGATTGTGTGCAGCGTCGCCATAACTTCGCCATCGTCGACGAGGTCGATTCCATCCTGATCGACGAAGCCCGGACCCCGCTCATCATCTCCGGTGCCAGCGAAGAATCTACCGACAAATACGCCCGGGTCAATCGCATCATCCCCAAATTGGAGAAGGGGGAGGAGATCGACGTTGCTCCGGGCGAGCCCGTGCAGCTAACCGGCGACTACGTGGTCGACGAGAAGCATCGCAGCATCACCGTGACCGACGAAGGCTGGGAGAAGGTCGAGTCTCTGCTCGGGATCGGCAATATCGCCGATCCCGAGAACTGGGACCTCAAACATCATGTGGAGACGGCCATTAAAGCCCATGCCCTTTATCACCGCGATGTCGAGTACGTGGTGAAAGAGGGCGAGGTGATCATTGTCGACGAGTTCACCGGACGGCTGATGCCGGGCCGCCGCTGGTCCGATGGTCTGCACCAAGCCGTGGAGGCCAAGGAGAACGTCAAGATCGAGCGTGAAAACCAGACTCTGGCCACCATTACTTTCCAGAATTACTTCCGCATGTACAAGAAGCTGGCGGGCATGACCGGCACGGCCGAAACCGAGGCCACGGAATTTGAAAAGATCTACAAACTCGAAGTCATGGTCATTCCGACCAACCGGCCCTTGCTGCGGGTGGAAAATCCCGACGTCGTCTATCGGACTTCGAAAGAGAAGTATTTTGCGGCGGCCGATGAAATTCAAAGGCTGCATGCTACCGGTCAACCGGTGCTGGTTGGAACTACTTCGATTGAAAAGTCGGAGCGGCTTTCCGAATTGTTGAAGAAGAAAGGCGTTAAGCACTCGGTCTTGAACGCCAAGCAGCATGAGAAGGAAGCGGAAATTGTGGCTCAAGCCGGGCGTTTCGGCATGGTCACGATCGCCACCAATATGGCGGGCCGCGGCACCGATATCTTGCTCGGCGGAAACCCCGAATTCATGGCCAAGCAAGAAAGTGTGAAGAAGGGAATTGCCCAGCAACTGCGCGCCGCCCAGGGCAAGGTGCAGGCCAAGGTGGACGACAGCAAGAGCACGGTTTGGTACTACCTGGGGAACGAGTACGCCGTGCCGAGCGATCAGTGGCTGATCATCTTCCAGCGTTACAAACAACAAACCGATGAGGAGCACAATCGGGTCGTTGCCTCCGGAGGGCTGCACATCTTCGGGACCGAGCGCCACGAAGCGCGCCGCATCGACAACCAGCTCCGCGGTCGGGCCGGGCGCCAGGGCGATCCTGGATCATCCCGCTTTTACCTGTCCCTCGAAGACGACCTGATGCGCATCTTCGCCAAGGAGTGGGTCTCGAATCTCCTCCAGCGATTGGGTATGGAAGAGGGTGTTCCAATCGAGTCCCGGCTGATCTCCCGCCGGATTGAGAAGGCACAGGAGGCGGTCGAAGCGCAAAACTTTGAAGCCCGAAAACATCTGCTCGAATATGACGATGTGATGAACAAGCAGCGGGAGGCCGTCTACGGGCTGCGCCACGAACTGCTCGAAGGAGTCGATCAGAAGGAGCTGATCCTCGAAGACTATGTGGGCGGCATTCTGGGCGATTTGATGGATCAATGCTGTGCCCTCAAAGCACATCCGGCAGATTGGGACATCAAAGGGTTGAAGGACTCGATTTTTACCCGCTTCGGCGTCGACGTTCTTGCCGAGGGTATCAAGCCGGAAACTCTGAACCGCCAGGAGCTTGGTGATGCCATTTTCCACAAGCTCAAGGCCCGCTACGAGGCAAAAGAGAAGCTCATCGGGGCCGAAGCCATGCGCTACCACGAGCGCATGATTATGCTGAGCGTGATCGACGCGCAATGGAAAGATCACCTGCGCGACATGGATCACCTAAAAGAGGGGATTGGCCTGCGCGGCTATGGCCAGCACGATCCTCTGGTTGAATACAAGCGCGAGTCCTTCGACATGTTCGAGGCGATGATGCGCCGCTTCCAGGAGGAAACGGTGCGTTATCTCTATCTCATGCAGATCTTGGAACGCCCGGAGATGGCTCGCACTGTTGGGTCGGATCAAGGTCCGGACGCCGGAGTGGCAGTGATTACGGCCGGGAGCGGGGGGGATGGCGATGGCACTCGTCGCCCGCGAACCTTGGCCACCTCCGTGGATGAAGTCGAGGAAGCCTTCCAGCGCAAAAAGCGGCGGGAACTGGAGCAGGCGAGCATGGCCGGCGCCGGAGATCTGCAACCTGTCCAGCAGGTCGTCCGCAACACCGCTAAAATCGGCCGCAACGATCCTTGCCCCTGTGGCTCCGGCAAGAAGTACAAAAGGTGCTGCGGTGCCAGTCTGTAGCGATCCCTAAAATCTGACCGGCGACCGCGCATGGAGAGGTTTCCTCGGCCGGCCGATCGGCTCATCATTTCTCTGCGGGCAAGATGAACGACTTGACCACAATGTTATTGGGCTGAATCCCGACCGGGATCATGGTGAGCAGGGAATATTCGCCGGGCTCGAACTTCTTCTTGGGGGTTCGCTTCTGGATCACCGTCAGATCTCCCGACGCGGAATCCAAAACCAGCAGATAGTTCTCACTCGATGAAAGCGCCAACCCGTCGGGATGGCTACCGACCGCGAGGGCGGCAATCATTTTTCCCTGGTCGATGTCATAGACAGCCACCGTATTCGATCCAAAGTTGCTGACGTAGAGACGGGAATTGTCCGCGGTTACGATTCCCCGCGCAGGATGGGTTCCGACCAGATAACTGCCCCCTACCTCATCGGTGGTGGTCTCGATGATCGAAATGCTGTCGGAGTCGAAGTTACTCACCACCAGTTCACCGCCATCCGGCTTGAGAGCGAGGTGGACGGGAGTCTTGCCCACGTCGAGAAGCGCCAGCAGCTTGCCGCTGGTCAGATCGATCGAAGCGACTTGCGCGGACCCCGTGCAGGCCACAAAGGCCTTGCGGTTGTCGGGAAGAATGGTGATGTCCTCGGGCTGCGGGCATACCGTAATCGTGCTGCGCACGGTTAGGTACTGAGCATCGATTTCGGAAATCGTACCGTCCCCACGATTGCTGGCCACGATCGTGCGGCCATCGGGAGACACCCTGGCTAGACCGGGCGAAGCACCTACTCGGACATTATGAATCACAGTGCGCTTGTCGAGATCGATGACCGAAACATTGGCGGAGCCCGAGTTGGCGACGTAGCCCCGCTTGCCGTCGAGGGACACATCGATGAAATACGGCCTGCCATGGACACCGATGGTGGCTACAACGACGTTGCGCTCCGCGTCGATGACGCTGACGTTATTCGATCCCGTGTTGACCACGTAGATTTCGTTTTTCTTGCTGTTGGTGGCGATGCCGGTCGGCTCAATTCCCACGCGGATGGTTTTTGCCAGCTGAAACGTGCGCAGGTCGATCACGCTGACCGTATCACTCTTGCCATTGGTGATGTAGGCATATTCCCGGTAGGAGGGGGCGTAGTCGGCGAGCTGGCGCTCGTGGAAGTACCACCAGGCGAGGCCGACCCCAATCGGGACAAAGACAACGACGAGGAGCAGCTTTCTCAAGGGAGCGATCGGGCAGAGGTTTCGACCTTGGACAATGGTGCTATGGCTGGATCCACCAGCGGTATCGTTCTTCCTACTATGGGCGCGATCTGTCGTACCTGGGCCATGAGTTCGTCAAATTGATCGGGATAAAGCGACTGCACGCCATCGGAGAGCGCTTTGTCCGGATCCTGGTGGACTTCGACCATCAGTCCATCGGCCCCGACCGCCACCGCCGCTCGCGACAAGGGTGTCACCTTGTTCCGCTTCCCGGTGCCATGGCTGGGATCTACCACAATAGGCAAATGGCTAAGCCGCTGCACCGCGGGAACAATGCTGAGGTCGAGCGTGTTGCGGGTGTGATCGGCAAAAGTTCGCACCCCGCGCTCGCAAAGGATCACGTTGTAATTGCCTTCGCTCATTACGTACTCGGCAGCCATGAGCAGCTCTTCTAGCGTCGCCGACATGCCTCGTTTTACCATGACCGGTCTGCGGGCGCGTCCGGCCCGCCGCAGCAGTGAAAAATTTTGCATGTTCCGCGCGCCAATTTGGATGATATCGGCGTATTCCTCAACCAGCTCCAGCGATTCGTTATCAATAGCCTCGGTCACGATTCGCATGCCGAACTGATCGCGAATCTCCGCCATGATGCGCAGGCCATCTTCCCCCAGGCCCTGAAAGGAATAAGGAGACGTTCTTGGCTTATAGGCGCCGCCTCGAAAGAACTGGGCTCCAGCGCGCGCCACTCGCTCGGCCACCCGGAAGGCTTGTCCCCGGTTCTCGATGGCGCACGGACCGGCCATAATCGCGAGTACCGGGCCACCGATAGTGGCGGTTGATCCGGGGAAGCGTATGACCGTATTGTCTTGCTTGATGTCACGGCTGACCAGCTTGTAGGGTTTGGTGACACGAATGACTTCCTGGACGCCCGCCATCTCTTCGAACGTGCCTGCTTCGACTTCCCCCTGGTTTCCGGTAATCCCGATTGCGGTTCGCTCTGCTCCGGGAATCGGGTGCGCCCGATAGCCGAGCGATTCGATCTTTTGGCAGACGGTGCGAATCTGGTCTTCGCTGGCGTGAGCCTGCATTACCACTAACAAGATTTCACCTCGGAGAGCTTAAGTTTATCTTTAACCGCAGGAGTGCGGCAAACCCAGCCTTCATTTCATAAACGTCTTGCACCCTCATTTTTCCGACTCGCATCCGCAGCTATACGGTTTCTCGAAGGTTGACTGCCTTGTCGGTTGTTGGCGGACGACTTTGAAGAGAGAACGTGAAAGCCACGGTCGTTCCTGGTATC
>DATJVZ010000373.1:0-14959 GCA_035501575.1 Terriglobales bacterium | reverse complement strand
ACTGCGCGAGGCGGGGGCGGTGATTCTGGGCAAAACGAATCTGAGCGAGTGGGCCAATATCCGCTCGGCGCATTCGACCAGCGGCTGGAGCGGCCGCGGCGGCCTCACCCGAAATCCTTATGCGCTCGACCGCAATCCCTGCGGATCGAGTTCAGGATCCGGAGCGGCCGTTGCCGCCAGTCTTTGTGCGGTAGCCGTGGGAACGGAGACCGACGGATCCATCGTCTGTCCCTCTTCGGCCAATGGAATTGTGGGCATCAAGCCCACGCTCGGTTTGGTGAGCCGTGCGGGAGTCATACCGATTGCCCATAGTCAAGACACGCCCGGTCCCATGGCACGCACGCTGCGAGAGGCCGCGATCCTGCTTACGGCGCTGGCCGGGGTTGATCCGCGCGACAGCGCGACCGCCGCGAGCCAGGGAAAGGTTGCCGACTACACCCAGTTCGTTGATCCCAACGGATTGCGCGGCGCGCGCATCGGGGTAGCACGAAAGTATTTCGGCTTTAGCGATCTGGTGGATCAGGTGATGGAGCGAGCGATCGGGGCCATGAAGCACGCGGGCGCCCAAATCGTAGATCCAGCGGATTTGCCATCCCACGGGAAATTCGATGATTCGGAGCTCACGGTGCTGCTCTTCGAGTTGAAGGCCGATCTCAATGCCTATTTGGCGGCCCGCGGAGCGACCCCGAAATCGTTAGCGGACATCATCACCTTCAATGATCAGAATCGCGAGAAGGAAATGCCCTATTTTGGCCAGGATCTCTTCCTGAAAGCCGAAGCCAAGAGCGATCTGACCAGCAAGGAATACACCGAGGCGCTGGCCAACAACCAAAGGCTGTCGCGGAAGGAAGGGATTGACGCGGTCATGGACCAGAATCGACTGGACGCGATTGTGGCGCCGACGGGCAGTCCGGCGTGGTTGAGCGACTTGGCCAATGGCGATCACACTCCCGGCGGGAGTTCGAATGCAGCCGCCGTGGCGGGTTATCCGGACATCACCGTCCCCGCGGGATTCGTTTTTGGACTGCCGGTCGGCATCTCGTTTTTTGGCCGGGCCTGGAGCGAGCCTACGCTCTTGAAGATTGCCTCCGGATTTGAGCACACCACACAAATCCGCAAGGCACCGCAATTCTTAAGTACCATTCCCTACTAGGCGCTCGGAAGAACTCGGCCGAAGGACCATGATTCACTCGTAACGCAGCGCTTCGACCGGATCGAGATTGGCGGCACGAACGGCAGGAAACAGGCCGCTGGTAACGCCCACGAAGCCCAAAATCACGGTTGAGACCAGCAATACCCGAGGGGCAAGTCTAAGGTGAATGTCGCCGGCCTCGGCGTGCGTGGCCATCGCGCTGTAGAGGGTCAAGGTTCCGACCGAAAGCGTGATGGCATAGGAAAGCAAGATTCCGACCACCCCACCCACGGCGGTAATGGCCATGGCCTCGGCGAGAAATTGAAAGAGGATATCGCTGCGGCGAGCGCCCAGGGCTTTCTCCACACCAATCTCGCGCGTACGCTGCGTCACCGAGACTAGCATGATATTCATCAAGCCGATGCCGCCGATGCCCAGCGTGATCGTGCCCACGAAACCCATCAGAACCTTTAATCCCAGGCTGATAACCCTGAACTGCGAAAGTTGCTTCTGGGCGTCGAAAACGAAGACGGCACGCTGATCATCCGGGTTAAAGCCGTGGGCGGTCGCCAGGGACTCGCGAATCCTCTGCTCGAGCTTCTCGTGGGAGAGGCCCTGGGAATCGAGCCAGATTCCATCGATGAAGTGGGTATCGCGGAGAACATCCATGGAGTTGTGGGGTACATAGATGGCGCGATTGTCGTCGTCATCGCCTTCCTGCATGCGCGGACGCAAGACTCCGATAACCTTGAAGCTGGCGCCATCAACCCGGATCGACTCGCCGAGAGCCGGCATCCCGGAAAATAACTTGGCCTTCGCCTCCGATCCGATCACGGCATACAGTCCGTGGCTTAGGTTGTCCTGGTCGTCGAAGAAGCGGCCAGCGGCGAGTTGCAGGTTCCAGATGTCGTAGATCGGAGGGTCGAGTCCAAGAACCGGGAAACTATAGGAACGCGGCCCACGTTGCGCCACGCACTGCTTCGCCGAATCCCGCGAAGTATGGCGAACCAAGGGGAGAACGTTTTCGAGCAGCGCGACATCGCTATCGGTAAAGCGCACCTCCACGCCCGCCTTGGTGCCACCGGCCTGTTCGGAGGTGCGGTTGGGAAATATCCCCACGGCGGTTGCGCCAAAGCTTTCAAAGATGTTGTAGATGGCACGGGCAAAGCCATCGCCGTAAGCGAGCAGGACAGCCACGGTGGCGATGCCCCATGCCATGCCGAGGATGGTCAGCACCGTTTTGCGCAGATCATGCCGCATGGCCTGGTAGCTTTGTTGTAAGAGATCTCGCTTCATGGCTCTATTCCCGGCGAAGCGCCTCAACCGGCGTTAACATGGCGGCTTTGCGCGCGGGATAGAGCCCGGCGGCAATGCCGGCAAAGGCCAGCGAGGCCAGGGCCAGAGCGGCGGTTGCGGGCACGAGCCTCGGCGTGTCCCACCCTGGGGGAGAAGGCAGAGTGGATAGAGCCGCCATAAGCGCCGCCGCTGCGCCGATGCCAATTCCGCCGCTCAGCAGGGTCAAGAAGGCGCCTTCAGAAAAGAACTGGAACAAAATACTGCGGTTGGTAGCTCCCAAGGCTTTCCGTAATCCGATTTCCCGGGTACGATCGGCGACCGATACGAGCATGATGTTGATGATGCCGATGGCTCCCAGAGCCAGCGTCACCAGCCCAACACTGCCGAGGAAAAAATCCATGACATCAAATATCTTGCCGATTTGATCCACCGTCTTCACCGTGTCCCACTCATCGAAGGCATCGAGATCGCGTTCGTCAAACCCGTGATTGCGAGCGATGATCTTGTGTACCTCCAACTTGGCCGCTTCATGCAGCGCCCTGGAAGTGGGCTGATAGTTGATCATCGAGATGGCATCGCGCACGTCACCCACGTTGAGGGGCGGAAAATTCTCGTGCATGGTGGTATAAGGCACGAAGCTCTTCAGGTTTTGGTTGGTATTTTCACCGTGTCCGATTCGCTGGAGCGTGCCCATGACTTGAAAGCGAACTCCGTTGAGCAGAATCGTGCTACCGACGGCCGGACGCCCGGGAAACAAAAGACGCCGGGTCTCGTCCCCGAGCACGACAACCCGCCGCTTCTCGACATTGTCCAGCTCATCCAGCCAGCGACCGTCCGCGATCGGAGCATGGCGGATCTGGTTGAACTTCGGCAGAACGCCGAGGATCTGGCCACTGCTTTGATAAAAGTCGCTGACCGCACGCACATCATTCCGCTGAATCACGGGAACGGCGAGATGGACGTCGGGACATTCCGCCACAATATCGGCATAGTCTTTGTAGGACAGATAGTACTGCCGCATGCTGGTGAAGCTGCCGTTCACGGCGGGAGCGCGTCCGCCCCAGACGAACATCACGTTCTCGCCCAATTCATTGAATTGCTTGCGCTGGCCGGTTCTGAATCCCTCTCCCAAACCCACCAGCAGCAACAGGGATCCCAGGCCCCACGCGATTCCGAACATGGTAAGGAAGGAACGCAACTTATGTTCCCAGAGCGTGCGCAAGGTCTGGGCAAAGATATCCAAGAGAAGACGCATGCTGATAGATTCGGGATCGACGACGCCTAGCTTCCTCTACCTTACCTTAGACGCCGGCGTCGGTGGGCGAGATAGCCGTCTGGGGGCTGAAATTTCCTCTTCGACCAGGCGCAATTTCTAAAGCGACGATTGTCCCTATCATACCTGTGTCCCCCATGCTTGCCCGCGATCGGTCGCCGGCACGCTTCCGGCTCGTGGTTCGCCGTTTCCTGCTTCGGGCGCGGCTTCTGGCGACCCAGAGCGCGCTGTTCTCGATGCCCGGGTGGCAAATTACAACTTTGGTGCCAAAGCCCTACCCGCGCGAGCTATTGTCTGTCGCGTCGAAATCAGAATAATGGCTTCAATCTTTTCAGAGCGTGATTGCGGCATCGAATGAAAATCGAGCCGCCAGAAAAACTGGATAGAGATTGACTGCGGCATGGTTTCCCCAATCTCTCCCGATGGGGTCGCGGCCGTAACGACAACCGAAATCGACAACGATGGATGAGCTCTGGACTCCCATGACGAACCCCGAAATGCGGCATTCTTTCTCCGAGAATTCGACCTCCACCATTCGAATCCTCGTCGCCGACGATCACGAAGTCATGAGGCTGGGTATACGGAACCTACTAGAGGTTCGACCCGCCTGGAAGGTGTGTGCCGAGGCCAACGATGGCAAGGAAGCAGTCGAAAGAGCCATCGAGTACCACCCCGATGTCATCATCCTCGACATTGCCATGCCTACCATGAACGGTATCGAGGCGGCCGGTCACATAGCGGCATTCTATCCCGATATCCCTATCATTCTCTTCTCTTTGCACCTTTCCGACGAACTGATCAACAACCTTCACAATCAAGCCATCCGAGGCGCGGTATGCAAGAGCGAGGCGGGCCGCGATTTGGTCAACGCCGTAGAAACTGTGCTCGACGGCGGGACGTTCTTTCGCGGCAGGAAATCCGCTCCTGTCAGGAGCGATTGTGGGATCCCATGAGTGATTTTTCATGGGGTTGGGGTCGCCGCGCAACCCGGAAATTCTAGGATCGAGGCCTGAGAACCACGATTCCAAATTGATGGCTGAGGCTTAAGGACTGCCCCCTAGTTCCGGATGGTGCCAGTTTTCCCGAGCCCTAGCCACGACCGGCAGCCAGAATACAGACTTTACTGTATTCGATTGCCACAGGATCTTATGAGATACAGGATTCAGACGGAAGCGTACAAAATCCTCAAGCGTGATTTCGCCGATGATCAGTCAATGCGCCAATCCGGCTTGCGGGGCTCCACTGCGCTACTTGTTCGGTGGGCGCTTATTTCAGTTCGAGGTGCGGTCTCACGATGCCGACCACAATTCCCTGCTCTCGACACGAAAGTCGCCCCGCCCGGTAGCCCGCTTCTGGTTATGTGGTCGCTGCTCCCCTACCCTCTCTTTGTCCTTCGATCTGCGGGAAGGAGTAAAGCTCGTCCCATTGGTTCCCCTTGCCATGACCAAAGTTGCGGGAGAGCAACTGTCGGCAGACCGGTAGACCCCTACAACCGAAACTTCATTCCTCCTCTCTGAGACCCGAGCACTCCCGTGTTGCCTCCGAGGTCTAGCTGCCAAGGGAAATAAACTTCACGGCTGGGAATTCGGGAAAGCTGCGATTAGGGAGGCGGCAGGCGTTGGAAAACAACATGGGGAGGTAACCAGCGCCTGCCTTCCGTCTCCTTCGCGTTGGGGTAAGTCTAGTAATACTTGATCGGGGCGAGAGCTAGCTATCAGGCTGATACTGTATTTTGAGTTCAGCATTTCTCTGACCTCTGACCGCAGGCGAGGTAAGTGGCTAGCCCAATCAGACTTAGGTGGAGAGCCGCCGCAGGAGTGCGTTGGCTTTACGGAACCAGGGACGTTCGCGGCGCCGCTGGTATCCAGGCATGGTTCCCTTCTTGGCCAGAATGCGCTTGGCCCATTCCTCGGCTTCCGCCTTGCGCTGCTGAGAAGCCAAGAAACACGCGTAGTTGTAGTAGGTTTCCGAGGAGGTTGAGACCTTGGTGACTTCCTGAAACAAAGCCTCGGCCTTCTGCGCGAGTCCTACGTTCGCGTAGGCATGAGCCAGCAGGGCAGCAGCCCGCTGGAAGTCGTACTTGGGGTCCTTGGCCACGACCGGCTCGAGATCAGCAATCGCAGCGGTGAAATCTCCGAGCTCAATCTCAGCAATGGCGCGACGGTAGAACGGATCCGGAGAGTCGGTGCGGGAAGAGATGGCGTGGTCGTAGGCCTGGCGTGCTTGTGCGAACCGCCCTTCTTCGAGATACAGGTCGGCAAGTTCTTCATAATTGCCGGCGGAGGGGTTGTCTTGGATGGCCAGTTCGAGATCGCGAATCCGCTGGCGACGCGGAAACACCTTGAAGGATTGCCGCATCAGCCCAGCGTCCGGGATGACCTCGACCACGATGTATACCAGCGCGCCCAACCAGTGGATGAGAATAATCCACAACCAAAAAAAATCCGGACGGCGCCGGATGAAGTGAATAATGGCCACCACCCGCAGCAGGATGGCCCACCACGAGAAGGCAAAGAAAAGTAGCGATCCCATCGCTGATGCGAACTATAACAGGTCTAGGCGGTGGCGCGTCAGGCATCCGGTACCGACTCGCTAACTAATGCCAGGTTCGGACCGGATCGTCGAGGCGCTTGCTAGAATGACAAATGGTGAGACCTGCCATTCGCCTCTTGGCTGCCGATATCGACGGCACACTGCTGAACCCTCAATACCAGATTTCCGAGCTCGATCTAGCGGCCTTGCGCCGTGCCCACCACGCGGGCATCGAAATCGTGCTGGTTACCGGACGGCGTCATGCTTTTGCCCTCCCCATCGCGCGCCAGCTCGGTTTTGATCTCTGGCTGATCAGTTCAAACGGCGCCATCACACGTTCGCTCGCCGGGGACACCTTTCATCGTGATCTGTTGCCGGTTCAAACCTGCCGCAGACTATGCGCCGACATGCGCGAATTTCGCGGCAACACGGTTGTGACCTTCGACGTCGATGGCAAGGGAGCGATCGTGCTTGAGCACATGCGCGAACTGAACCAGAGCATCCAGCGTTGGCTGGAGAAGAACATGGAATACATCGATTTTGTGATTCCGCTGGAGAAGTCGCTCACGACGGACCCGGTTCAGGTAATGTTTTGCGGTCCGATTGCTCACATGCAGCGAGCGCTAGAAGGTCTCGCCGCCTCCCCCCTGGAAGGTGAAATTACCGTCCTAAGGACCGAATATCCCCTACGGGATCTGTCGATTGTGGACGTTCTGCATCAGGGATGCTCCAAAGGCCACGCGCTCGAGCGATGGGCCAAATTCCGCGGGCTGGCTCGTGAACAGGTCATGGCCATTGGTGACAACTATAATGACGTCGAAATGCTTGTCTTTGCAGGACTTCCGTTTATCATGGGAAATGCAGCGGAAGACCTGCGGATGAGGGGCTGGACGGTAACCCGGGCAAACGATCAAAACGGAGTCGCTGCTGCCATAGAACAGGTGCTTGGCGACTCTGGACTGCTGGTTTAGAATTGATTGGTTTTGCGGTCCTTGCGCGGTTCTGGGCACTCCCCCGCCGATAGAAGCCGATGACCATCGCAGCAAAAGTCGCATTGGGTCTGGCCTTGATAGCCGTTTCGGTTCCCGGGTTTGGGGCCGACATCGCTGTGCTAAACAACGGGTTCTCCATCCGGCATGAGAGGCGCGAGCAGCTGGGCTCTGTGACCCGTCTTTACATGGGCGCAGATGCAAGCGGGTTCGTCGATGTGCCCACTACCGAAATCGACCATTTTGAGCCAGATGTCTCCGTTCCAGCAGCCGCCGCGCAAAATCCTGGCAACCTGCCGGACCTGATCACCAATGCCAGTGAGCGCTATCATCTCGACCCTGACCTGGTAAACAGCGTCATCCATGCGGAGAGCGACTTCAACCCGCACGCCATCTCACCGAAGGGCGCGCAGGGCCTGATGCAACTCATGCCCGGAACTTCCTCAAAATTGGGGGTCAGAAATGCTTTTGATCCCAGTGCCAACGTGGACGGCGGCACTCGCTACCTGCGGGATCTGTTGGAGCGCTACAACTTCGATATGGTCAAGGCGTTAGCAGCTTACAACGCAGGTCCGCAGAGGGTAGAGCGTTATGCCGGCGTGCCTCCCTATCCCGAGACCCGGGCTTACGTTGCCAAGATTGTCCGGGATTTCAATCGTAAGAAACTCGCCGAACGTAAGCTCGGAGCGACACAGAACGCTGTTCAGCTCACGAAAACCGTGCGACCAGACTCGACGTCCAAGCGCATCGTGCTTGCCGACACCGAGCGAGGGTCAGCCGCCGGGAAGCCCGCTCACGCTTCACCCTGAACTTTCCTGAGTCTTAGGCTGCGTCCCTCGCACCCGACAATTACCCGTGACCCTTCGATGAAATGCTGCGTTTGACCCCTGCCCATAGGTCGTTTACCTTGAATACGTAAAGCCCTGTGTTTCGAACCGAGCAGAAACTCTTATCCGATGAATAAGCACCGCGCCACGATTTACGGACTGCTGTTGGCGGTCCTCCTCGGCTTGGTGTATCTGCAATTCCGGGAATGGCGGACGTTTGATTGGAGCAAGTTCTTGGAGAACACCCGGGATGTGAGCTGGCTTCACGTCGGCTGCGGGATCCTGTTGATTTATTTAGCCTACGTACTTCGCGCCCTGCGCTGGAAAATCTTTCTCCGCCCTGTCCGGAAGGACGTCTCGGCCGGGACGCTGATTTCTCCCACCCTGGTGGGGTTTACGGGACTTGTGGTCCTTGGCCGACCGGGAGAACTGATCCGTCCGTACTTGATTGCCCGGCGTGTCAATCTGAGCTTTTCTTCGCAGCTGGCGGTGTGGACCGTGGAACGCATCTTCGACTTGGGAGCGTTCACGGTATTGATGGTGGGCGGGATCTTCTTGCCGACGCAGTTGCGCGAGTTTGCTCTGGCGCGCCCCGCCTATCACCATTGGCTGCACGTTACGGGATATCTTCTGTCAGGTGTGGTTCTTCTCTTGTTCGCCATCGCCATGCTGGTGTCGTACCAGGGACCCAGAATTGCGGATTGGGCCGAAAAGCGCCTTTCTCATCATGCCCAGAATCTTGGGCATCGCATCGCACAGCGGGTGCGGGAATTCGCCGGCGGGCTGCATACGATCCATGACCCATTCTCGTTTCTTCAACTGGCGGTAATTTCACTGGTCATGTGGTGGATGATCGCAGTCTCCTATGAACAAGTAACCCACGCCTACGGGCGACCGATGGAGGCGATGAGCACCACCCACGTTCTCCTTTTGATGGGCTCGAGCATGGTCGGCTCCATGGTGCAGTTACCCGGGGTTGGCGGCGGTTCTCAGCTGGCAACCATCGAAGCCCTGGACAAGGTTTTCCACGTGCCGCGGGAACTGGCGGTGAGTTGTGGCATTCTGCTGTGGCTGGTCAGTTTCGTAGCGGTGACTCCGATTGGTCTCTTGTTGGCACATCGCGAACGATTGTCGCTACGGAAGGTTGCCGATGAGAGTGAAAAAGCCGAGGCCTCCATGGCGATTCCAACCTCCGAGGCGAGTTGACCTGCCGGATTTGTATCCGCGGGGCGGCGAAAGATCGCCCCGGTGCCTCGGCGTGGCCGTCACCCTAGAAACGGCGGCTCTTGGTTTGCCGCTCGGTCTCGAGAACCATGGTGTCAAAAGCGTGAAGCAGCGATTCTCGCTCGGCATAGGGCCCAGGCCGGTAGGCGCGTGATTGAATTCCCAATTGCGAAAGCTCAGAGATACCCCAATCTTCCCGGTTCGTCAGGTCCCAGAACTCGATGGCGTCGGTGGCATTGAAATCGCCTTTCGCCATCTCGGCGGGATGGAAGTGCCATTCGCAGATGATATTCGTGCGGTCGACGGCCCGTGGCCACAGCGTGTGGGTCATCATGTAGTCAGGATGCAGGCTGAGCAAGAAGTTGGGATAGATTGCGTAGTAGCAAACCTTCTGGCACTCTTCCGCATTTAGGCCGGGAAGCGGATCGCGCCGTCGCTCGCCGTCGAGGCTCATGGTTTCAGCGCCGTTGCGGAACTCCATCGCACCCCCAATGTAGGTCGCATGGGGAGTCTCGTTGTCGGAACTGAGGTAGTTGGTAAAGCGATTAAGCGTAGGGTGTAGCACGGGACAGTGCAAGCACTCGTTGTAATTTAGGATGATCAGTTTCCAATTCGCCTTGACCTCATACACGATGCGCTTTGCCATGCGCAATTCCGCCATTCCCCAGGCAGCAAATTTTTGCGGAAGGTCATCCAGTTGTTTCTCTAAAGGCTCGGCTTGAGTATTCAGATTGATAAAGATGTGTCCATCCCAAACGGCTGTCTGCACCTGGTTCAGCGGATAGTCTTCGCGACAGAAGCCGTTGCTCTCCATATGGGGCGCCCCAATCAATCGCCCGTCGAGACCATAGGTCCAGCCGTGGTAACCACACTGTATGCGGCCAGCGAAGCTGCCTTCAGGCACAGTGACAATGCGAGTACCGCGATGCCGGCAGACGTTAAAGAATGCGCGCACCGCGCCACCCTGATCGCGAGCGATGATGATGCTCTCACCAGCGACCTCGCGAAGAAAATAATCCCCCGGCTTTTCAATCTGCGCGGTACGCCCGGCGCACACCCAGGATCGGCAGAAGAAGCGCTCCATCTCCTCTCGGAAGACTTCAGGATCGGTGTAATAACGTGCGGGCAGCGTCTTGGCGATAGGTTCTACTTGCGTGCTCATGATTCAGCTCCGGTCAGTCTACTTCCGACATTATGCCATGGGCGCGACGCGATGTTAGTGATTGGAGTCACCCGAGGAGGGCTGGCCGGATGCTTTCAGGGCGAAGGATACCTTGCCATCTAGACATCACGGCGAGCGATGATTCAACTGGCACCTCCGAAAGCGAAAGACCCGAACCCGATCTGGGTGGCTCGAGAGCAGCAGTATGCAGGTCGATGCGATCAATCGCGCTTCAGTTCCCGACAACGAACAGTGGAGTTCGCTCCGCCCCGTGCTCGAGGCCTGAGCCGCTCGAGATGGCGACTGCGCCCGCCGTCCGCAGGCGGCGATCGAAATCGGCAGAAGTCGGGTTTCGAGACTATGCAAATCGATTCGCCGAAGTGGTCAATTTCTTGCGCAGTGAATGCCGACTAGCTTTGTTGTTGTCAATAACTTAGGGTGGCAATCGGCTTGCTATGCATGAAAATGACGCGTCGCCCGGAGAAGTGGACCTCTAGAAATAGGGGGCGGGGGAAGATTAGCTTTCCGGGTATAGTAACTAGTCCTCGTGGGTAGCACGTGGCCAAGAGGATTTCAGGCTGTCGAGAAATATCTCGACAGCCTTTGCTTTTTGCCTTCTTATTTCTGGACCGGGTTTTGCTTTGCAAATGCAACCCGCGAGGTGTCTTCCCAGGTTCGAAAACCCCACCGGTGGCGATTTCAAGTCGGCGACATTCGACTAATAACGATCACCAGGTGGGCTTCCCGCAATCGAGGATTCTTTATTTCAGATCAGTCGGGACTTACTCTGCCAGCCGGCGTATATTCCTCGAACAACACCGGATGGTGCAGCGAAGCAAATCCGCCTCCGGCCTGAAGAATAACCTCGATATGATGCAACGCCGATTCTTCGTTCTGTTCTCGCTCCTCGCAGCCACAATCTGTACGCTATCCGCGCAGACTAAGTCCGGCGACTCCTCGACGCCCGCATCGATCCCTTCGCCGGCCAGCGTGGCTCAGCCGCCCCAGGGAGCAGTCTTTGAATACCGTCCTTCTCCCGCCGAATACGCCCGTGCCAAGACCTATTCGAACGCCCACTATCGGCATTTCTTTGTCAACACGCTGTACGGCTTTTTGCTTCTGCTGGGCCTTTTGCGCTGGCGCGTCGCTCCCGTGTTGCGCGATCTGGCCGAACACGCGTCCCCACGCCGCTTTGTGCAGCTCATCATATTTGCACCCCTCATCCTTCTCACGATCGCCGTGCTCGGCATCCCCAGCGAAATTTGGGATCAATGGCTTGACCGCGCCTTCGGCCTCAGCGTCGAAACCTGGCCAGCCTGGTGCAGCGACTGGATCACCAACCAAATCATCTCTCTAATCATCGGGACCGTGCTGGTCGGAGTTCTCTACGGGATCATCCGCCGCAGCCCTCGCCGATGGTGGTTTTACTTCTGGTTGGCCTCCCTACCGGTCCTCGTCGCCTTCCTCTTCCTAAAGCCGTTGGTGGTCGACCCCCTTTTCTACACCTTCAAGCCCCTGGCTGGCGCCGAGCCGGCTCTAGTCTCCGAAATCCAGAAAGTGACCCGGCGCGGCGGAATCGAAATCCCCGCTGACCGCATGTTTGTGATGAACGCCAGCACGAAGACAACGCAACTGGATGCATACGTCACCGGATTCGGGGCTTCGAAACGGGTCGTAGTCTGGGATACCATGGTCGCCAAAGCCACAACGCCCGAGACCCTGTTCGTCTTCGGACACGAGATGGGGCACTATGTTCTCCTCCACCTGCCCAAGGGAATCGCGTGCGCGGGAGTTATCCTTCTGTTCCTGCTCTACCTCGGCTACCGCCTCGCGCTCTCGATCGTCGCCCGTTGGAAAACCCAATGGGGTATTCGCGACTTAGAAGACTGGGCTTCTTTCCCGGTGCTCTTCCTTCTTATCAACCTGTTGGCATTTCTCGCCACACCCGCTTTCAACGCCGTCTCTCGCCACTTCGAGCACGAAGCCGACCGCTACGGCATCGAAGTGATCCATGGCGTGGTGGCCGATCCCAACCAAGTCGCCGCGCATTATTTCGAAAAAAGTGGAGAAGTAAATCTTTCCGATCCCGACCCTGACTGGTTCGCTAAGCTCTGGTTTTACGATCACCCCACCCGGCCGGAGCGTATCCACTTCGTTGCAACCTATGATCCCGGGTCGCAAGGCAAGGACCCGAAATACGTGAAGTAGGTGTTCGATCGCATCTCGCTCGGTAGATCATGTCTTTTTCGGACTTGGGCTTGGGGCGAATTCAAAATTCCTTTCTGCGATGTTCCTGGCCTCGGCGGTGAATTTCAGGAACATTTCCAGCGCCGAGTCATTCGATATTTCATTCATTGACAGTTTCCGAGAACACTCGACGGGAAGAAAATCTGAAGGCCGTTGATTAGTTCGTTGTTTCTCTTCCGGGGCAGGATGTGTAAGACCGGTTCGGCCTTGCTGTTGCCGTGACTTAGCGGCCCGTCCCATCGGCTCGAGGTCTTTGTCCCGCGTGAAGACGCAACAGCTGGCTCGCTCGATCACCAGAAAAGCGTGTTGGACTGAGAAGGAGGCGCTATGGCTGGCAATCTCTTCGATCTCGTGAGCGGGTTTCTGACTCCAACGGTTGTGTCCAAGATGGCCGCAATTGTCGGGGAAAGCCCTGCCCAAACCCAAAAGGCCGTGGACGTCGCAATACCTGCTCTTGCAGGTGCGGCTTGTAACCGAGCATCGACGCCAAATGGAGCCACCGAGCTCTTAGCCATGCTGTCATCGTCGAGTTCAGATTCCAGCGTCGTTTCCAATTTCGCGAGCCAGTTGACGGGCGGAGCCGCGACTCAGAGTCTGATGCATACCGGAGGGAACCTGTTGGGCGGCTTGCTCCGCGGCAATACCAATAGCGTCGCGAGTGTGGTTGCTGCGGCAGCTGGAATTTCAGTTCCCGGAGCGTCGTCCGTATTGAGTCTGATAGCTCCACTGGTTTTCGGGATACTCGGCCGTGAGGCTAGCTCGCATAACCTGTCTGCTTCCGGCTTGTCGAGTTTCCTGTCGTCTCACCGCGACACCATCCAACGAATGGCGCCGGCGGGCCTGGCCAACGCCCTTGGCGTGAGCAATTTGGCGAACCTTTGCGGCGCGCCAGCTCCGGTGGAGCATCCTGTGGTTTATGCCGAGCCCAAAGGTGGCTTCTCAAAGTGGATCTGGGCTTTGCCAATTCTTGCATTGCTGCTGTTGATACCACGACTGCTACACCACACATCCACACCCAAGCTGGCCCGAATCGCGCTTCCTTGTGGCACTACCATTAACGTCGAAGAGGGCAGTTTCAACTATGCGCTGGCTAACTTCATGCTCACGGGCAACGATAGCGAGCTGCCCAAGCGCATCGTCTTCGACCACCTGAACTTCGATTCTGCAACCACACACCTCACGCCCGAATCGGACGCGACGGTCAGCAACCTCATTTCGATCATGAAGTGTTATCCCACCATGAAAGTCCGCCTAGAGGGCCATACGGACAGCACGGGAGATGCCAGCGCCAACAAGACGCTTTCCTTGGATCGAGCCAATGCTGTCAAGGATCTGATAGCTCAGGCTGGCGTGGATCCCTCGCGCATGGACACCGATGGCTGGGGACAGGAAAAGCCGATAGCCTCGAACGCCACCGACGAGGGCCGGGCGATGAATCGCCGCACCGAGCTCATCGTCGTCCAACGCTAAACCAGGTGGCACTCATGCGGCTTCCACAACCGCAGGGGTGACCTTCTCGCGAGCGAACCGCAGTTCTAACTTCAGGGGAGTAGCCCATCATGACAACCCCGTCTGGCGATCCTCAAGAGATCCTAGTCCCTCTTTCCGAAGAACAGGCGTCGATCGCGAAGCGCCGAATTGTCACCGGTCGAGTCCAGGTGTCGAGGGTGACGTGCGAGCACGAGCAATTGCTGGATGAAACGCTAGCCCGAGAACAGGTCGAGGTTGAGCGTACTCCGATCGGCAAAGTGGTCGAGGTACCGCCTAGTGTCCGTGAAGAAGGCGACACCATCATCATCCCGATCGTCGAGGAGATTCTGGTCGTGGAACGCCGTCTGTTGCTCAAGGAGGAGGTCCGGGTGCGGCGTGTGCGCAGCAGCGAAAGCCATCGCGAACGAGTCATGCTACGTCGGCAGGAAGCCATCATCACCCGCGATTCGGTTGAACCATCGCTCGCAGGGGACGCGAGCGATGAAACAGTCAACTCAAACCAAACTATCCAACCCTAAAAAGGAGGAATGATGACCTACGAGAAGGTTGTTACCGTATACGACACCCTGCC
Source organism: Terriglobales bacterium (assembly GCA_035501575.1). Taxonomy (GTDB): domain Bacteria; phylum Acidobacteriota; class Terriglobia; order Terriglobales; family Acidobacteriaceae; genus JAFAGX01. The sequence continues at coordinate 215 of DATJVZ010000373.1, read as the reverse complement.
GCATGCGGAAAAGGCAGTTAGCGTCCTGAAAGCCGCCGGCTACCAGGATGGAGACATTAGCGTGGTCAATCAAACGACGTTGGCCGCTAGTGGAGCTGACGACGTGGAAATTCGCGAGCCGGGATTGTGGCGTCGTTTATTCGGTTCGAACGTTTTGGATCATGAAGCCACGGTATACGGCCGTGCCGTAGAGGGTGGTGGCGTGGTCGTCACCG
>DATJVZ010000372.1:0-6134 GCA_035501575.1 Terriglobales bacterium | reverse complement strand
TTGTCCGGGCAGTTTGGCAACAAGCCATACTGAGAGTAGAGCACATAGACGTGGCCGAAGCCGTCGGCGGCAATCGCCGGTTCCCATTGGTCTCCCACGCTGAATCCCAGGCGCACCGGGAGTGAGAAGTTATTGGCGGCCGCCGCACCGGGCGCCAGGACTAGTGCGGTGCAGAGCGCCAAAATGGACTCGAGATGGCGTTTTCGCTCGAGAATGGCTGGCTACCTCTGTGGCTTGTGGGGGGGGAACCCTTAGGGGAAATCTACCCTGCAGACCTGGGGTCCGTCAATGCGAACCAACGAGGAGAACGAGGAGGGCAATCGCCTGCCGACTGACAACAATGGGGGTTGGGCGATTTCACCATCGCCGGATTGGGGGAATCAGGCGGACCGAGAAAAGCAAGCTGCCACTTTTCAGCCTCTGCGCTCATCTCATACAATACTTGCTCTTAAGCGGAGATATTCCTATGGCCAAAGCCATTTTTGCTGCCGGTTGTTTCTGGGGAGTTGAGGCAACTTTTCGTCAACTACCGGGCGTAATTTCGACTCGTGTCGGATACACGGGCGGAACCCTTTCGGATCCCACCTACAAGGATGTCTGCACCGATCGCACCGGCCACGCCGAAGCTGTCGAAGTCGAATATGATCCCAGCAAGCTGTCGTACGAGAAGCTACTCGACGTTTTCTGGGAGAACCACGATCCCACCCAACTGAATCGCCAGGGTCCGGATTGGGGCACGCAGTACCGCTCGGCCATTTTCTTTACCAGCCCGGAACAGGAGGCCGCCGCCAAAGCTTCGAAAGAACGGCTTGAGAAGTCGGGTCGTTACAGCCAAGCGATCGTTTCCCAAATCGTTCCGGCGTCGACCTTCTATGAGGCCGAGGACTACCACCAGCAGTATCTTGAGAAGCGCGGCCTCGCGAGTTGCCACATCAAGGCCTAGCGAACGGGTACGACGCTTGCAACCTGCTTTAGGTAGGGGTCTCGTTCAGGGTTGGCGCTAGGCTAATTAAGTTCTGCCGAACCTGCTCTAGGCGGTTAACAAAATTGGCTCGCCCTTGGCGATTACCAGCGTGTGCTCGTAGTGTGCGGAAGGTTTGCCATCGGCAGTGCGAACCGTCCAGCCGTCTGTACCGAGAACCGCTCGCCCCGATCCCGCCGCGATGATCGGCTCGACGGTAATCACCAGGCCCTCGGTAAGAACCTGACGGGCCGTCGGGTCGGGATAGTTCGGCACCCGCGGCTCTTCGTGGATGGTGCGACCAATACCGTGCCCGCCGAGATCGCGAATCACGGAAAACCCGTTGCGCTCGACCTCGTGCTCCACCACCCGGCCAATTTCGGATACGCGAAAACCCGCCCGCGCCACCAGCATCGCCTTGGCAAAGGCGCGTTCGGCACAGGCCGCCAGGCGTTGATTCTCTTCCGACACGGCACCGACCGGAACGGTGACCGCCGCATCCGCCATGAAGCCGTCCTTCTCGACCGTCACATCGAGCTTGACGAGGTCGCCTTCGGCGAGCGTGCGGTTGCCGGGAATGCCGTGAACCGCTTCCTCGTTGACACTGATACAGCTGGTTCCGGGAAAGCGATAAACCAGAGCGGGCGCCGATTTCGCTCCGTTGCGGCGCATGACCGTCGCCCCCACCTCATCGAGTTCCGCCGTAGTGATACCCGGACGAACCTCGCGCTTCATGGCTTCGATCATGAGTCGTACCACGGTGCCTGCCGCGCACAGGCCTTCGAGTTCGGCTGGTTCTTTGATGGACACCCTTGTCCCCCCGCTCGATCGATCTCGTCCCTAGCCTATCGTATCGATGTGCGAAGTGGTCAAAAAATCGCCCAACGGGTGCTTTTCGGCGGCAACATCTGAAGACCCGAGTCTTATGCGGGAAGCAACATTCCCTTCTCCAGGTGACGGGTCACATGGGCATAGGAGGCCGCGTGCGGATCGTGGGTCACCAGCACAATGGTCTTGTGAAAATCCTCGTTCAGCCGTTTGAGGATCTCGAGGATCTCCGTGGCGGATTGGCCGTCGAGATCGCCCGTCGGTTCATCGGCCAGTAATACCGTAGGATCGCTCACGATGGCACGAGCAATCGCCACCCGTTGTTCCTGGCCGCCCGAGAGCTGCTTGGGAAGATGCTCGACCCGTTCCTCAAGACCCACCAGTTTCAAGGCGGTCATGACATGATCGCGGCGCTCGCGAGCGTTCAGCTTGGTGAGCAGCAGCGGTAGTTCAACATTTTCAAACGCGGTCAGCACGGGGATGAGATTGAATGTCTGGAAAACGTACCCAATATGCTGGTTGCGCCAGCGGGCGGACTGGCCATCGCTGAAACGAAACACATTCTCGCCGAGCACGAGCAGTTCGCCGGAGGTGGGACGGTCGATACCGGCGATCATGTTCAGCAGCGTCGTCTTGCCCGAGCCCGAGGGTCCCATCAGGGCGAGAAACTCGGCGGCCGCAATCTCCAGAGAAACGTCGTCAAGCGCCTTCACTTCAAAAGCATCCCGCTTGAAAATCTTGCTCACATTGCGAGCCTGAACCACCTTCGTGTCCGTAGCGGTGTTGATCGCCGTGGCAGTATTCATTGTTGTCCCTTGATCTTGATTTTTTCTCCATCCTTCAAGGTTGACGGAGCGGCGGTAATGACGTTCTCGCCTCCCATCAATCCCTTTACCGTAAAGCCGCTGCTGCGTTGGGTCAGGACTTCGACTTCCCGTTCCACTGTTCTGCCATTGAAGGCAATCCAGACTACCTTCTTGCCGTTGCGGTCGTGGAGGGCGGAGGTTGGCACGAACACTCCCGCGGCCTGGGAACTGGTAGTCTGGGTATTGTCGGCCAAAAACTTCACCGTGGCGTTCATCTCCGGTCGAAGGTATTCATCCGGATTCAGGATCTGCACCTTGACTTGCACCGTCGCCTTCTGGCGGTTGGCTTCGGGCGAGATCTCGTGAATCTCGCCGTCATACTTGCGGTCCGGATAAGCGTCCACCGTGACAATGCCTTTCTGCTTGGGGCCGAGCTTGGCGAAATCGTCCTGCGCGATGTCGAGTTCCACCTGAATATCGTGGAGATCGGCAAGCGACACCACTTGTCCTTGCGGCCCCCCTTCGGCCTGACTGGCGAATCCGGACGTAATCAGCTCGCCCTTTTCGGCAGTGCGTTCGAGAATGGTGCCGTTGACCGGGGCGCGAATGATGGTCGCATCCAACCACGACTTGGTGTAGGCCTCCTGGCCTTCCGCCTGCAGCAGGGCTCCCTTGGCGCGAGCGATTTCCTCCTGGCGCGGCCCGATCTTAGCCAGACGGTACCCCTTTTCGAGAGAGTTCACCCGTTGCTGGTCCGCCTCATACTTTGCGGTCGCGTCATCGAGCACCTGCTTCGACACCACACCTTCGGACCACAGCTGGCGATTACGATCCAAGGTCAACTTGTCGTTGGCGAGTGTGGCTCGCGCCTCGTCGAGATTGTGCTGGGCTTGATCGATCTCTTCGGGACGCGATCCGTGTTCGAGTTCCTCGAGATAGGCGCGAGCGTTGTCCGCGGCACCTTTGGCTTGCTCGTACTGAGCGCGGAATTCATCGTCTTCGAGACGCACCAGCACCTGGCTTTGTTTGACCTTGTCGCCCTTCTCCACCCCGATCCAGGCCACCCGCCCGGTCACCTTGGAGTTCACGTTGATCTTGTGATGGGGCACAATGTAGCCGCTGGCGGTGAGCACGACCCCGCTCAGGTCCGCGCTGTTCTCAGCTTGAGCCCGGGTCACTTCGACCTCAGGGATCGCGGGAGCAAACAGCCGATAGGCCAGGGCGGCCACACTGAGCATGGCGACGGCCGCAATTCCCGTGATGATGTAAGGCCGCGCCCAGGTTGCGGGCTCTCCCGGGGGCGCAGACCGGTCAATGCGCAATCCCTCTAAGTCCGTGTGTTTGGTGTCGAGCGGCATACTGCTAGTCCCTCAAGGAAGCCAGAATCTGGCGCTGGGCCGCATGCCATGCCGGAGCAATCCCTCCGAACAAGCCCATGACGACGGCAAATAGAACCGCCCAGCCTACGACTCTCGGCGTCATGCGCAAACTGAACACGGCTTCGCTGAACGTCACCGGATTGTTGGTTCCGGTCGTCATACCGTTGAACGGCAGCATTAAGAGGATGCCCACTAGCGCGCCCAACAGCGACAAAAGCACGGACTCCAGAACGAACGAGCTCAGAATGCTGGGACGGGAAAAACCGATCACACGCAAGGTGGCGATTTCCCGCGCGCGATAAGCCACCGCCGCATACATCGTGTTCATGGCCGCAAAGCAAGAGCCGATGGCCATAATCACGGCTACAATCATGCCGACGAACTTGATGGGATTGCCCGAATTGGTCTGCTTTGCCCAATAATCGGTCTCGAGCATGCCGTTGAGCTTCAGCCTTTGATCGTCGTTCACCCGATTCTTCAAGGCGTCGGCCGCGACCGGATCGGTGGCGCGAAGCAGTACGGAGTTGTAGAAGTGGCGGTCGGAGTCGGCGGACAGCTGATTGACGTCGCCCCAGATCTCCGAGTCGTGGGCGGTGCCGCCGGCGTCGAATATCCCCACCACCGTCCATGGTCCTTTCCCGATCCACATGGTGTCGCCGAGGGCGGCTTGGGAGAAGCGATTGTGAATCGATTGGCTGACCACGATCTCCCGCTGACCTGGCTGAAACCAGCGCCCGGCGACGAGTTTGGCCTCCGGCCGCATGGCAATCCCCGTAGAGGTAAGGAATCGCACCGTGACATTGGTTTCTCCCGTGCCATCATTTCGCGGAAGCACAACTACCAGGAGTTCTTCCCCCGACACCAAAGGTTGCCCGGCGGCATCGTGCGCTACCCCCGCCAGGTCTTTCATCACCGGCAAAAGGTCGCGATCCACTCCGCCGGCTGCCAGTTCGGCGTTCGATCCTTTGCGCAGCACCAAAACATTCAGGGGATCGCCGCTGGTGCGAAACGCGGCGTTGAGACCGGCCAGAAGCGCCAGGATGAAAATCGCGGTGGTGACCGTCAGCGCAATCCCCAGCGCGGTCATGACCGTTGCGCTCTTGCGCAGGATCAGGTTCCGGATGTTGTAGCGAATAGGAACCGCCATGGTTTTTCCCGCTACCCGATATGCCGCAAGCCTTCGACGATGTTTCTCCGGGAAGCGTTGAAGGCAGGCACAAACGAACTGACCAAGCCTACGGTCGCGCCTACCAGCACGGCCACCAACATGGTCGGCCAGTTGATCGTTACTCCCGTCATGAACAGGCCCATTTGCGGAGAACGAGCCATCATGTAGACCAGACCGGAGGCGGCAATCGCGCCGAGCAGTCCGCCCAAGGCCGCCAAGCTTACGGATTCACTCATGAACAGCGCCAGCACCGTGCCGCGGGTGAAGCCGAGGGTCTTCAGTAAGGCCACCTCGCGAGTGCGTTCCCGAATCGACATGGCCATAGTATTTGCCGAAACCAGCAGAGTGGCAAAAACCACGGCGGCACAGATGCTCAAGATGAAACCCTTCACATTACCGAGCATGGCGATCCAGTCGAGATTGAAGGCCTTCTCGCTCTCGGATTTTGTGGGACGGTCGGAATTGCGGAACATGGCATCGATTGCCTTGGCCACTTGCGGGACGCTTTGGGGGGAATCCGCCAACACGCCGAAGAACCCGACGGCGCCCTTGATCTGCGGATAGCCCTCGTCGATGTAGATGTTATTGAAATAGATCGACTCGGTGGGAGTAGCATTCGAGAACATCCCGCGAATCGTAAGCTCAAGATCGACCGGGAAAATCGTGCCCTTAATGTTGAGGCGGTCGCCGATCTTCCACTGGTGCTTCTTGGCTAACTCCGCGTCCACGACACACCCGGCCCGATCCTTCTTCCAGGCTTCCAACTGGTCGGGTGGAATACGATCATCCCGCATTACCTCGAAGATCTCATTGGGATCGGTGCCGAATTGGGCGAAGAAGTTTTCCGGCTTGTCATCCTTGTACTGCCCGCCAAACCAGGTTTGATTGACGACATTCTTGACCCCAGGAAGCGAGCGAATCCTTTCGCGATAGGCAATCGGCAGAAACTGGGCTAGTGAGACTCGGTGGCGCACGATCAAGCGCTGGGCAGA